>JBAUVJ010000505.1:0-22711 GCA_049583165.1 Candidatus Sulfotelmatobacter sp. | reverse complement strand
CAATAGACCAGCCAGTTCTGGGCAAATTTATAGGCGGGCGCCTTCCCCAGTCTGGTTCCAGATCCGAAGCAAGATCCTCGGCTCTACCTCCGCCCCTGAGGAATCATGCGTTTTACGCAACTTGCATTTGCCGCTGCACTGGTGGCTGCATCTACACTGTGTTCGGCCAGCTCTAATTACGTAGTTCCCACCACAACCCTCGCCGCCCAGACCGCGAACAACACGAGCGCGGCCAACAGTTTTACGACGCAGTCGAATGACAACAAGGGCGCCGGAAATATCAGCAAGGTCGATATCCACACGCTGCTTTATCCGGGCGCTACCACCAAGGTCTACGCCCATATGGTTTTGTGGTTCGGTAGTTCGAACCACATGAATATCGGCTACAGCGAGACGAATCCGGCGCAAGTGCAGAGCCAGATTGACGACATGGTGAGCCGCGGCATTGATGGCGTAATCATCGATTGGTACGGACCGGGCAATTCGATCGACAAGGCGACGCAACTGGTTATGGCGGCGGCGGAGAGTCATCCAGGATTTACTTTTGCGATTATGATCGACCAGGGCGCGATCCAATGGTATTCCTGCGCAGGATGTTCGCCGCAGCAGGCACTGGTCAGCGAGCTGCAATACATCGAGCAGACTTATTTTTCTTCGCCGGCTTATATGACGATCCAAGGGCAGCCGGTGGTTACGAATTTCAACGTGAGTCTGTCGTATCCTTCGGTCAGCTGGAACGCCGCTATCGCGGCCATGAGTGCGCATCCGGTTCTTATTTTCCAGAACAATAGTGGATTCACCCAGGCTCTCAGCGATGGAAGTTATTCGTGGGTGATGCCAACCGCCGCCGACTATGGAATGAATTACCTCAGCAGTTTTTATGATGCGGGGCTGTCGCATGGAAGCGAGGAGACCGTAGGCGCGACCTATAAAGGATTCAACGACACGCTGGCATCGTGGGGATCAGACCGGATTATGGGCCAGCAATGCGGCCAGACATGGTTACAAACATTTTCCAAGCTCAACAGCATGTACAACGCGGGGAAACAGCTTCCGTACCTACAACTGGTGACTTGGAACGATTACGAGGAAGCCACGGAGGTCGAATCCGGGATCGACACTTGCTTAACCTTGTCGAGTTCGGTGGCCGCGAACAGCTTGCAGTGGACGCCCAACGGAAACGAAAACACGGTGGATCACTACACTGTGTACATCAGCTCCGATGGAGAGAACCTGATGGCGCTGACAGACATTGCCGCGGGAGTTCACTCGCTCAATCTTTGCGGGTTTCCGGTCCCTGCGGGCAGTTACCAGATGTTTGTGCAAGCCGTGGGCAAACCAACTCTGGCAAATCAGATCACCGGGGGCGCGGCTTACAGTCCGAGTTGCAGCGCGGCGGAGCCGACACCAACACCCACTCCGATCACTCCGCCGGCGCCGACAACGTTGAGCTTCAGCGCAGCGCCGGCAACCATCACGATTCCTGCCGGGATGTCAGGAACCTTCACCGTCACGGCGACGCTGAAGTCCGGAACTTTCAACAATCCCATCGCGCTCAGCTGCGGGAGTATCCCCAACACGTTGAGCTGCTCGTTCTCGCCCGCTACCATTACTCCGGGAGCTGGCACCGCTACGTCCGTTCTTACCATTTCCGACGCCGCCGTTAAAGGGATGAATCTGCCCCAAGGGAGAAAGCTCTTTCCCGTTTACGCTACGTGGCTGTTGCCCTTCGGGCTGTTCGGGGTGGGACTTTTTGGAAAGCGTTCGGGTAAGCGGGGGGCCCAGATGCTCGCCCTGTGCGCTGTCATCGGCCTGGGAATGATTGGAGCTTCGTGCGGAGGAAAAACCGTGGGCAGCGGAACCGTTCCCGGCGGGAGCGCCGCTGCTGCCAGCGCCACGAATTATTCCGTTACCATCAATGGGAGTTCGAGCGCCAGCCAGCTTTCCACTACCGTCAACGTCATTGTTCAGTAGACGTTTGTTTCGCGGGTGAACCGCCGAGCGATGAACCCAGCCCAGCGAGTTTCGCGTCATGAGACGCAACAAGATCGACTTTGAGGGCACCCAGCTGGGCAGCTTGCGAAACCTGGTGATGTGATGCAAGGCGAGGGTTCGCTGCTCCAATTCGAAGTGGCGAAGATACTTCAGGACGATGTTGGGCATCGTCATGCGCAGAGCGGCGGAAAAATTCTGCTCTGCCATTGAGCGCTGGCGGTCTGCGTTGGCAAGAAAACCAATGAGACAGGCGGCCAAGTCCTTGGCGTCGCCGGGCTTGTAAAAATCGATGGCCATGCCTTCGCCGTCCGACATCTGGCGAAAATCCTCGAGATCGGCGCAGACTATGGGAACTCCGTAGGCGCAGGCCAGGTGCGCGACTCCGCTGGAGCCGGCGGAGGAAGTGTAGGGCATGACGGCGACGGAAGACGTCTGAAAAAGATCGGGCAATCGATCTTCGTGAAGGTAGCCGGTGAATTCGATCTTCGAGTTTCCCGCGTATTGCCTCTTCATCGATTCCACATAGCCGGTGGCCTGGGGATGGTTGCCTCCGCCGACCACCAGCCTGGCATTCGGTAAAACTTCCGACACGTATTGGAATGCTTCGATCATCAGTTCCAGCCGCTTGTAAGTTCCCCATTTGCCGAAGGCTAAAATGCGATGCTCCGGATTGCCGCGGAGTTCGAAGCGGGGAAATTCGGGCTCCCGCGAGAGGATGCCGTGGGAGCGGAGATGAATGTTATCGCGACCGTATTTTTCGTGCAGGATCTTGCGATAGCCGGGCATCAGCACAGAGACGGAGTTGGAGAGCAGAAGCATTTTTGTAGCGATGGCTCCGGCCAAGCGATAGGCGCGGGGATGGCGGACGCCGGCGTCTTTCAAATTCACCGTGTCCATCAGGTGATGCAGAGTCACATGGGTGTAGCGGCCGCTCAGACGGGTGAGAAGTGGGGTGAGAAGTCCGGCGAAGGCAACCAGCGGATTACGTCCAAAGGTGCTGAAAAGAAGATTGAACCAAATCACGTCGGGCTTAAGTTTGTGAATTGCACGCAAAATATGAAACCCACTGGCAGGATCGTCGAATGACCAGCAGCGCTGAACGGAATAATTTTCCAACTCAGGTTCGGAGGAAGAGAGTTTGTCGGCCAGAACGGTGAGGCGGATAAAAGGATTGCGCTGGAGCTCCTGGGCGATATGGAGACCGTATTCGCTTAGCCCTCCCTGACTGGGCGGGAAAGTGGTAACCAGACAAATTTTCATTATTGGGCGGGCCTCACACCGATCGTCGGCTCGATCATGGTTACCGATCGAAAACCATCGATCATGGTTCGTCAATCGTCAATCTTCAATCAATGTTCGATGAGTTCGCCGGGTGAGATGTTGGTTTGCGTGGGGGAAAGAACGGCGGAATGGTGGTGTAGCCCAGCGCGCTGGCTATGTGCAAGAATTTGCACCATTTCACTTCTGATTTTTTGTTTCATGGCTTCGATGGAATCGGGAGCAACCACAGTCATAGCGCCAGAGATGCGGGCGAGAGCGAGGTATGCGTAGCGATTGCGACGAACGAATTCCAGAGGATATTCGGGCTTACGTGCGTACGCGCCCGAGGGATCGGCGTCGATTACATAAGCAATGTCTGGCTTGGAAACCAGTTTTAGCGCGAACCTGGTAAATGCAATCGCAAATTTTTGGCTGAGGGGAAGATTGGCGAGCTCGTCATAGATATAACGGTCAAAGATTACGACATCGACATCACTTCTCTTGGCTTGGCGAACCTTCAAGGCGAGGTGGAGGGCATCGGCAAGGTAGAGGCCGAGACGAGCCAGAGTAATGGGCCACGAGGTGACATTTTTGTCGCGGCGCTGCAAGGGTTTCTCGGGGCTGCCGACTCCGCGGTCTCCTTTGAATGCTTTGAGACTCGCGAACTCACGGAAGCGGGAGAAGACAACGATGTCATCCCAGAAAGTGAGAAGCGCGGTGCGAAATCCGGATTTTTCGAGCCAGGATTGAAGCTCAGTAATCTGGGTGCTTTTGCCAGCACCGTCGATTCCGGAGAAGCTCACAACAGTTACTGGATTATTTCGCCGCATCTCGGAAGCCCGCATATCTCTAAAACCGTTGGTAGCTTGCTTTCTCCTCTTTGAGCCCGTTTAGTGAGCGCCCGGCGGTTTACTCGACGTGGCCGCAGTGAGCGCCACCACGGCTCCGACAGCTACAGCGGCGCCGACGACTGCACCGACACGAATTATGATGGTCCGGGTCCGGTGCTGCTTCGCGGGCGCGATCGCGACTCCCGCAGGCTGGGAGGCGGCGATTCCAGCCGCATGCGTAGGCTCGGCCGCGGCGGTGCCCACGGGCCTTTGTGGAGCCTGCGACGAACTCTCTGACTGCTGGCTTGAGGACTGAGCGGATGGCGCCTCGGACTGTTGTTTTTGGGACTCGGATTGCGGAGGTTGCTGGGATTCGGCTCGGGGCGAGGTTGGCGCTTGCAACTTCGCGAGCGTTGTTCCGGGGCTATCTGGAAGTTGAGCGAGCGAGGGAGATTGCGCGGTTCGATCGGTTGGCGTTTGCGCGACGCCGCCGGCTTGCTGGGCAACTGCCAGGGATACGGAGAGGCACAATAACAGAACGTTCTGCGCCACTCGCAGAACTGTCTTTCTGCATTTCTTGTATTCATCCACGGGCAGCCTCCGACGCCACATGATTTAACCGGTAGCCTTGAGATCGGCGAGCCCATGCGGCGCGGCATACCAGGGCTGGCTCTGAGCAGTTGTCTCCAAGGCAAAGATTTGGAAGCTCCGCACTGCGGCAGCGGATGTTTCAAACATTTCGAAGAGACGATCCACGCGCATCAATTCGAGGATGACCGCCGAGGTTGGCGAAACGCCAGCCAGCTTGAGATCTCCGTCGCGCTTCATGGCCTGTTCGAGGCAATGCAGAAGCATTTCGACTCCAGCGCTGTCCATGTCCTGAATCTGCGAGCAGTCCAAAACAATGCACGGACGATCGTCCTCCAAGAGGGGCTGTAGTTCTTCCAGAAAAGAACTGACGGCGGCGTGGTTCAGCTTCTCGGGTAACTCCATCACTATTACCGGACCTCGGGTACTCATGTCGTTTACTCCTGAATGAGATTGCTACCTAACTGCCATGCGCCTGGTATCGGGCGCGCTTCCTGTAAATCAGAAACTTTTTGCAGCGGCTCGGGCTGACCGCTGGCGCTCGGCACGAACTTGTGGCCGACGCTGCTGGAGCGCAGAACTTTCGGATCGGAAATTTCGACCAGGACATTGCGTTCGAGGTTCAACAGCCTGTTTCCGCTGGCGATCGCATGGCACATATCCAGCCAAATGCCGACGGTTGTACCGGCGAGGATGGAGCTGTCTTCGACTACGGTGCCGCAATCGATACAAGAATCCCTTTCTACGTTGCTGAAGCGAGTGATCAAGGCATCGGCCTTGATTTTTGAGCCGGAGCCGATATAAGCCGGGGCTACAATCCGCGCGCGACGGTGGATTTCGACATCTTCATCGATCCAAACTCCCGGGCGCACTTCCCGGCCGCTGGGACCGGTCTGGCAGCGGCCGCGAAGCATATCGGAGGCAAACTGGCGCAGATCGCGAGGATCGTTTAGACGAGTTGTATATTCGCGAATGAAATATCGTGAAGCGGCGTTGGAACGCGCATCGTGAAGCAAAGTTTCAACGGGAACGTCTTCCGCTTTAGCGCAATCGACAACCCAGAGAGCCAGCGATCCTTGCTGGTCGCAGGTTGGCGTAACCCTTTGCCGCGACTCGCGATGAAAACAGAAAAGATCAAGCAGATCGGTTTCTGCAAAGGTGTCCGCACAATTGACGAAAGCGTGGTCGATGCCCTGTTGTGAGAAATCTGAAAGCTTCTGGCTGATTGCTGAACTCAGATCCCGCACAACTTCGACGGTTACGTTTTGATAGGCGGCGCGAAATCTGGGCAAGCTTGTGCCGGACTCAACGAGGACGGCGACAACCATATCCACGGCAGTAAAGCCTTCGACGATGCGCTCCGCCAGCGAACGACCGGCGATCTCGACGCATTCCAATGGTTCCGACAGCAAGGATTTCTGGACGTCGCCCGCCGCATCGAGCGGCATGGTTGAGTCCTGGCTGCACCACTGATTGTTACTACCAACGGCTACTACGGCTCCCAGCAGCACAGACGTTATTCCTTTCGAATTCCTGCCGTTTGCAAACTCGGAATCATCGCGAAGACGCTTTCCTTGTTCCTACCCCTTGTCCTTGCGCGACGAAAAGTCACAACGAACTCTTGGCCAAGGCCTTGCCGACAAGCGTGGCCGTTCTGGTGCGCGGCTGTCCGCCATTCGGGAACAACAGGTCGCGCATTTTCATCTTTGCTTTGTGCAGCTGGGACTTTGAGTTTCCAACCGAGCATTGGAGTTGTCGTGCGATTTCGTGGTGCTGGAATCCTTGAACTTCGTGCAGATCAAAAATCTGACGGCATCCGACGGGCAGTTCTTCGATGGCCCGGTTTAATGCTATGCGGTCGATTGCCCCGCTGAGGTTGAGGTCGGCTGTGCCGACATCGCGCTTGAGCGAAGGAGATTCGGGCGAGATTGGCTCATCGAGCGAGAGCAAGGGAGGCGCTTTGCGACGCCTCAACTTCATCAATACGGTGTTGACCGCAATCCGGTACAGCCAGGTGGAAAAAGCGGAGTCGCCGCGGAATGAGTTGATATTGCGAAAGACCTGGAGGAAAGCTTCCTGAGTAAGGTCCTCGGCATCGGCCACGTCCTTGGTCATCTGCAAGCAAACGGAGTAAACCCTTTTCTTGTGTAATTGAAACAAAGTAGCGAAGGCTTCCTGGTCGCCGGCTTGGGCGCGTTGTACCAGGGTGCGTTCCGGGTTTTCGCGCTGAGTTTCAATGCGTGCTGGGATGAGGTCTGCTGCGGTCGCGGAAATAACGCATGTGGCCACTGTAGGTCTCCTTACGATCGGCTGCGCTGAGTTCCAGAATTCCGGAAGTGTTCAGCGTCGAACAGAGAGTAACGGAGCACCAACTCCGGTCCCATCAGGCTGCTCCTGTAATTGAATGTCGGATTTGCTGTACCGTGGAAAATGAATAGTTTGTGCACTTTAGCGAAACTTTTTTCTCACAAAAGTGTTGGGCGCGAAGATCGCAGAAAAAAATCTGCGGGCTTGCAGCAAAAAAAATGCGGCAGGCTTTCAGTCTTGAGAGCGTGCCGCAAGAAACAACTAGCGAGTAAAAACCCAATCGCTAGAAACTTTCCCGTAGATGGACTGACCAGGTGAAGTGGGGCCTCAGGGGCTGAAGCCCCGGGGTCTTTGTTGTTTCCGAACGGCACGGCTGGAAGCCGTGCCCTACCCAAAGATTTTTTGGCTTCTAGTAAAGACGGAAGCCAACTTCCACGCTGATTTGGACATTTACTGGCCGGCCGTCTTTCATTGCGGGTTGGAATCGCCATTGCTTCACAGCATCGATTGCCTTCGCGTCCAGGCCAAAGCCAAGTCCGCGTACCACTCGAATATCGCGGGGATGGCCTTGATCGTCGACGATCATCCAGAGGATGCATGTTCCCTGAGTCTTGGCTTGACGAGCCTGCTCGGTGTATTCGGGATCGGGCGTGGCCAGCGGCTGGGGTGCCGAAATTCCGCCGCCAACTTTGAAGACGCCGCCGCCAATTCCGCCGCCACTCCCAGCGCCTACGCCGGGCCCGTGACCAACGCCCACACCACCACCGGAACCGGAGCCGATGCCGGCGCCTGAGCCCGTGCCATTTGAAGGAGGCGCGGAAGGCATGGGAGCGGCTGTGGGAACGCCCAGATTCGGCATGTGATTCTCGGCAACACGCACTTGCGGAGGAACGACAACCGTGGGCTCAACGGCCAGCTTTGGATGTAGATTGTGAATGATGATGGTCGGCGGAGTAATCTGCTGCATTGCAATCTTAGGAAGCCTTCCCTTGGGCGCGGGCAATGGATCGTGCTCGCCGCCTCCGCCGCCTCCGCTCACGACTTGCTTGGCAACGGGAAGAGCATAGGAATCCGGCGAAGGAGCAATCAATGTCACAGTCTCATGCTGTTCGACGCGGGGCACCACTTTGTGGCCGAGCAGGGATCCGCCGATGATCAGGGCCAATGCGACGACGTGCGCGACCGCAGATCCCATGAGACCGTTGGAGCGGTAGTTATTGTATTGGCCCCAGATGGCATCGGGGCCGAGCGGCTTTTGATATTTCAGGGGCATGGGCGGATTGATTCTCACAACCTGGAGAGGTCTTTCGCGAAGGGCGTACGATTCGCGGCCAGAATAAGAAGTATTAAGCCCGCCGAATGAGGGCGCGGTCGATAGAGCGTGGGCGGAGTTGTGTGGACCTTGCTGGTTCGGCATTTACGCTCCTTATTTAATTTACGCTCCTTAAAAATTGCCGGAAAATCGAAGTGGTGTGCTGAATTTCCGACCGACGTAAGATGCCGGGAAGCAGGGAGCGGTTTACTTGCGGAGGGCGTTATGGCGCGGAATGACGTGCCTGTAGCGGCATCTAAACGATATGGGATTGGAGCCTACGCTGTTTACCCGATTGCAGAGAAGACAAACAAGAGGAAAAATTCCAATGTGAAGCTGAAAATTTGATTCAGCCAGTGTTGCGTTCGTTGCGCAAACTGGGCGGGATGCTGCGCTTGTAGAAAAGTGGGAGAAGTTCAGGAGGTTTCGGCTTGCCATCGACTTTTTTGTTGTCGAATGATTTCGTAGCAGTCGCAGGCAGCATCTTCCAATCCCGATTTATTCAGAATAGTTACATTGCCGCGAGTGTAAGAAATCATTCCCGCCTTCTGCAACACACCGGCGGCGACGCTGACGGTTGAGCGGCGAGTTCCCAGCATCTGAGAGAGAAATTCCTGGGTTAAGGGAAGAGTTTCGCCGCCAATCCGGTCGTGACACATAAGCAACCATCGGGCTAATCTCTCCTCCACGTCATGGAGGCGGTTGCAAGCGGCAAGCTGAGTTGACTGAATTCCGAGAATCATCGAATAGCGTTGCAGCTGACGCTGAAGTATTGGGCAATGCGGCAACAGGTTTTGCAGAATTCCTACGTCCATGCGGTAGGCGGTGCCGTCTCCCTGCGTGATAATTCTTAAGGCGCTGGTTTTGAAACCGAAGACTACGGGCAAGCCGACGAAGCCTTCTTTGCCGATCAGGCCCACCTCAACACTCTCTCCATCGGGCTGAACGGTGAGGACAGAACCCATTCCTTCATTCAAGAAATATCCTGATCTTATGGGCTCACCGGCCTCGTGCAACATCTGGTGAAGTCTTAACCGTACAAACTCAAGGGAGGGGAAGATCTGCGTCCATTCTGCCGGGGGAAGGCCACGCAGAATTATATTGCCGACCTCACGACGGTCAATCTCTCGCTTATTAAAACGGACTGGAGCACCTCGAATCGATTGGCTTGCCATGCGTGGTCCTTTCCGATCACACAAGCGAAAATGCCATCTGATTTCGCAGGAACCGTTTGGCCAGAACGGCCACGGCGGAGGGTGCTAGAAGAGACGAGGTAAGCCTACGCTCTTTGGGACGGTTTGTCTGTGCTATTTCGCACATATTTGTGAAGGGTAAAGGGCAGACAGGGCCTTGCGAATCCCCTACTATCGCGAGTTCCGCATTACGGTTCCATAAGCATGAAAATGCGGGACTTCCGGCGTATTAGCGGAATCATGCTCCGGGAAGACTGGCGAAGACGGTGGAAGATCGCCGATTCGCAGGAGCTCTCTTGATTAAATCAGTTCGGGGTATCCGTCCGAATTCCGGAGGCACGGAAGTGGACGGAAACAAGCTGGAGAACGACCTTTTGCTCAACCTTCCGGACAAAGAGTGCCAGCTCATTTATTCCCAATTGGTATTCATGCCGCTAAGAACCCATGATGTTCTCAATGAAGCTGGGGCGCCGATCCGGCATGTCTATTTTATGAACAGCGGCCTGGCGTCCGTGCTGAATGTGATGGCGGATGGAAAGAGCGTTGAGGTTGGGCTGACCGGCAAAGAAGGTTTTGTGGGATTGCCGCTGATCGTGGGTTTTGCCAGCAGCGGGTCGCGCGTGATTGTTCAGATCGAAGGCTCGGCGTTCCGCATGAGCGCGAGCACACTGATTGAGGTTCTGCGGAAGTGCCGAGTCTTGGAAATAAGGTTGCACCGATATTCGCAGCAGTTGGCCGCGCAGTCGGCTCAAGTGGCTGCCTGCAATCGACTGCATGGGGTGGATGAACGCATGGCGCGATGGCTGCTAATGAGCCAGGACAGAATCAGTTCTGATCTCGTTCCGCTGACCCAGGAATTTTTGGCTCACATGCTGGGCACTCGACGCTCCAGCGTTACAGTGGCGGCTTCTATTCTTCAGAGAGCCGGCCTGATCGACTATACGCGTGGCCAACTGAGCATCGTGAACCGGAAAGGCCTGGAGGAAGCTTCCTGCGAATGCTACCGCGCGCTGGTGCAACAGGCCTCAAGGTGGAACGAGGAATCCCGATGAGCTTGTGCGATAGGGAATAAGATTGCGCGGCTCCAAAGCGGCGCAGGCCACGCGACAAGCTCTTTCCGGGATTGTCGTTCTTGATGCGGAGCGTTATTCCGCCGTTCTCTATTTTGATGCGCAACCACCGGCAGAGCCGTCAGACGCCGCTGCCTCGCCGCGACATGTGAGTGACCAGCGAGAGCACGAAGAGCACGAGAAAAACGAAGAACAACAGTTTGGCCACGCCTGCGGCTGCGACCGCGATGCCGGTAAAACCCAACACTCCGGCGATGAGAGCTACGACCAGAAATACCAGCGTCCAGTAGAGCATGCTTCCTCCTTCAGGATTCGAGCTTACGGATTCAAACCTGCTTAGTGACCATAGGACAAGGTCCCGGCTTTTACGAATCCTGCCAGCTGTGTATTTCAGGATGCCAAGTCCTGTAAGCGGCCCGGGAATCTTTTTGGAGGAAGCAGATGCCAGCTCACGCTTGGGAGCTGGCATCTGCCCGATGGGGGCGTCTGTCGAGTAGGTAATAAAGCCTAATGATGCAGCTGCGCATTGCATATACAGGAAACCTTGTATTTTGCAGAAGGACGCTACAGGACGCGAAGGATTAGTGGGTCCGCTTTATTCCCCTGTTACGGAAGAGCGGGTATGGACGGTTCGTTGCCAGGGCGATAGAAAAAGAATTGCCGCTTGTCTTCGAGGCATTTTATGAAACGAATGACAAAGCTTTGGATCGCCACAGGGATCCTATGGGCAAGTGCACCGGCCATGATTGCACAAGAGACGCCCAAGCCGAATCCGGTGCCTCCATCGTCGGATGCCCTAGGAGCTCAGCTGATTGTGTGGTCAGAGATGCAGAAGCCGCAGCCGATTTCTCAGCCTGTGCGAGAGCAGGCTACGAGCGAACGTTCCGATAGGCAGCCGGATCATGCCGTTGCACCTCCGGCGCAGCAAACGCAAGTCAAAGATAAAGATGCAGATCGTCACGGTGCGCAACAGAAGTAACCGAATTCACCGTCGCCGGTCCCTCCACAGAAGCGAAATCCCCGGAATGAAAAAAAAGAGCAGATTTTGGTCTGCTCTCCCAAGTGTGCTGAACTGATTTTTTAAAGTCGGCCAGCTAGAAGCAATACCAACAGGACCACCACTACGAGGCCAAGGCCGCCGCTGGGATAGTATCCCCAACCTCGGCTGTAAGGCCACGAAGGAAGCGCTCCAATCAGTAACAGCACCAGCACCACGACTAGAATCGTTGACATGTTTATCCCCCTCCGATCGAATTTGTTGCCTTCATTCGTTTTTAAGAGCCAAACTCGGCCTCTCCACGGACCGAGTTTGGCAAGAACTACCCCTCCACCGATTGGTTGGGTTCCTCGCGGCGTCTTTTACTCGCCGTGGTCCGCAGCCTGGTTGGCATATTTTCTTACGGCTGCTTCGAAGGCTCCGCTTCCGGCAGGACGATGAACTTTCCCGGTCAGAATCTCTTCGAAGGGTACAAACTTTCCATAAAGTAGATGGGTTTCATCCTTATCCTGGGTGACGGCGGAGCCGGCAAGATCGACACCGGCGAAAAGTCCGCGCGCGCGGGAGTAGGTAAGAAGTTCTGCTTTCATCTTCCAATCAGTGTCAGCGCCACTGTCACGCCCAACGGGACCAGCGGCAGCCGAAGCATCGGCTCCGATTTTGAACTTGCTGGAGAGCAACTGCTCCATGCCCTGCTGGTTCATCACGACCAATACGAGGTCGACTGCCTGACCGCCAAGCTGCAATCCCCAGCTTCCGCCGGTGATTGTGATCGGCGCAGGAGCGCTCCACGCACCGCTTTCCAGCCGGCAGACAGCAATGCCCTTGCCGTGGCTTCCGCCGAAGCCGACCGCGATTTTCACCATTGAAGGAATGACGGCGATGCACTTCGCATCCTTCATCACCTTGTCAGGAATCGCTTTGTCGGGCGTGCCCATGATCTCGTTGAGAACATTGGCGGAGTTGTCGATTCGTTTTTGAATGCTTGTTTCGTCCTTCTTGTCGTCCTGAGAAAATCCCATGCCGACGAGCAGCAACAAACTAGCGCCGAGCACCAGGACAAATCTCGGGAAAGTAGAACTGATTCTTGCCATAACTGAACCTCTTCCGTGCTCGAAGCGAGCAACTGTTTTGGATTCGTACGACCTCCACCGTAACGTTTTCCAGCGTTATGCTTCCATCCGGTTGTGGCTGTAAAGTGAATCTGATTCTGGCTCAGAGGCTAGTACGATCGTTTCGATACTCTAGAGCGGGCTAGAGCCCTGAAACCCAAGACATGCAGTGTTTGCTGTATTGATGGACGCCTAAGCTGACAAAAAACGCAGAGAAAGCTCCGGACAAAAGCGAGTGAGAGGGGGATTTGGTAGTGGCTCAGTTTGAAAATGGGTCGGGTTCATCTACTTCCGGCAACTGAGCCACTACCGGGGATTTCAGGCTAGCAATGGTTCAGTTCGAGGCGAAGACATTCATGACGGCGTTGGGATCTTGCGAGTTGGAGTTGGCGGGAATGGTAAGTTCCACAACGGTGCCGGGCTCAGCATTTCTCAATCGCAATTCGCCACCGAGTTCCCGGGCGCGCTGCCTCATGCCTCCGATGCCGACGCCCACGCTATCGGGCCGCAGTTCGACAATGTTTTCGCCGATTCCTCTACCGTCATCTCTCACTGAGACCGATATTTTGCCCTTGTGCTGCGCGAGAGTGATCCAGACTTTGCGCGCCTCGGAATGGCGGAAGACATTGGTCAGGGCCTCCTGCACGATGCGGAAGATCGCGGTCTCGACTTCGCTGGAGAGCCTTTGGAACTCTTGGGGCTGCACGTCCAGGGAAGTCTCAATGCCGCTGCGTTTGGCGAGGCCGTCCAGGTACCAGGAGAGAGCCGAGAGCAAGCCGACTTCGTCGAGCAAGGGCGGGTGCAATAGGTGAGACATGGTGCGGACTTGCTGGATAGCGCGATCGATAATGCTGCTAGCCTGCGCCCAGGAGTCATCGTCAGGCTTAGAGGATTTTTGCAGAAGTATTTTGTCCAGCACCATCTTGGCGACGGCCAGTTCCTGGCCCAAGCCGTCGTGCAGATCGCGGGCAATCCGGCGGCGCTCCTGGTCCTGGAGGGTCATCAGCCGGACGGAAAGGCGCTGTAGCTCATTGGTCCTGCGATCCACCATTTTTTCCAGTTGAGTGGCGTTGTCTCGGATGGATTGTTCCAGAACTTTGCTGTCATGGATGTCGGAACAAGTTCCGTACCACTTCACGATCTTTCCGTCATTGTCGCGGATGGGGAGCGCGCGAGCCCGGAACCAGCGAAATGGTCCATCTTGAGACCGCATGCGATACTCGGCTTCGTAGTTTGCCCCTGATTCGACACAATGCATCCAGTGCTCGACCGCTTGTTGCTTATCTTCGGCATGCACATAATCCAGCCATCCAAAGCCATGCGCGGAACCCGGAGCCGCGCCCGTGTAGTCATAAAACCGGTCGCTGATGTAATCCCGGGAGCCGTCCGCTAGGCGGCTGAAGATGATGTCGGGCGCGGTGTGGATGATGGCATCGAGCTCCTGATTCTTGCTTACGAGTTCCAGGTTGAGGCGCAAGAGTAATTCGGCCTTCCGGGCCAACTCGTCAGTGCGCTCCAGTACGCGCTGCTCAAGTTCGCGATTCAGGGCTTCGAGTTGCCGGGTCTTGCGGTGCAGGTCGGCGAATACCCTGACCTTCGCGCGCAGGAGTTCCGCAACCACGGGAACGGAGATGTAATCGACCGCACCGTGCTCGTATCCTTTGAGCTGGTCGAGGTCGGTTAAATGTACGGCTGAGACGAAGATGATTGCAGTGCGCTGAAAGCGGGGATGCTGGCGGATCATGGCCGCGAGCTGAAAACCATCGAGCTCGGGCATGCTGACATCCATGAGCACCACGGCTACTTCAGTCTTGAGAAGAATTTCGAGGGCTTCTTTGGCAGAGTTGGCTTTGATCAGATTTTCGCCGAGGCCGCCGAGCATGACTTCATAGCTCAGCAGCTTCCCGGGCTGATCGTCCACCATGAGAATATTTACTTTTTCGTCAAAGCCCATTCATTTCCCCGAAGATCAGGACTACCTGCCCGATGACGCTTTACCGATGCAGCCACATACGCAACGATGAGAGCAGCTGCTCAGTGTTCACCGGTTTGGCTAAATATTCCGAAGCGCCTGCCTCAAGACACTTCTCGCGGTCTCCCTTCATCGCCTTGGCGGTGAGAGCGATGATGGGCAGGCGGCGGAACGAAGCGTTCTGCCGGATCACCTGCATGGTCTCGTAACCATCCATCTCCGGCATCATGATATCCATCAAAACGATGGCGATATCGGGAGTCGATTCGAGTTTTGCGATCGCTTCCCTTCCGGTGCCGGCGGTGAGCACGGTCATGCCCCGACGTTCTATAACACTGCTCAGGGCGAAAATGTTGCGGACGTCGTCGTCGACGACCAACACTTTCTTGCCGACCAACGCGTCGTCGGAGCGGTGCAGGCGGTCGAGCAGCCTCTGTTTCTCCGGCGGAAGATCCGATACGACGCGATGCAGGAACAGCGCGGTTTCATCGAGCAAGCGTTCGGGCGACTCCACGCCCTTTACGACGACGCTGCGGGCGAGCGAATGCAAGCGAGCGTCTTCTTCGGGCGAAAGTTCCTTGCCGGTAAAGACGACCACCGGCAGATCGGCCAATGCGGGGATGTCGCTGAATCGCTCGAGCACATCAAAGCCCGAGATATCCGGCAGACGAAGGTCGAGAACGACGCAATCGAAAGACTCCACGGTGACGGCCTCGATTGCCTCTGCGCCGGTGGAAACCACCGTAACGTCGATGTCGTCGTAACCCAGAAGCTCCTTGATGCTGAGTTGCTCGCCGGGATTGTCTTCCACCACGAGCAGGCGTTTGCGGCGGGGCGTAGCATATTCCTTGATGCGAGATAATGCGGATTCCAGGCCTTCCGGCGTGGTCGGTTTTGTGACGAATGCAAAGGCTCCGCGGGCCAGGCCGTGGTGGCGGTCTTCATCCAGGGTAAGCATCTGCACGGGGATGTGCCGAGTGGCAGGATCCTGTTTCAAATGATTCAGGACGGTCCAACCCAGCATGTCGGGGAGGAACACGTCGAGGGAGACCGCGGTGGGGTGGTACTCCTGCGCGAGCGCGAGAGCTTCCGCGCCACGGGTTGCGACGAGAACTTTGAAACCCTTGTCGCGCGATAGATCGCACAGGACACGCGCATAGTGCGTGTCATCTTCGACGATGAGCAAGACCGCATCATCGGGCTGAAGATTTTCACGGTCGTCCTCAATTTTTTCGACCGCGTGCTCGGTGATGCCAGCGACCGCCAGTTGGACTGGCGAAATCGCCGACGAAACCCGGGCTTCCACCGTAGCGGCACTCGACGTAGAGGGTCCCACGTAGGTTTGCGGCAGGTAAAGAGTGAACGTGCTGCCGCGGCCGGGAGCGCTGCGAAGCTGAATTTCTCCACCCAGCAAGCTGGCCAGCTCGCGGCTGATGGCGAGACCAAGACCGGTTCCGCCGTACTTGCGGCTGGTGCCGGCATCTGCCTGCTGGAAGGCCTCGAATATGATGCGTTGCTTCTCGAACGGAATTCCGATTCCAGTATCGGCCACCTCGAAGGATACGACTGAAGCGGCCTTGGCGAGAATGGGATGATCCTCGGACCATCCGCTTCTCGCGGAAGATACGGCGAGACGGACGTCTCCGATTTCGGTGAACTTGAAGGCATTCGACAACAGGTTCTTCAACACCTGCTGTAGACGCTTGGAGTCGGTGACCACACTGCGCGCGAGATGGGGATCGGTTTGTACCTCGAAGGTGAGATGGCGGTTCTCCGCCTCGTGACGGAAAGGACGACCTACCGCGTCCAACATGCTGGCGAAGAATACTTCCTCCGCTTCCACCGACACGGTTCCGGATTCGATCTTGGAAAGATCGAGAATGTCCGTGATCAGATTCAACAAGTCGGTGCCTGCGCCGTGAATCGTACGGGCAAACTCCACTTGCTTGGGAGTGAGGTTGGCATCGGGATTGTCGCTGAGCTGCTGGCCCAAAACCAGAATGCTGTTGAGGGGCGTCCGCAACTCGTGAGACATGTTGGCGAGGAATTCCGACTTGTACTTTGAGGTGAGAGCCAGTTCCTTGGCTTTGTCCTCCAGGGCGCGACGGGCTTGCTCGATTTCCTGATTCTTGCGTTCGACTTCGACGTTCTGCTCGGCAAGCTGTTGCGCTTTTTGCGCGAGCTGCTCGTTGGTCTGCTGCAATTCTTTTTGCTGCATCTGGAGTTCAGTGGCCAACTGCTGCGACTGCTTGAGCAGGCCTTCCGTCTGCATGGTGGCTTCAATACTGTTCAGCACGATGCCGATGCTGGCCGTCAACTGCTCGAGGAACGCCAGGTGGGAGGTTGTGAAGTTGCCTAAGGAAGCCAGCTCAATGACGGCTTTGACACGGTCTTCGAACAGTACGGGAAGTACGATCACGTTTCGCGGAACGGCTTCGAATAAACCGGAGCGAATCGAAATCGTGTTGGGCGGCAGGTCGGAGATCAACATGCGGCGTTTTTCCGAGGCACATTGTCCAACCAAACCTTCGCCGATTTTCAGACGGCGAAGATGTCCATCCTCGCCGTCGCCGGCGAAGGCCGAGAGCAGCACCATCTCCGACGATTCTTCCGATCCCATCTGATAGATCACGCCTTGTTGCGCGCTCACCAGGGGCGCCAGTTCCGATAGCAACATGCGACCTACGGTGGTCAGATCGCGTTGCCCCTGCAACATGCCGGTGAAACGGGCCAGGTTGGTCTTGAGCCAGTCCTGCTCTGTGTTGCGATCGGTGGTGAGGCGCAGGTTGTCGATCATCGTATTCAGGTTGTCTTTCAGGTCGGCGACTTCGCCGCTGGCCTCTACCTGAATGGAACGAGTGAGATCGCCCTTGGTGACAGCGGTTGCGACCTCTGCGATGGCGCGAACCTGGTTGGTTAAATTGTCGGCCAGCAGGTTGACGTTACCGGTGAGATCTTTCCAGGTCCCGGCGGCGCCGGGGACGTTGGCCTGACCGCCGAGACGGCCTTCCACGCCGACTTCGCGAGCGACCGTTGTCACCTGATCGGCGAATGTGGCCAGCGTGTCGGTCATGTTGTTGATGGTTTCAGCTAGGGCTGCGACTTCGCCCTTGGCATTTACGGTAAGCTTTTGGGCTAACTCACCGCTGGCAACGGCGGTGACCACTTTCACGATGCCGCGTACTTGCTCGGTGAGGTTGGCGGCCATCACGTTTACGTTGTCGGTAAGATCCTTCCACGTGCCGGCCACGCCCGGAACCTGCGCCTGGCCGCCGAGCTTACCTTCCGTACCCACTTCGCGGGCCACGCGAGTTACTTCGGCGGCGAAGGCGTTGAGCTGATCGACCATGGTGTTGATGGTGTTTTTCAGTTCGAGAATTTCGCCCTTTACGTCGACGGTGATTTTGCGCGACAAGTCGCCGCGGGCGACGGCGGTGGTGACTTCGGCGATGTTTCGCACCTGGCCGGTGAGGTTACCGGCCATGGCGTTGACGGAGTCAGTCAAATCCTTCCAGGTTCCTGCCACGCCGGAGACGTTCGCCTGACCGCCAAGGCGGCCTTCGCTGCCTACTTCGCGGGCGACGCGGGTTACTTCAGCGGCGAAGGATCGAAGCTGCTCGACCATGGTGTTCAGCGTTTCTTTGAGCTGCAAGATTTCGCCGCGAACGTCGACCGTGATTTTCTTCGAAAGATCGCCGTTCGCGATGGCGGTTGCGACTTCGGCGATGTTACGGACCTGGCCAGTGAGGTTGCTGGCCATGAAGTTAACGTTGTCTGTGAGATCTTTCCACGTTCCCGCGACGCCGGGCACTTGCGCCTGTCCGCCGAGTTTGCCGTCGGTACCGACTTCGCGGGCCACGCGCGTCACTTCTCCGGCGAACGCGTTGAGCTGATCCACCATCGTGTTGATCGTGTTTTTCAGTTCGAGAATTTCGCCTTTCACGTCGACCGTGATTTTGCGGGACAAATCGCCGCGGGCCACGGCCGTTGTGACTTCGGCGATGTTTCGCACCTGGCCGGTGAGGTTTCCGGCCATCGAGTTCACGGAGTCGGTGAGATCTTTCCAGGTGCCAGCGACTCCGGGAACGTTGGCTTGTCCGCCGAGACGGCCTTCAGTACCGACTTCGCGGGCCACACGGGTTACTTCGCCGGCGAAGGCGTTGAGCTGATCCACCATGGTGTTGATGGTTTCTTTGAGCAGCAGAATTTCTCCACTGACGTTGACTGTGATTTTCTTCGACAAATCGCCGCTGGCGATGGCGGTGGCGACTTCGGCGATGTTTCGGACTTGACCAGTGAGGTTGCTGGCCATCGAGTTGACGGAATCGGTAAGATCCTTCCAGGTGCCGCCGACACCGGGCACTTGCGCCTGGCCGCCGAGCTTGCCGTCCGTACCCACTTCGCGGGCCACGCGGGTAACTTCGGATGCGAACGAGCGCAGCTGGTCGACCATCGTGTTCAGCGTGTCTTTGAGTTCGAGAATTTCGCCTTTGACGTCGACGGTGATTTTGCGGGACAAGTCGCCGCGGGCCACAGCGGTTGCGACTTCAGCGATATTTCGGACCTGGCCGGTAAGGTTGCTAGCCATGAAGTTAACGTTGTCCGTGAGATCCTTCCAGGTGCCAGCGACGCCCGGGACTTGGGCCTGGCCGCCGAGTTTGCCTTCGGTGCCGACTTCGCGGGCCACGCGGGTAACTTCTCCGGCGAAGGCGTTGAGCTGATCCACCATCGTGTTGATGGTGTTCTTGAGTTCGAGAATTTCGCCCTTCACGTCGACGGTGATTTTGCGGGACAAATCGCCGCGGGCCACGGCGGTCGTAACTTCGGCGATGTTTCGAACCTGACCAGTTAAGTTTCCGCCCATGGAGTTGACGGAGTCGGTGAGATCTTTCCAGGTGCCGGCGACGCCGGGGACGTTGGCTTGTCCACCGAGACGGCCTTCGGTGCCGACTTCGCGGGCCACGCGGGTTACCTCGCCGGCGAAGCGGTTGAGCTGATCGACCATCGTGTTCAGGGTTTCTTTGAGCTGCAAAATTTCTCCGCGCACGTCTACCGTAATTTTGCGGGAGAGATCGCCGTTGGCGATGGCGGTTGCGACTTCGGCGATGTTTCGGACCTGGCCGGTGAGGTTGCTGGCCATGAAGTTGACGTTATCGGTGAGATCCTTCCAGGTGCCGCCGACGCCGGGGACCTGGGCCTGTCCACCGAGTTTGCCTTCGGTGCCTACTTCGCGGGCCACACGGGTTACTTCGCCGGCGAAGGCGTTGAGCTGATCCACCATGGTGTTGATGGTGTCTTTGAGTTCGAGAATTTCGCCCTTCACGTCGACGGTGATTTTGCGGGATAAATCGCCGCGAGCCACGGCAGTAGTCACTTCGGCGATGTTACGGACCTGGGCGGTGAGGTTGCCGGCCATGGCGTTGACAGAGTCGGTGAGATCTTTCCACGTTCCGGCCACGCCCACCACAACGGCCTGTCCACCGAGCTTTCCGTCGGTACCGACTTCACGAGCAACGCGGGTTACTTCGGAGGCGAAGGAGCGGAGCTGATCCACCATGGTGTTGATGGCTTCTTTGAGCTGGAGAATTTCGCCGCGCACATCGACGGTGATTTTGCGGGAAAGATCGCCGCTGGCGACTGCCGTGGCGACTTTCGCGATGTTTCTGACCTGGCCAGTAAGGTTGCTGGCCATCGAGTTTACCGAGTCGGTGAGATCTTTCCATGTTCCCGCCACTCCGGGGACCTGCGCCTGGCCTCCGAGTTTGCCGTCGGTGCCGACCTCGCGGGCTACGCGGGTTACCTCGGCGGTGAACACGCCGAGCTGCTGAATCATGGTGTTGACGATGCTGGCCGAGCGCAGGAACTCGCCCTCGAGGGGACGGCCGTCAACATCCAGGCGGACAGTTTGCGTCAGGTTACCCTGGGCAACGGCTGCGATGGCGCGGGTAACTTCGGCGGTGGGACGGAGCAGATCCTCTACCAGCGTATTGACCGAGACTTCCATGTCTCCCCAAGCACCGTGGGATTGATGGAAACGTGTACGCTCGCGAGTCCTTCCTTCTTTACCTACGACCTGTCCAACACGCTTTAATTCCTCAGCCATCTGCTGATTGGCCGAAACGATGGAATTGAAAGTGTCTGCAATCTTTCCTTGGAGTCCCGTCCAGGAGCCGGGCAGGCGGACGGAGAAATCGCCATTGCGCATGGTTTGCAGGCCGGCCAGAATAACGCTGAGATCACCCGAACCCGGTTCAGGAGCGGAGTCGCCGTTTGTCTTACTGTTGGCGCTTTCTTCGAAGTCGCCGTTGGCCACAGCTGTGACCTCGGCTCGGCTGTTTCTCTTCATACGGTATGGTCTCCACGAATTCCATGCGAGCTGCGGCGGACGAAGATGCCAACATAATAAGGACAGCGTGGGGCATCGAAAATCTTGGGTGCAGGCAGGGGGATGTACCTACTCGACACTAATTCGTATCACGGTAAACAGTAACGTGACTCTAGGGTTTTTACTGTAGATCGTGGTTACTTCCGGTATAGCTTCTTCATTCGCGCGATCCAAAATTTGCGCGACGCGCGAGGGCGGGATGCGAGGGGATGCCGATTCTGCTTTTCCCCTTAGCGCCTAAAGCAATCTCCGTATATGACTTTGGCTTTATTCCCTATTAGATTACGGTTGGTGAGGAATGGGCACGCGGATAGCCGACAACGTCCGATCGGAAGTGCACGAAGGTAAGGTTTTGTCTGGTCGATACCTGGGTGGTAGGCGGAGTATCATCGTTCTTCCACGGCAGGAGGACAAAAGATGCGGCTACTGAGCGTGCGACTCATTGTTTCTCTCATTCTCGGGATCGCCTTAGTCTCTTTCGGTTTTTCCTACTACGAAGTTTTGCGGGAGAAACGGGCACTCGAAGGCGAGCTGCAGCACCAGTCGGACTTGCTCGGGGACATCGTTGGCGGAAACGTTGAAAAGTCTTGGGAAAACGGTTCTGCGAGAGGGTTGCAGCGGGTGGTGCAGCACTATGCCAAGCGCGAACATTTGCTGGGCATAGCCGTATACGACCGCCAAGGTAAACCGGTAGCCATCACCTCCGATTCAGGCCCTAGTCTTATAGCGCCACCTGCCGACGTTCCCAAGGCGATGCAGGAAGATAAGGCCGAAAGCTCATTTATCCGGCTGGGGGATGATCGCCTGCATGTTCTTGCTCTGCCGATGCACCGGCAGGATGAAGTTGTAGGCGGCCTCGCCATCGTGCACGACGTTGCTTATATTCATGCGCAGAGTCTACGGACCTGGCGCGAGGCGTTCCTGAGGATTCTGGTCGAAGTTTTTCTTATCGTTCTGATCACGCTGCTGATTGTGCGCTGGAGCATCACGGGACCGATCGCGCGGGCGGCGCAATGGATGCGAGCTCTTCGCACAGGGGGAATCTCGTCTCGCCAACAAATGCCCGACCTGGATCTATTCAAGCCTCTGGCATGGGAAGTGGTGACGCTAACGGAAAGCCTTAGCCAGGCGCGCACTGCAGCGGAGAATGAAGCACGCTTGCGGGAGGCGGGAGAATCCATGTGGACCGCGGATCGGCTGGCGGTGCAGATTCAGACTCGGCTCGATGGCGGGCGGTTGTTTGTGGTATCGAACCGCGAACCTTACATCCATCAGAGGACTGGAAAGTCGATTGAAGCGGTGGTTCCACCCAGCGGATTGGTCACGGCTTTGGAACCGGTGCTTAACGCCTGCGACGGCACCTGGATTGCCCACGGCAGCGGAGATGCCGATCGGGAGGTGGTGGACGCGCATGACCGGCTTCGCGTGCCGCCGGAGGAACCGCGTTACACGCTGCGCCGCGTGTGGATGACTAAAGAAGAAGAAGAAGGATACTACTACGGGTTTTCCAACGAAGGGCTCTGGCCGCTGTGCCACATCGCCCACACTCGACCGATTTTTCGAGCACACGACTGGCAGTTGTATCAAGACGTTAACCGCAAGTTTGCCAAAGCGGTGCTCGAGGAAATCGAGGACACGCCCAAACCGGTGGTTATGGTTCAGGATTATCACTTCGCGTTGCTGCCTCGAT
>JBAUVJ010000504.1:0-9356 GCA_049583165.1 Candidatus Sulfotelmatobacter sp. | reverse complement strand
CACGCAAGTGCTGGTAACCGATGGCGGCACGGTGGTGATCGGCGGCGTCATCCAGACGCAGAACTCGATCAACATCACGCAGGTGCCGTTGCTGGGCAATCTTCCGATCCTCGGCAACCTGTTCAAGCACACGCAGGTCAACACCTCGAACCAGGAATTGATCTTCTTCATCACGCCGCGAATTATTCAGACATAGCAGCGCGCAGTTGAAGATTTAAAACCGCCGGCCTGAAGAACCTGTCAGGCTGGCGGTTTTGCTTTTTGCGCCGGGAAGTACCGAGTACCGAGTGGCGAGTACCGAGCCTGCGAACTTCATTTTGAAGGTTTGCTCGGTACTGGGTACTCAATACTTCCCAACCCCTCCTGTTAAACTCAGCAGCAATGAACTATCAGGCGCGCCAGAAGAAACTACGGGAGCATCTCGCCACGACCCGGTTCGATGCTCTGCTCATCAGCCATCTCCCTAACATCCGATATCTCTGTGGGTTCACTGGCAGCGCGGGTTTTCTGCTGATCGAGGAAGCGGGGAGCGTTTTTTTCACTGACGTTCGCTATGACACACAGGGGCGTGAAGAGGTAAAGGGCGCAAAGGTCGTAGTCGCGCGGAAATCGGTGTTGCAGGCGCTTGGGCAATGGATGGGAACGCGACGCAAAAAGGGGACCAGGTGGACCGTCGGAGTGGAAGGCGAGCACCTGACCGTAGCCGAGAAAAAACGGCTGGTGGATCTGTTGCCTTCTGGTGTGCGCCTAGGCGATGCGCCCCCAACCATAGAACGCGTCCGTATGGTAAAGGATGCGGGGGAGCTGGAGAGGATCCACAAGGCGGTGCGCTTGGGTGCGACTTTATTTGACCGAGCGCTTGAAATATTGCGACCGGGAATAAAGGAAACGGAAGTGGCTGCGGAGATGGAATACAGTGCCCGGCAAGAGGGCGCGGAAGGGATGTCGTTCCCGACGATCATTGCCTCAGGAATAAGATCGGCATTGCCACACGGAAGAGCCACGGCCCAGCCCATTGCCGGCAGCGGGTTCGTGGTGTGCGATTTCGGTGTTATACTCGCAGGTTATTGTTCGGATCAGACTCGCACCGTATGGGTGGGCACTGCGTCAAAAGAAGCCCGCCACGCTTATGAATCGGTGCGGGAAGCGCAGCAAGCCGCAATTGCGGAAGTTCGGCCTGGAATCAGCGTGGGTGAGGTGGATGCCGCTGCGCGGAGGGTGTTACGCAAGGCTGGTCTGGGACGCTATTTTAGCCATTCTACCGGCCATGGCGTGGGGCTGGAGATCCATGAGATTCCGCGCGTCGCGGCCGGTCAGAAAGAGATCCTGAAGCCTGGCATGGTAATCACGATCGAGCCGGGAGTATACTTCCCCGGAAAATGGGGAGTAAGGATCGAGGACATGGTGGTGGTCAGCGAGAATGGCTGCGAAGTTTTAACCCCGACGAGTAAGGATTTCCTGTCAGTTTAGGTCTTCATCGATTCAAACAGGTTCGATTCGAGCAGGTTGGATTCGGCAGGCTGAATGAGTGCTTCATTTGGAGCGTATGACTGTTTTCCGCCGAAATAATTCTGGCCCGGAGCGGCCAACTGTCTCACCTTTATACGAATGAATCAAAAAGAGCTGAAGGAACTCATTGAGTTCTTAATCGAAAAAGATATCGCCGAGTTCGAACTGGAGCGCGGCGACGTCAAGGTCAAGATCAAGCGCGGGGGACAAACCACCGTGGTCCACGCGCACAGTGAAGCGTCCTATCCGGCATATGTCGCCGGGGCTGCGGCAGAGGCGAAACCGGCAGCCGCGGTTCCCGCGACCACTCCACCCCCCACTCCGGCCGTTCCGGAAGAAAACCTACACGTCGTGAAGTCTCCCATCGTGGGGACTTTGTATGAGGCTCCTTCGCCGGGCGCGCCGCCTTTCGTCAAGGTTGGGGACATGGTGGAAGTCGGCCAGGTGCTGTGTATCGTGGAAGCGATGAAACTGCTGAACGAGATTGAGTCGGACGTAGCTGGAGAAATCGTGAAAAAGATGGGTAGCAACGGCCAGCCGATTGAATATGGGCAAGAGTTGTTCACCATCCGGGCGAAAGGGTGAAATGTCATTAGAACCGAGGCGCGCATCCGGCGCGCCTTTTTGTGTCTGAGGGGCACGAACCAGCTAAGCGCTGAGATTCGGCGCGGAGAGCCGAGGCGGGACCTACAGAGATCCTGATGTTTAAAGAGCTCAATGTTTAAGAAGATACTGGTTGCGAATCGCGGCGAGATTGCCCTGCGCGTCATTTGTGCCTGCAAGGAGCTGGGCGTCCGCACCGTTGCCATTTACAGCGAGGCGGATCGGCACTCGCTGCCGGTGCGCTTTGCCGACGAGGCCATCTGCATCGGGCCGCCACAACTGGCTATGAGCTACCTGAACATTCCGGCGGTGATCAGCGCGGCGGAAATCGCGAATGTGGACGCGGTGCATCCCGGCTATGGTTTGCTGGCCGAAAATGCCAACTTCGCCGAGGTATGCGAGACCAGCGGGATCAAGTTCATTGGGCCGCGCCCGGAAGTGACGCGGCTGATGGGGGAAAAAGAAAAAGCGCGCTCCGCCATGAAGCAAGCGGGCGTGCCGATTCTGCCAGGCTCGGATGGAATCATTGCCTCCGAAGGCGAAGCAGTGGAATGGGCGCGGCAGGTGGGATTTCCTGTGATTGTGAAGGCGTCGGCGGGTGGCGGCGGACGTGGCATGCGCATTGTTCGTAACGAGGAAGAATTGCCGGGATTGTTCAAGGCTGCGTCGGCGGAGGCAGCGGGCGCGTTCGGCAATGGCGATCTTTATATGGAGAAGTATGTCGAGCATCCGCGCCACATTGAGTTTCAAGTGCTGGCGGATGAGCATGGCAACGTGGTCAGCCTGGGCGAACGCGAATGCTCGATCCAGCGGCGCCACCAGAAGTTGCTGGAAGAATCGCCATCCACGCAGGTTACGCCGGAATTGCGCGATCAGATTGGCAGTGTGCTGTGCAAGTCGCTGGCCGAGATTGGCTACACCAATGCGGGAACGATTGAGTTCCTGATGGACCAGGATCGCAAGCTGCATTTTATCGAGATGAACACGCGCATCCAGGTGGAGCATCCGGTGACGGAGATGGTGACCGATGTGGATCTGGTGAAGAGCCAGATCATGATCGCCGCCGGGGCGCACATGCGGGATGTATTGCAGGGGCCGATTGTGCATCGCGGCCACGCAATCGAGTGCCGGATCAATGCCGAACACCCAGAGAAGTTCACGCCGTCGGCGGGAAAGATCACGACGTTCAATCCTCCGGGAGGGACGGGCGTGCGTGTCGATACGGCCGCGTATACCGAAGGCGTGATTCCTCCGTATTACGATTCGCTGATTGCCAAGCTGATCGTGCGCGGCAGGGATCGCGGCGAAGCGATCTCGCGCATGTCGCGGGCGCTGGAGATGTTCATCGTAGAAGGCGTGTACACGACGATTCCGCTGCACCGGAAGATTCTCGCCAATCCGGATTTTCGGGCCGGGAAATTTGATACGGGATTTATTGAGAGATTCCTGAAGAAGAATGGGAACTGAGTGGTTGGTATTATGGCGATTTTGCGCAGGCTACTGCGGACCACCAGGACGTTCCGTGCCCAAGAGATGGAACGAGGAAAGAACACGCTCTACCGAAGCAGGGAGAGCTTGAGTCCCGAACCAAGTAGTCGAGAATGCGTAGAACCTGCCACTGACGCAGTAGAACCGGTCGAGAGAAACACGATCAGGACCAGGCGCGTACTCATATTCAAGTCCTTGCTCACCGTTAATGGCAGGGCTCTTGACGGAAGACGGATCGATTCCCGATTTCCCCTTGAGAGCGCCGTCCTTCAGTTCCGCCAGAGTCGCTGCGCAATCCCGGGTTTGGTGTGAAACACGCAAGCTCAACATGGAATTGTCAGGCAAGGGGACCGAATACACCGTAAACTCTGCAAGAGTTGTATCGGCATGCAGCTGTGGGTTACCGGGAAGCGTGATGCCGAATCCGTCAGTAGCGAACACGTATTCCTTCCAAGACGCTTGGCTCTGAACAATTGAGGGAGCCTTCCCACTTGGTGAACCTAGCGGCTTAAGCGTGGGCAAGTTCTGGGGAGCAGCCCAATATAGCTTTTCGTTGGGTGAAAACGAAAGATAAACGGCAACGTCCTCCATATCAACCATGTTTTCACCGTTTTTCCTCACGATGTACGCAAGATCGTTTGCGCACTCGCGATTCGTTGGTCCGGGCGCGGTGGCCAAGCGAAGGGGCGGGCGGGCTGTTCCAAAATCTGGTTTGCCTAAGAGCCTTTCAACGTCATCCAACCCCATCTGTAACCTAAGGCCGTGGTAATTCTCCAGTATCTGCTGCCTACGCTTTTCAGGGGCAACGTAGGGTTTGTGTTCGGGAAGATGCGTTTGTTGATACCAGTCCTCATAACGACGGGGACTGACTGCGCAATTCACGTCGGAAGACACGACATGCGGGACATCCTGAGCCGCGAGCGCCACGCGGATCGCAATCGCGAACAGAATCGGAAATAAACTTCTTTTCATACGTTCTCCCCTAGAACGTTGATTACGGGCTGCCTTCGCCGATCAACATGGTAACTGATATAAACAGGCGTTGACACCCACTAGGCATCCAGCCGATGCAAATCACTAGTGCTGCTGTTCCTTTCGGAAAGCAGGTAGACTGGGCAGCACACGATGCTGCTCCCCCGCCTCTACGCAATTCTTGACACCGCTTGCTTTCTGGACAAGAACGACTTACTGACTACCGCCGAGAAACTTGTTGCCGGAGGATGCACCCTTCTGCAATATCGCAACAAATCAGGCAATGCGCGGGAGATGCTGGAACAGGCGCGGGAATTGAAGCGGTATCTTGGCGTTCAAGAAAGTCAAAATCCCCCTGTCGCACAGAACGCGACAAGGGCGGGGCACTCGCAGACTGTTAGGCTCATCATGAACGACCGTGCGGATTTATGTCTGGCCGCAGAGTTTGACGGCGTTCACGTGGGGCAGGATGATCTGTCTCCGGAATCCGTGCGAAAGATCATCGGACCCGAGCGCTGGCTTGGGGTTTCGACGCATAATCCAGAGCAATTGCAGGAAGCTGATTTGACATCAGCGGACTATCTCGCCATTGGTCCCGTATTTTCTACATCGAGTAAGGACCGGCCCGATCCGGTGGTGGGCCTCGAAGGGGTGCGCCGGGCGCGGCAGTTGACGCGAAGGCCTCTGGTGGCCATTGGCGGGATTACCCGAGGCAATGCCGCCTCTGTGATTGAGGCTGGGGCGGATTCCGTGGCGGTGATATCCGATTTGTTACGGGAGCCACGCAAATCAGCAGAGGAATTTTTCCGCATCTTGAGGTAAAGTCATTTGACTTTGATATTCTCTCCGGCGGGCGAGGGCATGTCGCCCTCGCGACGGCCGGCGAGACGCCGGCGCCACAGGGCCGACGCTTCAATCAGGAGGGGTCCTGAGTACACCGACAACGGCTGCCGGCAGCGACTGGGAAATTCATAGCCATCAAGATAAGGAGTTGGTCAAGGGACTCGGCCTGACCAGCGCCACCATGCTGGTCATGGGGTCGATGATCGGCTCCGGCATTTTTATCGTTTCGGCGGAGATCAGCCGCGAAGTAGACTCGCCCGCCCTGCTGATCGGCGCGTGGGCTGTTGCGGGGTTCATGACCATCGTTGCGGCCCTCAGCTACGGCGAGCTGGCGGCGATGATGCCGCGAGCCGGCGGGCAATACGTTTACTTGCGCGAAGCGCTGGGGCCGTTGTGGGGTTTTCTCTACGGCTGGACGTTGTTTCTGGTAATTCAGACGGGGACGATTGCCGCTGTGGGCGTGGCTTTTGGCAAGTTTCTGGGCGTTTTCTTTCCTGCGATTTCTTCTTCCAACTGGATTCTGCACTTATGGAAGGTTCCTCCGATTCGTCTTGGCCCAATGGTTCTGGGCAACATGGATGTAGGAATTAATACCCAGAATTTGGTTGCAATCCTGCTAGTGATTTTCCTCTCGGTGGTAAACATCTTCGGGCTCAAAACCGGAGCGCTTATTCAGAATGTGTTTACCGCAGCCAAGGTTTCGGCGCTGCTGGGGTTGGCTCTGCTTGGAATCGCTCTGGGGCGAAACGCACAGGCACTGGCAGCAAACTTTAGCGGACATTTCTGGCATAACGCGGGACTTGGCGCCCGGCACGCCGTGCAGGTAGGCGTGGGCGGGCCGATAGTGATGGTGGGCACACTGACGATTCTGGCCGTGGCCCAGGTGGGTGCGCTGTTTTCCATGGACGCGTGGAATAACGTGACCTTTACCGCGGGGGAGGTGAAAGATCCGAGCCGCAGCTTGCCGCTTTCGCTGATGCTGGGCACGGGCGTGGTGATCGCGCTTTACATCGCCTGCAACTTTGTTTACCTCAATGTGCTACCGCTGGATGGCGCCGCCCACGGCGCGACGGTTCTTGAACGCGGGATCAAGTTTGCCGCCGAGGATCGCGTGGGCACTGCGGTGATGACGCAGATGTTCGCTTCTGCTGGCGGCCTTTTGATGGCGGCGGCCATTCTCATATCCAGCTTTGGCTGTAACAATGGACTGATCCTCTCTGGCGCGCGCGTTTACTACGCGATGGCAAAGGACGGCCTGTTTTTCAAGAGCGTCGCCAAACTTCACCC
Source organism: Candidatus Sulfotelmatobacter sp. (assembly GCA_049583165.1). Lineage (GTDB taxonomy): Bacteria > Acidobacteriota > Terriglobia > Terriglobales > Acidobacteriaceae > Sulfotelmatobacter. The sequence continues at coordinate 2,654 of JBAUVJ010000504.1, read as the reverse complement.
TACGCACAAGACCCCGGCCGTTTCGCTAATGGTGCAGATGGCGTGGACGTGTTTGCTTTGCGTTTCCGGCAGCTACGGCCAGCTTCTTGATTACATTATTTTCGCCGCCCTGCTCTTTTATATTTTGACGATCGTAGGATTGTTCGTGCTGCGGAGAACGCGTCCGAAGGCGGAACGTCCCTATCGGGCGGTTGGCTATCCGGTTCTGCCCGCGATTTATATTGTGATGGCTTCTTTCATTGATATCGTACTATTGCGCTACAAGCCGCAGTTCACGTGGCCGGGGCTGATTGTGGTACTGCTGGGCATCCCGGTATATTTTGCGTGGTCGAGAAGCGCTGGCGCAAAGCGTGCATCGGCGTAGCTTCCAAGGAGAATCGGACGAATGGCAAATCTGCTGGCAACCAAGCCCCTGAACTTGCTGCTGGAGGAATCCCTCGAAACGGGAGAGCACAGCCTCAAGCGAACGCTGGGAGTTTTTCAGCTGACTGCGCTGGGCGTGGGTGCGGTTATCGGTGCTGGCATTTTTGTGATGGTGGGACTCGGCGCGCAGTACGCGGGCCCGGGGCTAACATTATCGTTCGTCCTTTCGGGAATCGGGTGCGCCTTCGCGGGACTTTGCTACGCCGAATTTGCGGCGATGATTCCGCTGGCGGGTAGTGCCTACACTTACGCCTATGCCACTCTGGGCGAATTGCTGGCCTGGATCATCGGCTGGGACTTGACTCTCGAATACGCGATGGGCGCCAGTGCAGTATCTTCGGGCTGGTCGAATCACTTCATCGAATTACTGAAAATTTTTCACCTCGAGATGCCGCTGTGGCTGGCTTACGACCACTGGACGGCCCTGAAGACCGCGGAAAATATAGTGGCGCGCCAGATGGCTCTGGCTACTGATTCCTCGCTGGTGCCGGGTACACAAACGTTTCTCGATCGAGTCACGGCGATCATGAGCACGCAGTCTCCCGAATTGTTGCAGCGAGCGCATGGTGTGTTGGGAGCGCCGCACTTGTTTGGCATGGAAGTGGGATTGAACCTGCCCGCTTTTATCATTGCACTTATCATCACCGCGATTCTGGTTGTCGGCATTCAGGAAAGCGCGAGGTTCAACACCGGCATTGTGGTAGTTAAGGTTTCGGTTGTGCTGTTTGTAATTGCGCTGGGCGCCCGCTACATCAACGTCAGCAACTGGGGCAGCGACTGGCACTCGTACGCGCCCAACGGCATTGCGGGAATTGGCGCGGGCGCGGCATATATATTCTTCGCCTACATTGGCTTCGATGCGGTCTCGACGACGGCGCAGGAGGCCAAGAATCCGCAACGAGACTTGCCCATCGGGATGATCGCATCGCTGGCAATATGTACGGTCTTATATATCGCGGTGGCCGGAGTGCTGACGGGAATGGTTCATTGGCAACAAATTAATATTGAAGCGCCCGTGGCCCGCGCGTTTCTGGATCGCGGCCTGAGTACAGCGTCGCACATCATTACTGTGGGCGCGCTGGCAGGGCTCACGAGTGTCATGCTGGTGATGTTGCTGGGCCAAACGCGGGTGCTTTATGCAATGGCCAGCGATGGTCTTTTGCCGAAGAAGTTCTTTGCGGCGGTGCATCCGAAATTTCGCACACCATGGAAGAACACGATTCTTGTCGGTCTGTTGGCAGCGATTGTAGGCAGTCTTACCCCGATCGAAGATATCGGCAGGATGGTGAACATTGGAACGCTGCTGGCGTTTGTGATCGTCTCAATTTCCGTTATGGTACTGCGCTACACCAATCCTGACCAACCGCGCCCCTTCCGTACGCCATGGGTGCCGCTGGTTCCGATTCTTGGTGTTATTTCGAACGGCTACATGATGTACAAGCTGGGGATGTGGAATTGGATCCGCTTGGTGGGCTGGCTCGCGATTGGGCTCGTCGTTTATTTCACTTACAGCGTGAAGCACAGCCGGGTGCAGGCGCTGCAGGCTGCATCTGCGCCGAAGACTACGCCGGTAGGTTGAATTTGTTTGCTGGATACAGGCTCTCCGCACGGGCGCGGAGGGCCTTTTTGTTTTATAGTCGGTCGTTGGGGGCGGGTAGGATTCGGCTGGATAGGAATGAAAGTCATTCGATCATGAAAATTGTCACTGCGGCAGAGATGCGGGCCATTGACCGCGCAACTAGCGAGCGCTTCGGCGTGCCATCGCTTACCCTGATGGAGAATGCCGGCACAGCTGTGGCGGATTACGTGCTCTCGCAGTACGCTGCCGCTGAACGTATTGTGGTTTTCTGCGGCAAGGGGAATAACGGCGGTGATGGTTTTGTGGTGGCGCGGCGGCTACACGAGCAGGGGAAACAGGTTCAGGTGATCCTGCTGGTGAACCCCGATGAGCTGCGCGGCGATGCGGCGATCATGTATGGCAAGTTGCCGGTGGCTGCAATCGCGGTTCACTCCAGCAAAGAAATGAATGATCCAACGCAGCCCTTGTTGCACGCGGATCTTTATCTGGATGCGATTCTGGGTACAGGGTTCAAACCTCCCGTGAGCGGACTGTATGCCGATGCCATCGCAATCATGAATGCGAGCGAAGTTCCGGTGATTGCAGTTGATATTCCCTCCGGCGCCGATGCGGACGCCATGACCGCGCAAACTGGAATCATTGCCCGTGCTGA
>JBAUVJ010000503.1:0-3766 GCA_049583165.1 Candidatus Sulfotelmatobacter sp. | reverse complement strand
GGGAAATACTGCCCGAGGTTTTGTCCATTCGAAGCCGTAACGAATGGATTCGCGAACAGCGGTGGAGCGGGGCTGGTATAGGTGGTTCCGTAGGGAGCATTGGCCGCCAGAACGCCGAGGGTTAGCGCCTCGATGGACGTGTAATACATTCCGAAGCCGGCCCGAATACTGGTTTTGCCGGGACCACCAAGCATCCTGCCGAAAAAATTGTCTGTGCTTGCGTTCGGCGAGTAAGCGAAGCCGATGCGCGGCGAAAATTCATCTCCTGGCGGGGCAAGCGTGCGCCGTACTCCGGGGTCGGTGGGGTACAGAATTCCCGGAGGCGCGCCCGGGAAGACGACGGATTGCTTGCCGGGTTCAGTGGTTGAAATCTGATTATATTTTTCGTACCAGGGCTCGATGCGGTCCCAGCGCAAGCCATAGTTGAGAGTCAGGTTGGATCTTACGCGCCAACTGTCTTGTCCGAAGATGCCGGCGTACTTGTTGCGGCCGTAAAAAGGATTCAGCTGACTTTGGTTGTACTGGCTGGGAATTCCAAGCAGGAAGTCGGCAAAGTCCACGCCGGTTTCACTTCCTGTAAACAGGAAGTTCCCATTGAACTGGGCGATCGGATTTACGTTGATCTGGTCGTAATGAAACTCGCCGCCCGCTTTGATGGTGTGGGAGCCCAAGACCTTCGAAAAATTGTCGAGCCATTGAAAAGTATTATTCGCCTGCTTCAGCTCATTCGTGTTGGTGCCGGTGGAGAAATTATTAAAGACAAGATTTTCTACTCCTTCGCCTTTGGGATCGAGCGCAACAATGCTGGGAGCGCCCGACGCCGTTACGAAGCCCTGGGAAACCAGGCTGACGCCAAGTCCGCCCTGCGGTTTGCCCAGGTCATTGAATGCCCGCATATAACTGAAGTGAATTTCGTTGACCGAGGTCGGACTCAGGGTCTTGGTGTCGCTCACGCTGAATAGTTGCGCGCGCCCCAGATATAGCGCGTTGAAGCCTGGCACACTGGCTCCGCCTTGCGCAACTGGATAGGGATTGTTGAGCGAATAGTCGTCGAGAAAGTAGTAACCGGAGATCAGCCCCCAGCCCGTGTTGGCGTCGAGGCGGAAGGATCCCTTGTCGTCGCGTAGCGCCTGGTTGTAGGCGGAGGTGGCAAAAAAGCCACTGCCCTGGTTAGGCGCGGGAATGTATTGCAATAAATGCTGCGTCGGAACCGGCCATGCGCTGGATGGAATTTGCAGAGTAGGGAGAACACAAGCGGTGGTGCCAGAGCAACCCGGAAAATAGTAGGGCTCGCCTGCGGAAACCGTGTAACCGAGATTCTGGGAAAGCGTACTCGCCCAAGCCGGACCGCTCACCACCGTCGGCACAATCACCGATTGTCCATTTACAGTTTGGGTCGTGTAGAAGGAACTGGCCAGATCCGAGAGGTTGCCAGTCCTATCCTGCGCGGAAGGCACCGGGATCAATCCAGTGTCCACACCCTGCCGCTGGCGCGTGCCTTGATAGTCGGAGAAGAAGAACATCTTGTTGCGCCGGATCGGTCCGCCGAAAGTTCCACCGAATTGATTTTGAATGAACGTACCGCGAGTCGGAGAAAAATAATTGCGCGCATCCAGATCGGTGTTTCGCAGGAACTCGAAGAGGTCGCCGTGAAATGCGTTGCTGCCTGACTTGGTAATGACATTGATCTGGCCGCCGCTGAATTCGCCGTACTCCGCGTCAAAATTGCTGGTAAGAATCCGAAACTCGGCAATCGAGTCCAGGTCGGGAATGATCGCGGTTCCCATGTTCACGTCTTCTTCGGAGTCGCTGCCATTCACGATGAAAGCATTGGCGAATTCGCGCTGGCCGTTGATCGAAATCGTGCCGGGATTCAAATCTCCGGAAGGCGAAAGTGCGCTCGCACCGACGTCCTGCACGGTGCTGGAAGTGATGGAACTCGCGGGAGCCACTCCTGGTTGAAGCGCAAGAAGATCGGTATAGCTTCGGCCGTTCAAGGGCACATCACTCATCTGCTCGCTGTTGATGACCTCGCCCATCTGGCTGCTATAAGTTTCGAGATGAACCGCACTTTCATTCACTGTGATCGCGTCGGCACGTCCGCCTACTTCGATGACAACATCCAGCACTAGCGCGCTGTTGGCGTCCAATGTGATTCCGGTGCGGCGGGAAGGTTTGAAGCCGGCATGGTTCACTTCCAGAATATAACTGCCCACGGAAAGAACGGGGAATGTATAAGTACCGTGATCATTCGTAGTCGCAGAGTACTGGACGCCGGTATTCGCATTGCCCAGAGTGATGGATGCATCCGTGATTGCGGCCCCAGAGGAGTCTTTGATCGTACCGGATATGCTGCCGCTTACTCCGGCCCAGGCTGTGCTCAGCAGGCACGACAACAGGAAGAGGCACAGAGTAATTTTGATAAACCTTTGCATGGTGTCAACCAATCCGACCCTGCTCATGGATGCCTTCAATTTTCCCAGTTGCAATTCAGTCGCATCTAAGTTTAACATTGAACCTCGATCTTGAATCGGGCCTAGTCATAAGCGATTTATTGCGATGATCTAGTTGCAACCGCGTCGCAACTAACGTACCTTCATGATATTGCCGGATGTTTCTTCGTATCGTCAAGAGCCTGCACAAGATTCCGTCGCAACGTAATTGCGACCAGTTGCGACACTCATGGAGGTTTTCAAATGCCGTTACCGCAAACCGAAATTCCCGGCAGGCTGCAATCCCATCTCGCCGAGCGTGGAATCCGCATGACCGAGCAGCGCCGCGCCATTCTGCGCGTAATGGAGACTGCCACCAAGCATCTGGATGCGGCGCAGCTTTTGCGCAAGGCGCAAAAGCTGGACGCCAGCGTGGACCGCAGCACGGTCTACCGAACGTTGCAATTGCTGAAGCGGCACGGATTGATTGACGAGCTCGACTTGATGCACATCCACGGCGAAGGACACTACTACGAGCGCAAACTGAATCGCGACCATATCCACATGGCCTGTCTGCGCTGCGGAAAGATCATGGAATTCGTCAGCGACATTTTTGAAAATCTCAAAGGACAGGTGGAGAAAGACTGCCGCTTCCGCATTGTGGTATCGCGCCTGGAAATTGGCGGCTACTGCGCCGCGTGCCGTGGATCGAAATAGCGGTTTGGAAATAATGCAGTTTGGAAATGATGAATGATGACGGAGATCCGATTTCTTACTGCGAACGACGCGACCACGTACTGGAACATCCGCCTGGAAGCCCTCGTATCTGAACCTGAGGCATTCGGCAGTTCCCCGGAGGAGCACCGGGCTCTAACCCGTGATGAAATAGCGCGGCGAATATCCTCCGATTCTGCCGGCAACTTTGCGGTTGGCGCATTTGCTGGCGAGCGGCTGATCGGTACGGCAGGTTTCTTTCGTAACAAAGGACTGAAGGAGCGCCACACGGGGCAAGCCTGGGGCGTCTATGTAACGCGAGAAGCGCGAGGCAAGGGAGTCGGGCGGAACATGTTGCGAATGCTTCTGGAGCGCGCCTCCAAAATTGAGGGCATCGAGCAGATCAAGCTCGCCGTGGCGACCAATCAAGAGGCTGCGGTCCGCTTGTATCGATCACTTGGCTTTAAATCCTTCGGCCTTGAGCGACAGGCACTGAAGATCGGCGATCGGTATGTCGATGAGGAACACATGGTGCTATTCGTCAAACCTTCGTATCCCGGATAAACCGCACTGATCAAAAACACTTCGCGGCTCACAACAATAAAAAAGCGCCTCGGACC
>JBAUVJ010000502.1:0-5679 GCA_049583165.1 Candidatus Sulfotelmatobacter sp. | reverse complement strand
GAAGTGCTACTCACTTAAGACGCACCCAATAACTGCTAAGTCCTTACTAAACAATGCTTTTCAGGGGTAGTGACTGGTTTACAGCAAAGAGCGCCAACTCCAGCCGGGTCGATACCCCTAACTTGTCGAAGATATTGCTCAAATGGTGTTTGACTGTATCTTCACTGATTTTGAAGTATTCCGCGATTTCCTTGTTCGAGTACCCTGCCACCACCGCAGCTACGATTTCCAGCTCGCGCGGGGTCAGACCAAATTTCTTCTGCCGCGCTTCATCGCTGGAGGATTGGACCAGGGTTCGCAAATATTGAACCAGGTTTGAAACGCTCTCCCGCCCGACCCAGTACTCGCCCGACATGACGGTTTGGATTGCCTTCAGCAGAAGTTGTGTCGCGGAATCCTTCAGCACCACTCCTCGCGCACCTAACTGCAAAGCTTCCACAATCTGGCTTTTCTCTGCCGCGGCCGTCAGCAGAATTACACGCACGGGAGTCGAGTTCACTCCCGTTCCCAAATCTCGCAGGGCTTCGAGCCCCGGATGCTTCGGCATTGCGAGATCCAACAAAAGAATATCGGGCTTCAGTTGCCGCGCCATCTTTACTGCTTCGGCGCCATCGGAGGCCTCGCCCAACACTTTCAAGTTCGGCTCTGCCTCCAGCAATCGGCGCAGACCGTCGCGGAATATTGGATGGTCGTCAGCAATCACAATGCGAACAGGTTGTGGCTTTTTAAAATTCATCAGAAACTTCCCCACTTCTCGGAACTTTGATTTCCAAGCGTGTTCCCGTACCGGGAGTTGATTCTACCGTGAGTGCGCCCGCAATTAAACGTAGACGTTCTTTAATGATCATCGGTCCCTTGCCCGTCTCATCCAATTCTTCCTGTGTGAGGCGACCGGAAAAATTAAACCCTCGGCCGTCATCCTCCATCGTAAGGCTCCACTGGCTCGGACTGGAGCCCAAGCGAACCAGTGCATGACGGGCGCGGCTATGCTTGCGCACGTTGACCAGACCCTCCTGCACAATCCGTAACAACTCCCGGCAAACCTTGTCCGGCATCTCAAGCTTGTCGATATCTGTCACAAAGCGGGCGGAAATGCCCGTCTCCCGTTCGAACCTCTCAACTGTATCGGTCACTATGCTCAAGAATCTCCGGGAATCCACATCGATGGATTTCATCTGCTGCATCAGTTCGCGCAGCTTCAGGACTTCCTCGCGCAGCAGCCCTTGAATCCTGCCCAACTCGCCGCTCACTACTTCCGGAGTGGCCTCGGCCTGACGCTTCAGAACATCCACTTGCATCTCCACAGCGATCAGCGACTGCACCGCGCCATCATGTAATTCCCGGGCAAAACGGGCGCGCTCCGCGGCTCCCGCTCTGCGCCGGAGCCGGTGCAGCAGATAAACGTTGTACACTGCCGGACCCACCTGGCGAAGCAAGTCCAGCAGAAAACGGAGCTCTTCTTGTCTGTCCCCTTTCCATGAAGGTTCAAACACGAAGATTCGTCCGCGCCATTCGCCTCCGAAAACGTAAGACATGGTAATCAGAGAGCGAAAGGGTTGCCGCTCCTTCAGTTGGTCGAACGGCTCAGTTTCCTGCGCCTGTACCTGGTTTCCCTCGGCATCCAAGGCAGTCAGGGACCAGCCCTTGCCCTCGTTGGCCGCGAAGCACACTTCGCCGGGAAAATCTCCCAGATAAGCTTTGGCGTCTCGCGGACGCGAATCCAGCCATTGAAATTCGGAAAGCTCAACGCCGTCGCAACGCAACTCGCCCAAAAATCGCCTCTGGCTGTGAATCTCCTGCGCGGCAACCACCAGCCGCGACGCACCATACATGGTGACGATCTCACGACTAATCTGCTGGAGCGTTCCTGTCAGCCCCGCGTCCACCCGCACTTTCGCCAGCATTCGGGTTACGCCTGCTTTTTCCGCGCGAAGATGCTTCTGCTGCTCCGCGAGGTAGCCCAGCAATAAGCCCATGACCAGCAAATAGACCGAGAGCATGAACAATCGGTTCGGCTCAAACTCGACCGTATTAATCTGCAAGCCGGAAAAAATGTGCCAGGGCAGACTTCCGCCGTGGTTTGCCCATACATGGAAGAGCATAAAGCTTTCTGCCCACAGCAACACGACTTCCGCGGCGGCCGTGCTCAACGTCTCCCACAAGCCCCATCGGTAGGCCGCCGCAGTCAGCACGAAAACAAAAAACAGAAAGAACAGGCTCCCCTCGGCAAATACCGAGATAACGGCCGGCCAAATAACATCGGCCGCGTGCACCATAAAACGAAACGCTGGGGTCGACGCTTTTCGTCGACGCAGCAGCATCAAGATCAAGATTCCGTTGGCCAGATAGAAAACGAAAAGACCGTAAGCCGTTCTGGAGTGGCCCAACTGCGTCGGATCCATGCGGATCGCGACTAAAGCCGACACGGCCAGGAACACCCGTGCCGTCGCCAGCCAGCGCTCCGTACGACGGACCTCACTGGGGTCGGCCGCAGCTTGAGGGCGGCGGATAAAACGATGATTCGCGTCAGTTGGCAATCGGCTCACTTTCCGCAGGAAGGCCGAGCTGAAAAGCTAATGGGATTGTTTCGCATATTATTGACACGAAAGAACAAGAGCAAGCAAAACTTTGCATAGTTGCTCCGAAACTACATAAACGGTCGTCCCGTTACCCGTTTTACGTAACCTGCCGGATTACTTCAGTAACCAAAGTTCTCTCTAATCCCAGCTTAAAATGGCGACGAGGAGCTTCGTCGTGCGCGCCTACTCCAAGCTTTGGACTGCGGCAGTCGCTGTCTGTATGGCGACTCTGGTTCTGGCTGCGCTGATACTTCCTCGGTCCTTTCGTCTAACCGCTTTTAGCGATTGGATTCAATGTCTGCTTTTGTTGTCCGCGACCTTATCTCTTATCCCGAACGCTATACGATCGAGAGGACGATTGCGGCTGTTCTGGAGTCTCCTGGCTACGGGCGTTGCCTTCTGGTTCTCTTATCAACTGATGTGGACTTACTATGAAGTGTGGCTTCGTCAGGATGTTCCAGACCTGTGCGCGGGCGACATAGTAATTTTTCTCCACATCGTGCCAATGATGGCAGCCTTGGCGCTCCGGCCGCACGCCCCGCAGAACGAGTATGCCGCGCGTCTGCGCCACTTGGATTTTGCTTTGATGTTGGTCTGGTGGATCTATCTCTACATCCTCGCGGTAATGGCTTGGCAGTATGTCGTCGCGAATGTCACCGCTTACGACAATAATCTTAACCTGCTCTATTTAATCGAGAAGCTGGCATTTCTTAGCGCCGTGTTTGTGGCTTGGCTCAATAGCAAAGGCAGGTGGAAGATTCTCTATGCAAATCTGTTCGGCGCCAGTCTAACTTATGCGGCCAGTTCCTACATCGCCAACTGGGCCTTGGGCAGGCACGTCTACTACAGCGGGAGCCTCTACGATATTCCTTTGGCCGTCTCGATGACCTGGATGACTGTACTCGCCTTGTGGTCGAGAGAGGACGAGCCCAGAACCAATCCACGATCCAACTCCACATCTTACGGTGTCTGGTTAGCCCGGCTGGGAATGATAACCGTGTTCTCTCTTCCACTTTTTGCCGGCTGGGCTTTATTGGAGCCCGCAGTGCCTCCGCGGATACGTTCGTTCCGGGTAGTCCTCACGCTTGTCGCCGCACTCTTGATGGGCATTATGATTTTCGTTCGCCAACATTTACTAGACCGTGAATTGTTACGGCTTCTGACTCAATCGCAGGAGTCCTTCGCGCATTTGAAACACCTGCAAGCACAGATCACGGAATCCGAAAAACTCGCGTCGATCGGCCAGTTGGTAGGTGGAGCGGCACATGAACTAAACAACCCCATCGCCGCCATGCTGGGTTATTCCGATTTACTGGTGAACACCTCTCTTAATTCGGATCAACGGGAAATGGCGGCGAGAATTGGACAACACGTTCGCCGCACCAGATCGCTTGTGGCCAGCCTGCTTAGTTTTGCGAAACAAGGTCCCGCGGCCCTGGCTCCGGTGGACCTTGGGACGGTGCTTCGCACTGCCGTCAAACTTTCGGAACCAGTCTGGCAAGCCCTTAAGATAGAAGTAATCGCAGACTTGCCGGCCGAACTGCCCGCGGTGATGGCAGACTCAAACCAGTTGCTTCACGTTTGCGTGCAGCTTCTCGACAACGCGCTCCATGCCGCAGACGGATGTGGCCGCCGCACACTGACCCTGGTAGCGACACAACAAGAAAGCATCGCCATCATCACCATCTTCGACCTTGCCTTGGCCGATAATCTGACCCCTGACCTCGATCAGACCGCCAACAGCTTCTACGCGGCTTCATCGGAGCCTTTATCGGATATGAGCTTGACCGCGTGTCGGGGCATCCTCGAATTGCATCGCGGAAAGATCTCCTGGCAGCATGACGTCAACGCTGGGATTGCAATCCGCGTGGAACTCCCCATCATCTCTCCGGGACCGGAGAAATCTCCAGCAGCGGGGCTTGCGGGAATGTGGCAACCTCAACCGTTCTCTTAAGCTGTCCGCAAGCAGCATAGATATCTCGGCCCCGCGGACGCCTCACAAACGCAGGAACTCCCCCATCCCGCAAAATCTTTTGAAACTCTGCCACTTGATCATCGCCGGGAGTCTTGAAATCAATTCCGGGCCCCGGATTCAGCGCGATCAGATTCACCTTGCAGCGCAGGCCGCGCAGCAACTCAGCAACTTCTCTTGCATTCTCAGGCCGATCGTTCACGCCTCCGAGCAAAACATATTCGAAGGTAATCCACTCCCGCGTGCGCAGCGGAAAATCTCGCGCCGCCGCGATCAGCATTTCCAGATTCCATTTTTTGTTCAGCGGCATCAGCCGCGTACGCAACTCGTCGTTCGAAGCATTCAAAGAAATCGCCAGCTTTGGCCGGATCGTCTCCCCGCCAAAATCGTGGATTCGCGGCACGATCCCCGCCGTCGACACCGTCATCCGACGCTCCGCGATCCCCACGCCCTCCACCAGCAGCCGCGCCGCCTTTGTAAAATTCTCGTAGTTTAGGAACGGCTCGCCCATGCCCATGAAGACGAGGTTGATGCGATCCTCCGGCGGCGAAACCTTCTGATCCTTCAGCACCGCGCAAACCTGCCCCACAATCTCGCCAGCGGTTAGATTGCGTTTCACTCCCAGCAACGCCGTCAGGCAGAACTGGCAATCCACGGCGCACCCCACCTGGCTGGAAATGCAGATGGTCGACCGGCCGAACGCTCTTTGCTCCGAACTCTCTCCAGCCTCACTCCCATCCCCCGCTTCCCCGCCATCTCCCTCCGGCATCCAAACCGTTTCCACACTCTGCCCATCGGCGAAGGCAATCAAATACCGCACCGTCCCATCCACCGACACAAACTTCTTCTCAATCCGCGCCGCTCCGACCGTTACTCCGCTCTGCGCCAGCTTCTCGCGCAGCTGCGCCGGCAGTGTCGAAATCTCCTCAAGCGATTCCACGCGCTGCCGGTAGACCGCGTCCATGATCTGCTTGGCGCGATAGGCCGGCTCGCCCGATTCGGTCACCAGAGTGGCGAGTTCCTCTCGGTCCATTCCGAGCAGCGCGAATGTCAGAGCTTCAACCATTCCCTTCCAAATCCTTTCCAACCGCTAGGCTCGTGTAATTCCGATGTTACAACAGCTGATCC
>JBAUVJ010000501.1:0-18215 GCA_049583165.1 Candidatus Sulfotelmatobacter sp. | reverse complement strand
AGAATAATCATGTCCTTGATGCGGCCGCAGACGTAGAGTTCTCCATCGTGGATGAAGCCCGTGTCGCCGGTCCGAAGGTAGCCGTCCTCATAAGGGGTATCGTCGACCAGGCGCGCACGAAACTGCTTCAGAGTCAATTCAGGATTGTTCCAATAACCCTGGCACTTGCCGGTTCCGGCGACCCAAATTTCGCCGATGCACCCTGGCTTAAGCGGGAAATGCCCTTCCGGATCTACGATCTTAACGTCGAGACCCGGGAGCGGGGTTCCACAACTGATAATCTGCCGGGCCCCGTTGATTTCTGAGACCTCAGTTGTCATGCGGGCCTTCCCGAGCGCGAGGGCCCGTTTGTTGACTGAAACGATGTTGCGACCACGCAGTGAGACAGCCAGCGTGTTCTCAGCTAGCCCGTAGGCGACATAGAAACTCTGGGACTTGAGTCCGTAGGACTGAAATGCTTCGAGAAAGCGAGTATAAGTATCCGGTTTTACGGGTTCCGCGGCGCACATCAATACTCGAAGCGAGCTGAGATCACAAGCTTCCAGGCGCTGCTTGGGAAGCCTCCCGGCGCGCAAGCAATAGTCGTAGGCGAAGTTGGGGGCAGCGGTCGCAGTGGCGCGAAAGGTGGTCATCGCATCGAACCACAGGATGGGCCGCTGAATGAAGTCAGCCGGAGCGAACCCGTAAGTTGTACCACCTCTCAGTGCGGGATAGAGGTAGCACCCGATCAATCCCATATCGTGATACTGCGGAAGCCATGAAACGACAACCGGAGCGGGATGGTCGATCACGAGCGGAAAGGTATCCAGGATGTTTTCGTGGGTCACGATTACACCCTTGGGCTCAATCGTCGAACCCGACGTGTACTGAAGAAACAATATCTTCGAAGGATCGACCGGAGGTTGGTCCGAAATCGTATCCACGAAATCTTCCGTGACGATCCAGGGAAGACCGGAAATGAAATCTACATCGACACCGGATGCGGAGACTCCACTTCTGGCGAGATTCGTCTTAAGAGATGCGCGATAGTCCCTGCTCGTCAAGATCCCTGCCGCCTGGCAATCTTTTGCGATGTGGACCATCTTATATAGAGCGCTCTGAAAGCCACGCGAACTGGGGGGATAAACTGGCACGGGGATCAATCCGGCGCGCACGCAACCAAAGAATGCGCAGATCATTTCGAGCCCCGGCGGGTACGCAAGCAGAAGCCGGTCGCCGGGCGCGAAACGACCATCTTTTCGCAAATGTCCAGCGATCGCTTGCGCTCGGTGGAGGAACGAAGCGTAGGTGTAGCTTTCGATCGGATCGCCGTTTACGTCAAGGTATGAATAAAGGAGTTTGTCCGGGTGCGCATCTGCCAACCTATCCAGGTGGTCCAGAATCGACGCCATCATCAATCAGCGATCCTCCAATGTTGAATAGAACGCAAGTGTAAACGAAACATCCCTCACTTGCGAGCGAGATGAAGCACGGTTAAGTCTCGAAGTGCGGACCTGAGACGTGGGCCCGACTGTGAGAATGTAAGTGTAATTCTTTGTCTCACTATAACCGTCGCTAGACCCGCTGCGGAATGAATGTCCTCCATCTTGGCGCACGGGGCTCGAAGCAGAATGGCGGAGCATCGTCAAGCTTCGATGGCTCCGAGCAAGGAGAGCCCGTTTGTTACGGTTCATTGGTAGTTGTATATTAGCAAAACATGTTGACAGTACCATGCGTCATTGTTTTCAGCGGTGATCCACCGCACCCTGGCTTTGTCCGTCCCGAATTTTATTGATTGCCCATAAGGCCTCGCACTAAAATACCCTGAGACAATCGGCGGCAACAGTTTCGCTGCGGGTCAGGGCTACGCGTGAACCATTTCGCACGTGTCGGGCCCAATTACCATGATTGCGGAGGCGCCGGTGACGTTCAAAACCCAAGCGGTGATCGCTCAAGAGCCGAACATCGCGGATCTTGTCCCCTCGGAAAGATCAACGTCGCCGATTTTCGAACCGGTCGCTGAGTCTTCTTCCTTCCCGAAGGTCTTACGTAGCCGCCTGGATAGGTTTTTCGCCGATCAGAACATTTCCCCCAAAGCGAACCGTATGATGCGGGTCAAGATCGTTGCGGGTCTGGCAGTGCTCATGGGCAGCTGGATTGCTCTGTATGCGCTCAGGCCTGGTTCATGGAAGTTTGTTGCCCTCTACCTTTTAGGCGGCCTGGCGCAGACATTCCTTTTGTTGAACATCGCCCATGACAGCAACCACAACGCCATCTCGCCCCGGTCGCTCATCAACAAAACCCTGAACTATGTCTTCGATCTGTGCGGAATCAGCTCGTACATGTGGCGTATCCTCCATCATCGGGGCCATCACTCCTGCATCAATCTCCACGGGGAAGATGACGCGCTTTCGGGACGCGGCATCTTTCGCTTTACGCCCTATGAGTCCCGCTTGCCCTGGCACCGCTTCCAGCACATTTATGCGCTGTTCGTATATGCGATGTTCTCTCTTGATTATGTATTCTTCAGGGACTTCCAGTGCTTTTTCTTCCCGGACCATGAATATCTGAGACGCACCAAACACCCTCCGCGCGAATACGTCGTTCTCTTTGCCGGCAAGGGCTTCTACCTCACCTACATGCTGGTGTTGCCGGTCGTGGTGCTGGGAAAATCTCCGCTACTGGTCGCCGGGTCGTTCCTCCTGGTCAATTTGCTCGTCGGTTTGACTGTGACGCTCGTGTTCCAGTCGACGCACACCGTCGACAGCACCTACTTTCCCTCGGATCGTGGTGAGTTTGACGACGGCGTGTATCACATCTTCGCGACAACCGCCGATTATGCGACCGGGAACCCGCTGGTCGGTTGGCTCGTGGGTGGGCTTAACCATCACGTGGTGCACCACCTGTGCCCATTCGTGTGCCATACCCACTATGCTCCGCTGACCAGGATCGTGAAGCAGACCGCCGAAGAGTTTGGGGTTTCCTATCGGCAGAACCCTACCATGACGGGGGCGATCCGGCACCATCTGATACTTTTGAAGCAATTGGGGAACGAAAACTGATTCTGCGCGAAATGAAACCTTCTGTGGTTCTAGCCAAGTATCAGGACGGCTGGGTATGAACTCATCCACGTCGACGCCTGTCCCCGTTGTCTCCCGACTTCGCTGCTTCGCCGATTCGCCCGCACTGGCCCGCAATCCCGTGCAGGTTTTGTCCAGGTACAACGAAACCTACGGCGACACATTCTGGCTCCGTATCGGTGGCCTCAAGGAGGCGATGGTTACCATCGATCCCGCTGTCATTCAGCACGTGTTGAAGACGAATGCGGAGAACTACCAGAAATCTGAAATTCAAGTAAAGCGGATGGGCCACTTCCTGGGGAAAGGTCTGCTCACCACGCACGGAGAGGCCTGGCGCACGCAGCGGCGTCTTATCCAGACGGGCTTCGATCGCAAGCAACTCGATGCGCTGTCCTCCATCATGCAGGACTCCCTCGCTGAGTCGCTCCTGGATTTCGACAGGCAGGTCCGTCGTGGCCCCGTCGATATTTACCCCCACCTGATGAAAATTACCTTCGCCATGGTCGCCCGATCGCTCTTTGGCGCGCGTTTGAAAGACGAAGACATCGATCTGGTCAGCCATACCATCTGCACGGTTCAGGAATTCATCGTTCGGCAAACCCTTCAGCCTTATCTCAATCCCTGGTTCGCGGTCTCGGGAGAACTGCGCCGACACGAAGACATGCGAACCCGCGCCGACGCCGTTCTGCTCGAATACATCAGGAAGCGCCGCAACAACGAAGCAGCGCCCGGCCACGATCTGCTGCAGACTCTGATGGACGCGCGTTACAGCGATGGCAAAGGCATGCCCGATGAGCTCATCCTCAGCGAGAGCATGCAACTTCTCGTTGCTGGCCATGAAACATCGTCGAATGCGCTGTCGTGGCTTTTTTATCTCCTGAGCTCGCGTCCGGATTGTCTCGACAAGGTGCGGCAGGAGTTTGATTCCGTGCTCGGCGAAGCGCCTCTGAGCTACGGCGACGTTGCCAAATTCGAATTTGTGACGCAAGTCATTTGCGAGGCGCTCCGCCTGTACCCGCCGTTTTGGATGATCGACCGCATGGCAGTCGCTGACGACCGCGTAGGCGACATCGCCATACCCCGGGGCTCGATGGTCATTGTGTATGTGTACGGCGCGCACCATGCCCCACGTTACTGGCAGGATCCGGAGAAGTTCGATACCGAGCGTTTCACCAAAGAAAACGATAAGCTGCGCACGCCCTTCACCTACCTTCCCTTCGGCGCCGGACCGCGAGGCTGTATTGGCGGAAATTACGCGATGCTGCAGATCTTAATGATTTTGAGCGATCTGCTCAGAAAGTACGATTTCCGGTTGGCTCCGGGCCAAACGATCGAAGCTCGCCCGATGGTCATCCTGCGGCCGAAACACGGAATCCGCATGACATTCACCAATACCGTCGCGCCAGCGCCATGCGTCGCATAAGACGCGATCCGGTCGGAGCCAAACTTCAGTTCTAACGTGTGAAGCATTGAGACAGCATTTGTCGGAAAGCAAGTGCCCTGGCGGGCTCCAACATTTTATGAGACACGCGGTAGAGATTCACTCACCTGAGCCGACGATTTAGCAACGATGCGCTCTTCGAGTGAGTCATAGATCGGCGCATTCCGCAGCAACGTCGGAACCAGCATTGCGGTGAAGCAGGCAGCAAGCATCGGCAATAAAAGAGTAGTGCTACCCGTGAGCTCGATGGCGAGGATAATGCCTGTAATTGGGGCGCGCACAACCGCGGCGAAAATTGCAGCCATCCCCACAATCACGAACTGGTTTGGATGATTTGTGATTGCCGCGGGGAACCAGTGAGCAAAGATGTTGCCGAACATCAAACCACTTTGAGAACCAATCACCAACATGGGAGAGAACAGGCCTCCTGGTGTGCGCGCAGAGTAGGAGACGGCCCCAAGCACGAAACGCACAACGAAGGCGATTCCCAACATGAATAATGTGACGCCTGTGCCATCGAGCAATCGCTGCGTAATGGGGTCACCACCTCCGACAAGGCGGGGGGCGAACCACCCGAGCACGCCCACGCCGACGCCCACCAGGCCGGCGACTAGTTCTGCAGGATAACGATGAAATTGATCCGTCACCGCAAGCGCGCCCAAGATCGCGGCGTTGTACGCTGCACCGATGAAGCCAACAAAGATGCCGAGTACCAGATAGACCGGGATAACTCCAAAACCGGCATAGGGCAAGGGACCGACGTAGAAATCTGGAGCTTGCCCGAGAAAGAGGCGCGCAACGGATATTGCGCTTACCGATGCTCCGAGAGTGATGATCGTGACAGGAAGATCAAAGCGACGCTCCACTTCTTCGAGCACGAACACCGCCCCAGCGACGGGCGCGTTGAACGCTGTGGCAAGGCCAGCCGCGGCTCCGGCCGCCAGCAATATCCTGCGTTCCGCATCGCTGCGACGGAACAGGCGTCCGCAAAGAGAAGCAATACAGGCTCCCATCTGAACGCTTGGTCCCTCGCGGCCAAGAGCAAGTCCCGTACCGATAGAGACAAGTCCTCCAACGAACTTCACAACTATGATGCGGAGCGGATCGCCAAGCCCACCGCCTTTAAGTTCCAATTCGACCTGAGGAATACCGCTTCCCGCAGAATCGGGGGCCAACCGGCGAACCAGCCGCGCCGCAATCGCGGTGAGGAGCCCGGCGACTGCAAGAGTCACGAGAAATCCAAGGACGTGCTTGCCGTGTGCCCACAGGAGCAGCGAATCGCGAAGGCCATCGGCGCGGCGAAGACTAAGCCGAAAAGCCACCACCAAGAGTCCCGAGCATGTCCCGGCTATGAGTGATTGAAGAGCGAGCGGCAAAAGCCGGATGTGATCGCTCGCCGGATCCTTAGTCGTTTTGAGGTCGGCAAGTGTCGCCGCTCGAAGCCCCCGACTGCTGTTCAGTGTTGCGCTAACGCGAGTAAGAAATGAACGCCACATGTTTTGGCTTACTTTGCTATTAGCTGGGTGGCCTGTTTGCGTGGAACGAGTCCTCGGAACGCGGCGCTGGACCGGTTCGATTCGCAGTTATCCGGAGGATGCCTTGAGCGCCATAATGCACACCCCGTCCCAGGTCTCTTTATGAACCGCAGGCGGAGGGACGCTGCGCAACGCGACCGCGCCAACATTCCGGAGATCGATTCGATACCGCGAGTGGATGTAGTTGAGCACCAAAAGCGCGCGACTATGCGACGCGGCGAGTTGGGTTCCGCCATCACCTTGGGACGAATACCCTTCGATCACGAGGGGTCCGTTGATAGCTTGGTCCCCAAGCTCCGCGACCGCTTCCTCGATTTGTAACTTTCCTTCGGCGGATAGACGTTCCTGGCCGTCGCGGGTTTGCTCAAAGAGTTTTGCAGCCTGAACCCACGCGCGAGGGTTATCCGGATTGGCGAATAGTCTGTCGCTGCGATAGGTAGCTGGATCCAGATCGGTCAGAGAGTAGTAACCGCGATGCTTGAAGAATCCCCGAAAAAAGAACTCATGTTTCAGAGCTTCGGTATCTGCCGCCATATTTCCGGTGACTTGAGTCAAATTTGACAGTGATTGCTCGAGGTTGCCTCCAGCGTCCACACCCCGACCGTCGTCCCCGACTGCCTCCGTCACAATCTGATGCAGCTGTGCCGATGTGCTGTCCAGATTCCCCGCCGCACTGCGTACACTCAACATGGTTTGGTCGACTTTGCCGCCGAGTCCGCGCGATTCGAAATCCGATACCAGTGCGTCTGCTTGGCCGGAGGCATGCTTGAGCGAGACAGTCGCTTGCTGGCCATTGGCAACTGCTTGCTGTACCTCCGTCGCTGTGGTTTGATCTCGGAGCAACATCCCGACCGTGCCCTTGCCTTGCTTTATCCCCACGATGAGGTCGTTCGCATTGTCTATGGTCTTCGTCGCAGCATCGAGTGTTCCATCGAGTTTGCCTTGAACTCCTTTCATAGTTCCGTTTGCACCGTTGATGAGATCGCTGCTGCTCTCGAGCAGATCGGCCAAACTAAGCGGCTCTTTACTTGGGAGCATAGCCAACGACGTGGCTTCCGAAGCATTCGCGCTGCCCCCGTGGATCTGCACGAATTTGTCGCCCACGATGCCCTCGCTGTCGATGGTCACCAGTGAATCTGTTCTCACCAGCAGGTTTAGTCGCTGGTCGATCCTCAGCTTAAGACGAAATCGCCCGGACGGAGAATTGGGGACCTGGATGTCGGCGATTTCTCCTGCGTCGAAACCAGCTACTTGTACGTCTGCACCCTTTGTCAGACCAGTGATGTTCGCGAATTCCGTATAGAGATCAACGTGCGGCGAGAAAGCCTTGTGCCGATTGCCGATAGTGAAAAGGACCAAGCTAAAAAGGGCGAAGCCACTTACGATGAAGATTCCAATGCTGACATTATTCTTCCGCATCTAATCCCCCCCGACAAGTCTCCGGACTGTCTGGTTTTCGTGGTTTTCCAGCTCTTGAGGTGTACCGAGTCCGACCAACCGCCCCTTGTCGAGAACCGCGAAGCGATCGCCGAGACGCCTGGCACCATGTAAGTCATGCGTGACGATAATCATGGCGCTTCGCCGCCTGACCTTTTGATCGAGCAGCAGATCGTCGATCTCGGAAGCGGTGATGCGGTCGAGTCCGCTACTGGGTTCATCGACAAGCAGGATGTCTGGCTCAAACACAAGAGCTCGAGCGAGACCGGCGCGCTTCTGCATGCCCCCCGAGAGTTCGTGGGGCATCTTTTGCTTATCGCCCGCGAGTTCGACCTGACCGAGAACACGGTCAATGATCTCCTCAATTTCGTCTTTTGACTTCTTCGTCAGACGATGAAGGGGAAGAGCCAGGTTGTCATGAAGCGTCAGAGAGTCGAACAAGGCCCCGCTCTGAAATAGGAATCCCATCCTGCGCCGCACCCGTGAAAGCTCATGGCCCTCAAGCTGCGTAATTTCATCTTCGCCGATCCAGATATGGCCGGCATCCGGCTTCAGGAGGGCGAGGACCAATTTGAGCGTGACACTCTTGCCGGTTCCGCTGCGTCCCAAAACGCAAATCGCCTCGCCGCACGCAACGGAGAAGGAAACATCATCCAGCACTTGTTTCTCTCCGAAGGACTTCGACACGTGATCGAGCCTGATGGAATCCTCGCCGCTCACGCCGCGCTCCCAGGAAAGACGAGAAAAATAATTTTGACTAAAATGACGTCCGCCAGAATGATCAGCAATGAGGACACAACAACGCTACTGGTGGCGGCCCGGCCAACGCCCTCTGCGCCTTCATTGGTGGTGTAACCGAAGAAGCAGGAAATCGTACCAATAATGAAACCAAACACTAACGCTTTAAGGGTAGGAGGGACAAAATTAGACCACTCCATCCCCTGAAAAGCACGAGTCAGGTATAAGTGCAGTGAAATATGAGAAATGCTGTACTCGGAGAGATAACCTCCCGTTATTCCGCAGAAATCCATAAATGTGGTTAGCAGTGGGAGCGCGATCACGCAGGCGACTACCCGGGGAACCACCAGGAACTTGAATGAGTCCATCGACAGCGCCTCGATCGCGTCGATCTGCTCCGTCGCTCGCATATCCGCCAGTACCGCTCCGTTGCCCGCGCCGACCCGGCCCGCCACCAGCAGCGCAGCCACCAAGGGCCCGATCTCGACAAAGAAACCGAGGGACTGCAGCTTCGGAATCATCGCCGTTGCGCCAAACATGACCAGTGCGCCACGAGTATGCAGGGTCATGACCACGCCCAACGCCAAGCCAGACGAGACCACCAAAGCGAGGGAGCGAAGTCCCGTCTCGCCTATATGCTTCCATATCTGTTCGAACTCAAAAGGCATCCGGAAGGCATTCGCAATCAGCCTCAAACCAAAGAGACCAACGGCGCCAACGAAATCGAGAGTTCTTATCACTCGTCACCGGTTCGTGACCAACTCGCCTTGCAAGCGCTTCGTTTCGTAGACAAGAGTGCAACCGCCTGCGAGGAGATGATCACACCAGAAGGCCTGGAGACGCACAATTGGACGATGGTATCGTCGATACCTTCGTATGAGTTGGACGAAACACCGTGAGCAGCCCAAACCGACGCCAGTCAGCAGCACCAATACCTAAGGTCCAATTGTGCTCGACTGTGCAGTGATACATCTTTGGATGGTGGAGGGTCGGGCGCCTGGATGAGCAGCGGAAAAAACTAATGGCCTTTAAATGTGCCCGGGTTGTTGCGCTGGATCGAGAAGGGACTGAGCCTGATTCTTACATCGAAGTAGGAGACGAAAGGAGAGCTATGTCGATTTTCTTGGGACGTTGGAGTAAGGTGATCGTTCTTTCGGCGTTTATGGCTGCCGTTTGCTGGCAGGCCACGTTCGCCCAGGAAGATGTGGTCCACGTTTTTTCAGGCGTTGTAAAACACGTTGATAGAGACGCCAAGACGATCGTCGTGAAAACTGACGACGGTGTGGAGCACAGCGCAAAGTGGACGGACAAGACAACTTGGGAGGGCGTGAAGGAGTCCGGCAAAAGTGTTAAGGAGGGATCCAAGGTCAGTGTGAAATATACCGAGAAGGCTGGTGAGAAGACCGCTGTTGGCATAAAAGACATCGGAAAGTAGATTGCAAGAACTCAACCTGCCGAATCAAATCGGCAGTTCGCTCGGTGCAGCTCGCCTTAAAACTGCAATTCTAAGACTCAACGGTCGCCAGATTCACTTAGCGTGTACCTGAGTGAATTCAAGACGTGGGCAGAACCTGTATGGGCGGCCCTACTAGTCGAGAATACATTTTTAAATGTCATCACTCAGGCTTTGTTCCTCGGCCGCACCGACTCAGAGCGGTCGTTCGGGCCAAATTCCAATTGCTCCCGGATCACAGGTACACCGGAAACTATTCGCTGTCCAGACGTCGGGTTATGGGAAGTTTGTGTAACTTTCCACACCGCCATTTCTGGACAGTTTCCGGTTCGTCACTACGCCGGTTCGCATTCGTAATGTGTCAGTGCGCAGCGTGACTTGCCACGTTCGCTCCGGCCAGCCCGAATCGTGAATACGATGAATTACAATACATCCTTTGAGCCTGAGACGCAGTCTTACCTAGGAAGATGATACGAACAATGGAGCTTGGCGAGGCGCTCGTTCGGTTCGAGCCTCCGTTCGAGATCTGTTGCGTAACCGTCCGCGCGCTCTGATCTCAACCCCTTATGCGCCCCAAGTACTTTCGGATATTCGCACCGGCTGCGACGTTTTTTCTTCTGGTGGTGGGGGCAGGCGGGCAAAATACGACGCTGATCAGCCTTGATCAGGCCATCGATCTGGCTCTGGCACACAATCATTCCATAAGAGCGACGAGGACTCTGATTCTTCAGAATCAGGCCCAGGAGATCACCGCGAACCTGCGCCCCAATCCCTCCTTTTTGGCTGACAGCCAGTTCATTCCATTTTTCAGTCCGCAAGATTTTTCTGGTGACAATCTGAACGAGACACAGCAGTTTGATGTCGGGCTCAGCTACCTTTTCGAACGAGGTCACAAGAGGCAACGGCGCCTGCAGGCCGCGCGCGATCAAACCGCGGTCACTCGTGCCCAGGTCACTGACGCCGAACGAGGGTTGGCTTTCAACGTAGGCCAGCAGTTCGTCAGCGTATTACTGGCGGAATCCACTCTTCGGTTCGCGCTTCAAGATCTAACCAGCTTCCAGCAGACGGTTGATATCAGCGAGGCCCAACTCAAAGCGGGGTCCATCAGCGAAGGCGATTACCTCAAGATCAGGCTACAGCTTCTGCAGTTTCAGACCGACGTGTCCTCGGCGCGCCTGGCGCAGGTGCAGGCGCTGGTGGGACTGCGTGAATTCCTGGGCTACAACGCGGTACCTGCCGATTTTGACGTGATTGGCGATCTGGCATACCAGCCGCTCCGGGCCAACCTCGAAGGCTTGCAGAAGAAGGGATTGAGCGAGCGCCCCGACTACCGTGCCGCGGAACTGGGGATAACGGCGGGCCAAAGCCAAATTCTCCTGGCCAAAGCGAACGGCAAGGTGGACGTAAATGGCACTTATGACTTCACCCATGTTTCCGGTGAGAACACGGCTTCGATCTTTGTAAATTTTGAGTTGCCGATTTTCAACCGTAATCAGGGGGAAATCGCGCGCACCGGTTACGCGCTCACGCAGGCGCAAGAGCAGGAACAAGCGGCAAGTGATACGGTTCTCTCCGACGTTGCCGTTGCCTATGAGGCGGTGAGGAGCAATGACGAAGTGGTGCAACTCTATACTTCCGGGTATCTCAAGCAGGCGCAGGATTCGCGGGACATCAGCGAGTATGCGTATCGACGCGGCGCCGCCAGTCTGTTGGATTTTCTCGACGCCGAGCGCAGTTATCGATCTGTTCAGTTGGCCTACCGCCAGGCGCTGGCCTCTTATATGACCGCTCTGGAGCAACTGAAGCAGGCGGTGGGAACGAGGAACCTGCCATGAGCATCTGCGAAAGTCGTTGGCAGCGATGGGGCGCACTGGCCGCGGTATCTGCGTTGATGTTGGTCTTTGCCGGTTGCGGACGACCGGCAGATCAGGCCGGCAAGATGACCTCGTTCTCGACGTCGGAAAGTCCAGAAGCCAAAGCTGAGCTGTTCACGCTGCCCAGCGACCAGATGTCTCACATCCAGGTGGTGACGGTCGTGCAGGGACCGCTGGCACGCACGCTGCGCCTGACCGGCGCCGTCGAGTACAACGACTTCAAGACCACGCCGGTGATCACACAGGTAGGTGGGCCCGTCAGCCGCGTCATGGTTGTGCAGGGTGAGCATGTGCGCGCCGGCCAGGCGCTGCTTTACGTCGCCAGCCCGGACTACTCCTTGCTGCGTTCGGCATACATCAAGGCACGCGACGCCTTCCAGCTCGCTGACAAGTTCTACAAGCGCGCGCAGGACCTCTATGAGCACCACGCTATTGCCGAGGAGGATCTTGAGCAAGCTCAATCGAACCGCGCGCAGGCGAAGGCGGACTTTGAGTCCAGCACCGATGCCATCCGCATCCTCGGAATCGCGGACCCGGAAACGATCGTCACCAAGCCTGCCTCACCAGAAATTCCGCTGTACTCGCCTGTGGCTGGCGAGGTGGTGGACCGCACTTGCTCCGCTGGGCAATTGCTGGCGGCTGGCGCCACGCAGTGTTTTGCCGTGTCGGACATGAGTTCGGTGTGGATTCTCATCAGCATTTACCAAAACGACGTAGCTTACGTGCACCTGGGCGACCCGGTGACGATCAGTAATGAAGCATACCCAGGCCTGGTGCGCGGAAAGATCGAATACATTTCTCCCGCGCTCGACCCCAACACGCGTACGCTTCAGGCGCGCATTGAAGCGCCCAATCCCGGCGAGCGCCTGAAGAAGGAAATGTACGTGACTGCGGAGGTGCAAGCCGGCACGATTCCCAACGCGCTATTCGTTCCCAACTCCTCCGTGCTGCGCGATGATCAAAACATGCCCTACGTCTATTTGCAGACCGGAACCAGCCAGTTCGCCAGGCGCGGCGTGACGCTCGGTGAAAGCCTGAACGGAAAGACGCAAATCCTCACCGGGTTGCAAGCCAACGACCATGTGGTCGGCGAGGGCAGCCTTTTCCTGCAATTCCAGAATTCGCTCCAGCGCTGAAGGGCCAGTACCGGACCGCAGATGATTCATCACATCGTTCAATTCGCGCTCCGCCAGCGGTTCCTGATCCTGATGCTGGCGTTGCTGGTGTTTGTTGCCGGCGCGCTCTCGTTTCAGCGCATGCCCGTGGACGCTTACCCGGACCTCTCGCCCCCATTGGTCGAGGTTATTACCCAGTGGCCGGGGCACGCGGCCGAGGAAGTCGAGCGCCTGGTTACCCTGTCCATCGAACTGCAAATGAACGGCGTGCCGCACATGGTGTTCATGCGTTCGATCTCGCTCTATGGATTGTCCGACGTCATCATGACCTTCGAGGACGACACGGACAACTACTTCGCGCGGCAGGTCGTATTTGAGCGGCTCTCGACTGCCAACCTACCTCCGGGCGTGACGGGCAGCCTGGCGCCGCTTTCGAGTCCATCCAACCTCGTATATCGCTACGTGATCGAGAGTCCGGACCGCACGCCGCAAGAGCTGAAGACGTATGAGGACTGGGTGATCGAGCGCGCCTACAAGTCCGTGCCGGGCGTGGCCGACGACTCCGGCTTCGGTGGCACCGTGATGCAATACCAGGTGCTGCTCGATCCCGCCAAGATTTACAGCTACCACATTCCTTTGCCGCAGGTGCTCAACGCCCTGGCCGCCAACAACGCCAATGCCGGCGGCGGCTTCTACTCGCAGGGCTCGCAATTCTTCTACGTTCGCGGACTTGGACTGGTCACCAAGACCGAAGACATTGGCGAGATCGTCGTGGGCAACAACAACGGCGTACCGGTGCGCATCCGCGACATTGGCGAGGTCACCATCGGCCACGCTCCGCGACTTGGAGAATTCGGTTTTCAGAACGATGACGACCGGGTCGAAGGCGTCATCCTCATGCTCACCGGCGAGCAGACGCAGAACGTTCTCAAACGAGTGGAAGAGAAGACCACGGAGATCAACCGCGATCTCCTGCCGCATGACGTGAAAGTGCGGCCCTACTATGACCGTAGCGACCTGGTGCAGGTGACCATCGAGACGGTGGAGCACAACCTGCTGCTGGGCATGGGCCTGGTCCTGGTCGTCTTGATTTTCTTCCTGGTCAGCGTGCGCGCCGCGGTCATCGTCGCCCTGACGGTCCCACTGAGCCTGCTGTTTTCTTTCATTTTCCTGCACGCACGCGGGATCCCAGCCAATCTGCTTTCCATCGGGGCCATTGATTTCGGAATCATCATCGACGGCACGGTCGTGATGATGGAAAACATCCACCGCGAGCTGGCCGCGCGCCACAGGCAGGAGTACAACCTTCACGAAGTCATCATCGCGGCGGCACATGATGTGGACCGGCCCATTTTTTATTCCATCGCTGTCATCCTCGCCGGCTACATTCCTATCTACGCGCTGAGCGGCCCGTCCGGCAAGCTCTTCCACCCGATGGCGGAGACCATGTCCTGGGCACTGCTGGGCTCGCTGCTCTTCACGCTTACATTAGTTCCCGTCCTTGCCTCCTACTGGTTCACAAAAGGCGTGAAGGAGAAGACAAATCGCGCCTACGATTGGCTAAAAGATGAGTACGCTTCGGAACTCCGCTGGTGCCTGGACCGCCCGAAGCTTACGATGCTGATCGCCACCGTCATTTTTGCCCTTTCGCTTCTTCTGATTCCCTTCATCGGCGGTGAGTTCATGCCTCACCTCGACGAAGGAGCCATGTGGGTGCGGGCCACGATGCCCTACACCATCTCTTTCGAGGAGGCGGCAAAGTTTGCGCCGCAGATCCGCAAGATTCTCATGTCTTACCCGATGGTCACCGAGGTCGGTTCCGAACTGGCCCGCCCCGACGACGGCACTGATCCCACTGGCTTTTTCAACTGCGAGTTTTACGTTGGACTCAGGCCCTACAAAGACGACACCTGGAGCCGGGGATCCATCCGCAACAAGGCCGAGCTGACCAAAGACATTCAGAAAAAGGTCGAGTCCTATCCCGGAGTGATCTTCAATTTCACGCAGCCCGCCGAAGACGCGGTGGACGAGGCGCTCACCGGATTGAAGAGCGCGCTGGCCGTGAAGATCTTCGGCCCCGACCTGCAAGTCCTGGAAGACAAAGCGGTCGAGATCAAGCGCGTACTGCAACAGGTACCCGGCTTTACCGAACTCACCGTGGTACGCGAACTGGGGCAGCCCAGCGTGCAGATCGACGTGAACCGCGAAAAAATCGCGCGCTACGGCATCAATGTGTCCGATGTCGAGGGCGTGATTCAGGCCGCGGTGGGCGGCCAAGCGGCCACGCAGGTGATCCAGGGCGAGCAGTTATTTGATCTGGTTGTGCGAATGAAGCCGGAATACCGCTCCAGTGAGCATGCCATCGCCAATCTGCTGGTGCCAACTCCTTCCGGGCAGCAGGTTCCGATTTCCGAGCTGGCCACCATTCGCCAGGGTAACGGCGCGTCCTTTATCTATCGCGAGAATAATTCGCGCTATATCGGAGTCCAATTCAGTATTGAAGGCCGCGACCTGGCCCGCGCCGTGGATGAGGCGCAGAAGGCCGTCGAGTCGTCCGTCAAACTGCCGCAGGGCTACCGCCTGGACTGGGGCGGCGAATACAGCGAATACGTCGCCGCGCGGCAACAGTTCGCGGTGATCGGCCCTCTCGCTGTTCTCCTGATCTTTATTATTTTGTTCGCGCTCTACGGCAACTTTAAGTTTCCGGTCACGGTTGTGCTCGGAGTGGTGATGACCGAACCGGTCGGAGCACTGCTGGCGCTCAAGCTCACGCACACAACTTTCAGCGTCTCCTCAGTTCTCGGCCTGCTGGTGCTCATGGGCGTCTCGGCGGAGACAGCGATCATCGATGTTTCCTATATCAATAAACTCCGTTTAGAAGGAGAGAGCATCCGCAAAGCTACGCTGGATGGGTCGCTGATCCGTCTCCGGCCGATCATGATGACGGCGCTAGTCGCCTGCCTGGGTCTTCTGCCGGCGGCTCTTTCCACCGGCGTGGGCTCGGACTCACAGAAGCCGTTCGCCATCGTCATCGTGGCGGGACTCATTTCGCGGCTATTCCTGGGTCGGATTGTCAGCCCGGTGCTCTATCAAATGGTCGCTCGCGAAGGCGACGTGCTGCAGGTCTAGAAGAACCCTCCTTGCAGCAGGAATACGAATCGAATGTGGAACGATTGCCCTTTAGGTCCACGCTATTCAGACTGGCCGGACTAGTCCTCGCCTGGTGGCGTCCGTGTTTCGAACCAGCAGGAGAACCAGAATCATCGCGACAGGGGGAACCAGCCCGGCCACGATGATAATCGGGTCGAAGGAATGCCCTGCCATCGCTTGGCGGGCATCTGAATAGTGCCCGATAAGTTTGAAGGCAACGATCGTACCCAGCCCCGCCCCTGTGCCGCTCAACCCGCTAACCGTTCCCACGGATTCGCTGTGGAAAAGATCCGACGGAAAGACGTTGGCCATGGTTGAAAATGCCGCATAGGCGAAGGTCGAAAACGCAAAGAGGAACGCGATCAGATAGAGGCTGGTTGTGAAGACGGTGGGTATAAGCATGGTTACACCTAGGCCGCCAAAGATGACTACAGCCTTCCGAGCTCTACCCAAGGGCCATCCACGGTTGATCAGGTAACCCGAGATAGCTCCACCGAAGAAATTTCCAAGATCGGCAGCCAGGAAGGGAATCCAAATGGCGATCAGCCCAGTCCTGAGTTCGATCCCCTTGGCTACGAGATAAATCGGAAACCAGTCGGTGACGAAGAACCAGACGGGATCGGTCAGAGCCTTCGCGATGATCGTGCCCCAGGTTTGCGGCAGCTTTAGGAGTTCACGCCAGCCTAACGGGTCCCGGCCTTCACTGTGAGAACGGGACTCCATGTTGTCAGCAAGAATCATTTGCTGTTCTGCCTCGCTAATCCTGGGATGGGTATCGGGCGGGTAATAGAGCCATCGCCAAACGGCCAGCCACAGAAAGCCCAGCATCCCAGGAATGAAAAACGCCGGACGCCAGCCCCATCGAAAGTAAATCGAGAGAATGATCCAGGAGGCAATTGCCCCACCTATGGATGAGCCGCTGTCGAAGAGCGCGGTAGCCAACGCGCGTTCGCGCTTCGGGAACCATTCCGAAACAGCCTTGGTAGCGCCAGGCCAGTTCGCCGATTCCCCCGCTCCCAGCAAAAACCGGAACCCAGCAAAGCTGTAGAAGCCTTGCGCAAGCGAGGTTAGCATGGAGACGATCGAATAAAAGGCTACTGTGAGAGATAAACCGCGCCGCGTGCCGGTTCGATCCATGAATCTGCCAAACACGGTCTGCCCAATCGAGTAGGCGATGCGAAATCCGATCACGATATTCGCATAGTCGGTGTTGGTCCAGTGATACTCGATTTTGAGATAAGGAGCCAGCAGGGAGAGCGTTTGCCGATCCAGGTAATTAATAACGGTAGACACAAAGAGGATTCCGCCGATCCACCAGCGCAAGTTGGAGATAGGCCGGCGAGCAGGGAAATCATTCTTCATGGGCATCGCCTTGATTCCTGGCTCCGTGACCGGTGCGCCTCAACGGCGATTCTTCTGCGGTGATCTTCACACGGGTGCGGCACAATGGAACGACAATATGGCGCCGCAATGATAAACGACTCGGACGCCGAGTCGAGGAACGACACGTTCCTTAGGCAGAAGCGAATGCACTTGCTCAGGAAGCGGAAGCCAGCGTGGCAGGATTCAGTAGGCTGGCGGAGTGCTGGTCCAAATACACAGTCGTGTCCGCATGCATCCGCAAGATTGAAGCGGGAGCCAGAGGACTGATTGGCCCGTCGAAACATGCCTTCACCGCCTTGGCCTTACGGGCGTCGGGCACGATGCCCATGATCTTCTTCGCCTTCATGATTTGGCGCACGCTCATGGAGATGGCACGCTGCGGTACATCTGCAAGAGTGGGGAACCATCCTTCTCCAAGTTGCTGGCGCCGGCAGGCCTCGTCCAGCGTGACGATAAGATAAGGCTCTTCAGTTTCGAAATCGGCGGGAGGGTCGTTGAATGCGAGATGCCCATTCTCTCCAACGCCGACAAAAGCAAGGTCGACGGGCGCGGAGAGCAGGGCCGCGCCCGTGTGACGAATGACCCCGGCCGGATCTTGTTCTCCGTCGAGCAAAAAGTAATTTGTCATTCCAGTCTTCTGAATCAACCGCTCCAGCAGAAAGCGGCGAAAACTTGCGGGGTGCGACGCTGGCAGCCCAACGTATTCGTCCAGATGAAACATTTCGACTTGCTTCCAGTCGATTCCCGGAAGACTTGTAAGCGCTTCGAGAAACTCAAACTGAGCGGCACCCGTGGCTGCGATAATGCGGGCTTTCCCATGTTGCTGTATGGCTCCGCGGAGCGCGGAACCAGCCTGGTCGGCCGCAATTTTGGCCATTTCACTTTTGTCGTTGAAACACTTGATCACCATTTGCATAGGACCCGTTTCTCAGCGAGACTCCGCGCTTCCAGGGAATGAAATCGTCCTGTCCCAGCGGCTCGACTTTGGTTCAAACCTCGCCGCTGGCCACATGGATGACTGATTCTAGTA
>JBAUVJ010000500.1:0-2279 GCA_049583165.1 Candidatus Sulfotelmatobacter sp. | reverse complement strand
AATCCTGAACTGTCAGGATTCTTTCTTTGGCGAGATCGGACGGCGAGATCAGTTCCATGCGGGTTTGGAGAGCGCGGCAATCGGGATTGCGCTTTTCGGAACTATAGCAGAGAACGCGGTGGCGCTCAGGTGGTAGAGATAACAGCTAAGGCTCGGGGGCAGGTCATGCCCGAGTCTTCCTTTTGATTTCGATATTTAAACGGCGGATTTTCTGATTTAGCGTAGACAGAGGCACCTTGAACCGTTCGGCTGCTTCGGTCTGGTTCCAATTGCACTTCTCCAGCATGTCGTTGATGATCCGCTTCTCGACATCCTCGACAATTTCAAATAACGAGGCGTCGGTGGGCGGATCGTGGAGGGTCGGTGACGATCCGCGGCCCAGAAGATTATCCGGAAGCAGATCAATCGTGATCTCGGTTCCCGAGGAGAGCACGACCGCCCGCTCGATCACATTTTCTAATTCGCGGACGTTGCCCGGCCAGGAATAAGACATCAGCGGACGCAAGGCTTCGGGGGTGATGCGGCGTACCGGCCGATCGTTTTCTTCGGCATATTTCTTCAGGAAGAATTGAACGAGCAGAGGAATGTCTTCTCTGCGCTGACGCAGAGGCGGCAATTCAATGGTGATCACATTCAACCGGTAGAACAAATCCTCGCGGAAACGTCCTTCCCGCACTAACTGGCGCAGGTCGATGTTGGTGGCGGCGATGATGCGCACATCCACCTGAATTTCCTGCACCCCACCGAGATGCATGAACCGGCGATCTTGCAGCACGCGCAGAATTTTGGCCTGAGTTTCCAGGCTCATGGTGGCGATCTCGTCGAGGAACAACGTGCCCCGGTCGGCGATTTCAAAGAGGCCCTTCTTCGAAGCAATGGCGCTCGTGAATGCGCCTTTTACGTGGCCGAAGAGAGTGGATTCGAGCAGATCGGTGGGCATCGAACCCGTGTTGACCGGAACGAATGGCCGCTCGTGACGCGGGGAATTCAGATGCAGCGCCTTAGCGATGATCTCCTTACCTGTACCACTCTCGCCTTGCAACAGAACGGTGGAGCGGCTATTCGCTACCTGGGCGACGAGGTCGAAGATCTTGAGCATCGGCTCGCTTTTGCCGACGATGTTTTCGAAGTTGTAGCGCTGCTTGAGAGCGCGCTTCAGTTGGACATTTTCTTCTTCGGCCCGGCGCCATCCCACGGCAGCCCGCACGTCAGCCAGAAGTTTTTCGTTGTCCCAGGGTTTCTGAACGAAATTCACGGCGCCCCCCTGCATGGCGCGCACGGCATTCTCCACCGTGCCAAAGGCAGTAATCATGATGACCGGCAGCCCGGTTTCGTGAGAGCGAATCTCAGCGAGAACTTCCATGCCGTCGCGGCCGGGCATGGTGAGGTCGAGCAGAATCAAATCGAAAGGATGCTCGCCAATGCGCTGTAGGCCGGCTTCACCGCTTGCTGCAGTTTCCACGGCGAAGCCCTCCATCTCCAGTAAGGCTTGCAGAGACTCGCGAATCTCGGCTTCATCATCGATGATGAGCACCGCGCCGGCCAGTCCCGGATTTCCGTTTAACCCCGCGCGCGGAATCACTGCCGCTTCAGACATATTGGGCCTCAGACTCAGTCGTCCCAGTCTTGCTTAGGTTCGATGTGATTTGCTTAAGCATGGATGGCCTTCCTGCTGAGCGGAAAATCAAGAGTGAATGTGGTCCCGGCGCCGGGATGGCTTTCCACGCTGATTTTGCCCGCATGTTCCTGGATGATGCCGTAAGTGACGGAAAGACCAAGGCCGGTCCCGCGCGCCTGGCCTTCGCGAGGCGATGTTTTCGTGGTGAAGAAGGGATCGTAAATCCGCTGGATGTGCTCGGGGGCGATGCCCGAACCAGTGTCCGAAACGGAAACCCTGACAAGATCGCCGTTGGTGGTGGCCACTCGCAGCTTGCCGCCGCCGGGCATGGCATCTTTCGCGTTGAGGAACAGATTCAAGAATACCTGCTGCAATCTTCCCGGATTTCCTTGAATGGGCTGTAGTTTGGGCGTGAGAGCATTTTCGACTTCCACTTTCGCTACCTTGAACTGATGTTCCAGTAGCGCGAGCGTGTCAGCGATTACTTTGTTTACATCCACATCGCCGACTTCACTGCCGCTGGTGCGGGAGAAATTCAGCAGATTGTTTACGATCTCAGATGCACGGAAAGTCTGACGTGTTATTTTCTCCAGCAATCCAGATTTTTGCGGATCGCCTTGCAGTTGCTTCGACAGCATTTGAGTGTAGGAAGAGATGACGG
>JBAUVJ010000499.1:0-6700 GCA_049583165.1 Candidatus Sulfotelmatobacter sp. | reverse complement strand
CCAAATGTTGGTCCCAAACTTGAGACCGTGGGTCCGTGTCAAACACGGGCTTGGTTTTCTAAATAAACCAAGCCCAGGCTCCTCATGGCCTTGACGGCCAAAAAATTGAACTCATTTGTGTCCGTGCAGCCACCGATAAAGGAGATGCCCTCGCACCGATTCACGGTGCGGCCATTCGCATCTTTTTCAACAAAGGAACTGTCGCGCGTTTTCTTGGTCCATTGCGCAATCTCATCCAGAGCGGTGTCCCAGGAAATGTCCTGCCACTCCGTCGCGCCGGGCCGCCGGACTTGCGGCTTGGTGAGTCGCCG
Source organism: Candidatus Sulfotelmatobacter sp. (assembly GCA_049583165.1). Taxonomy (GTDB): domain Bacteria; phylum Acidobacteriota; class Terriglobia; order Terriglobales; family Acidobacteriaceae; genus Sulfotelmatobacter. Next base: position 6,389 of record JBAUVJ010000499.1, on the reverse strand, counting down.
CGGATTCAGCATATCCTGTTCGAGGGACGAGCCCTTGGGGCACAGCGTTCCGCGGTTCGTGGGATGATCAGGATCGCCTTCGACGTGGATCACCTGAGGTGTGACGTTTTTCGCCCGGTCGCCGATCGTATAAATAAGGACGCCGCAACCCACGGCGCAATAAGGACACGTCGAGCGCGTTTCCGCTGCGCGTGCGATCTTCAACTCTTTAAGCTGGGCGTAGGCTGGCTTGAGGTCGAATCCGAAGACGGTAGCGGCAACTCCGCCGACGGTCGCCAGCTTGAAGAAATCTCTGCGGGACGTCTGCATCGAGGGGCCTCTCAATGACTGTTAAGAGTCGCGTCTTATATTTCTTAGACCCCTGATCGTTACCTTGTCAAGCGCACGATGCCTCGAAAACGAGTCGGCCTTCATGTTCTATCGAGGATCACTAGGGGTTGGAGCGGTAAATGGTGAGAGTGGCAGAAACCCACAGCCGTCGCATCCCCCGGCCTAAGATCCGTTCCTCAGGGAATTGGCCTGGGAGCGACTCGCGACCGTAGGACGTCTCCCACGAGAAACAGATCCGTGAGCAGCGCGCGGAGATGGATCGACGCGTTGAGATTGTCGACCAACTGCGAACTGATCGAGGACTGAGCCAGGACCAGCTCAATAGCGGCGAGGGCGTCTCGCGTGTCGCGGTCGATGACGGTAAAGAATGCATGATATTTTTCAGTTGGCTCAAGCCCTTCCTCTTCTACCACCAAGGAACAACTCTCCACCAGACCGGTCATCGCGTTCACGGCGCGCTCTAGGAACTCGCGGATTTGTGCGTCTGAATTACTGCCTTCATCACTGGGAAGTCCTTTAGCGGCATAAGCCAGCATGAACTCGTAGCATTGTTCGATGGTGTTGCAGCGCTCCCATATCGTCGTCTGCATCCTTTGGACCTATGCCCCCGTTCCGGTAGACTCCCGCGACGAGGTTACCGGGTCGACAATCCAACGATCCGGATCGTGTTCTTCCAGATAGAAATCGCGGCTCATCCAGCCGACGATCATCGACTTCGTAATCGGACGTTTCTCCGGCCGAATTGCGAAATAGATGTGCACCATGATCAACGCGATCAGTCCTACGCCCGCCAACCCATGCAGTACATACATCATTCCCCATGTCATGTCGCTGAAGAGATATGGGTTGCGAGGGAAAAAGATCGTCCGCACCCGAAACATCATGAACACGCCGGTCACGATGGCGGATAGGCCAGCTGCGATGATGGCTCCGTGATAGAGCTTATTCTCCAGCGGATATTTGGCGAACTTTCTGGGCGGCGGCGCGGGCCGTCCCAAAAAACGCAACACTCTATTGCGCGCGTCGGTCAGGTCAATTCTATCCGGCCAGATCGCCCAGAAATCCAACCAGAACGAAGCGTGGAAGATGTGAAACAGGATCGACAGAGTTAGCACGGTGCCGGCGATCCAGTGGTAAGTCACCCAGGGAAACTGCACGCCAACTTTCGGAAGGAAGGCGGTAAACAGCAGTGTTAACATCGAGGCCGCCATTATCCAGTGGAACGCGCGAGCGACTAGCGAATGCCTGGGAACACGCGCCGGTATCTCGGCCACGACTGGAGGCGGAACCTCAGACGCAAACTGCCTCGGCTTCGCAAAATACCTCACGTACGTTGCATGAACGATGAAGAACAGCAGCCCCGCAATCACAGATACCCAGATCAGGAACCAGGCGATGTGAATCGGTACGTTTAGCCCCCACGGGTCTTTCGCCCACTCTAGGAAGCCCACGTTGCCTCCTCCACTCCACCAATTGCGCGCTTGACCAAATTTCGCATGAGCGGGATTTTGTAGGCATTGAACTGCAAAGGAACCGCGCCTTGCACCGCGAGTTTCCCGGCCATTTCACCGGTTTCCGCGTTCGGAGACTTACCGCGGACTGCGTCTTCGACTGCCCTTAAACGCAGAGGACGAGCCGCTGCGGCATTTACCGCGATGCGGATTCGCTCGATCTTGCCGTCAGAGACCACCATGGCCGACGCGACGTTTAACAGCGGAAAGTCCCACACGTTGCGGTCTCGCACCTTTTCAAAATAGAATTTCGCCCCGGCCCAGGTGGAGGGAATTCGAACCGCCGTCAGCAAATCTCCGGGCTGCAAAATATGCAGTCGCGTAATGTCGATATCGGGGCCAACGAAATAGTCTTCCGCATCGACAATACGCTCACCCTTGCCTGTGCTGATTACGAACTTGGCGTCGAGGGCGATCAGTGCCGGTGCGGAGTCAGAGGGATTTACGGCCACACAGCGGTCTGCGTGCAGAATTGCGTGCTCGCGATTGCGGCCCTCGGGTGTATCGGCATAACAAATGTTTCCGCCCGCTCGGTAACAGGGCCAGCCGGCGCGATAGTACCAGCAGCGAGCATCCTGCGACACATTCCCGCCAAGCGTGCCCTGGTTCCTAATCTGCGGTGACGCCACCACCGACGCTGCCTCCGCCAGCAGACCGTATTTCTCTTTGATAACTGGATGTTGCACCACTTCGGTCAGCGTAGTCATAGCGCCGATCTCAACGCCGTCGCTGGTGGAGCGAACTCCCCTGAGTTCCTGAATCCCGCTCAGATCCACTACCGTCTTAGGTTTCTTGATGCGGTCCTTGAGCCAGTCGAAGCTGTCGAGTCCACCGGCCAGCACCCAACCATCGTGTCCTTGCTGCTCAAGCAGCTTCTGCGCCTCGACAACGGAGCTTGGCTGAAGCAGATCAAATGCTGGCATCACGTCGCGAATTACCGCCATAGGGCCCTCCTTTCACCATTTCCTTGCACCGTCATATGTGCGCCATCAGTGGATGCTGCATCGGGCGCCCGGCTTCGAACGATGTGAGAATCGTGTCCGCGTTGACCGGTGCGCGCCGGAAAATTTCGTCTCCCAGCGCGTCCGAAAGAGCATTCAAAACAGAGGCGCACCCACCGCCGACCGGTGGTTCGCCCACACCGCGTGCTCCCACCGGCGTCTCCGGATCGGGAATATCCAGCGCAGCCCATTGCATATTCACCGGCACATCCAGGATTGTCGGTGGCTTGCTGTGGTACATGCGCGTCGAGAGCATGGTCCCGTAGTGCGGGTCGTACACCCACTTCTGACCGAGCGCATGACCCATCCCCAAAACCGAGCGGCCAAGCACTTGCCCGCCGAGAGCGCGCGGATGAATCACCGAGCCAACGTCCGCCGATGCCAGGAAATCTACGATGTAATATTTGCCGGTTTCAACGTCGACCTCAACTTCGGCAAAACTGGCGACATAGGAATACGTTGAACCGTCGCGGGGATAATTATCCTTGGCAGCTGCCACCAGACCTTGCCCAGCCAACGCCGCCACTGACGCCTTGGTGACTTTGTGCAGATCGGGCGCCACGTCGTGACCATCGTAGATCCCTCCGAGTTGAATGGCGTGTTGCGCGGCCTGCGCCAGTGTCAGGCCTGCGCCGCTGCTCTTGCGGAAGACGCGTTCATTGGCGACCTCATACTGTTCTGGTTTGCCGCCTAGAGTTTCCGCTGCGATTTCCTGGAGTTTTTTCTTCGCGTCCATGGCCGCGGCATATGAGGCCCGCGTCATCGCGTGCGTTGTCTGGCTGCCGCCAGAAACGCAAGTAAAAGGAAGATTCTTCGCTGTATCGCCCCACGTGACGTCGCACTTTTCCCAGGGCACGCCTAACACTTCTGCACCCGCGCGGTGAACGTCGATCACCGACTCGGTTCCCAGGTTGCCGATCCCGGACTGAAAACGGACCCGGCCATCCGGCGTGATAACGAGCAGTCCGTCGAAGCCGATGGTGCCACCCACGTAACAACTGAGCGATACACCTACGCCACGTACTTTTGTGCCAATCCGCTTCGGAGTCCGCGCCACCCGCTCCTGCCACTTAAACTGTTCTGCCCCACGGTCGAGCGCTTCCTTTAAAAATGCACTGGTAGCGTATTGCCGCTTGCCATTCACCACGGGCCCGAAGGGCGCTTTGCCTTCCGGACAATTGACGCGCCGGATCGCTACCTGGTCGAGCCCGAGCTTACGCGCAGCTTTCGCGATGATCGGTTCCATAATAATGATGCCCTGCAACCCTCCCGGCGAACTCTGCGCGCTCCGCGGCGGAGTGTTCGTCAAGATCGTGGCCCCGCGCCAGCGCATGGCCTGCGGCTGATACAGCAGGGATACGATGCGGCCCGACGAAGGGACATCGCCATTCGCGTCGTAAGGTCCGTTGTTGGATATGACGAACATGTCGAGGGCTATGATCCGCCCTTCCTTGGAGAAGCCGACTTTCATGCGGCCCATCAAACTCGGCCGCGCCCGTCCAATAAAGGTTTCCTCCTCGCGGGTGATGCGCATCATCACCGGAGTGTTGGTTTTTTTCGATAGGAGCGCGGGGATGATCAGCGATATACCGCCGGTGATTTTGCTGCCGAACCCGCCTCCGGTGTATTCGCTGATCAGCACGACTTTGCCAGGATCGATATTCAGCCATCTTGCGATAGCAGGCACAGTTTGCGCAGTGCTCTGCGTGCCCGTGTAAACGTGAACCTTCCCGTTTTGCCAATAAGCCATCGCGCTGCGTGTTTCGAGCGTCTGGTGGCTGGTATCGGGCGTAACGAATGTTTCGTCGAGAACGAGCGCGGCGTTCTTGAAACCAACATCGAGGTCGCCGTAAGTCCAGTCGCCGGGTGTCTTGCCCATCGGGAGCTGACCGTCTTTCGCATTCGCGAAATCCGCATGCGTCCACTTGAGTTGCCCGACCTTGGGCGGTGACGGACTGGGTGGCGGCGCGCCCGCAACCGGTGCGGGCGGCGGAGACTGAACCCATATGTTCCCCTCGATCCTCGGATTCGGTCCGCCGCGTCGCAAGGTATCCAGTGGATCGATTACGAACGGAAGCGGCTCGAAATTAATCTGGATTTTCTCGATCGCCTCCGCGGCAGTAAGTTCGTCCACCGCAGCCACCGCCAGAATGGGTTCGCCCTGATAGAGCGGTTCCATGGTGAGTGCGCGTTCGCTCTTCGGATTGGCCTTGATCACGGTGCCGTTGTCGGTGAGGCTGTCGGCTGGCGGAGGCAGTTCATCCGCCATAAGAATTGCCTTCACGCCGGGCATGGCAAGCGCTTCACGCGTATCTATATGTTTTACGCGAGCATGCGGCATCGGGCTAAGGAGCAGCTTGCAGAAGAGCATTCCATCCGCGTGATAGTCCTCCGCATATTTCGCCTGGCCCGTGACCTTTGCATAGAGGTCTGGAGTTTCGTAATTCTTGCCGATCAGTTTGTGTCCGATGCCGTATACACGATCGGACGCCTTGGCGGGCTGCGTGTCCTTATTCTTAGGATCTGCGTTCTTAGGCTCTACTAGTTTTTCAGGCATTGCCAGCCCTCCTCATATTCTCTGCGCCGCGCATCAGCGACGTGAGGATCTTGTCGTAATCTTGGCAGCGGCACAGGTTTCCCGAAACACCGTGCGCCAATTCTTCTCTGGTAGGACTCGGAGTTGTCTTCAGGAATCCGACCGCCGACATGATGAAACCGGGCATGCAGAACGCGCACTGAAAACCTTGCTCATCCACCACGCCCTGCTGCACGGGATGCAGCTTTCCGTCTGCACTGGCCAGTCCTTCGATCGTCAGCACTTTCCTGTCTCGCACCGTGTGCGTGAGCACTGAACAGGCATAGTGGGGCACATCGTCAATCAATACGGTGCAGGAACCGCACTCGGCCCGGTCGCAGCCTATTTTTGTGCCGGTCAATCCGAGTTTATGGCGCAGTGTCCAGGCCAGCGTCTCTTGCTTCATCACGTCGGCGCGACGCAGTTGCCCATTGACGTTGATCGTGATGAGCCGATCGCCCGATCCGCCCGATTGACCGAGCAGAGTAGAGGCGCGAAACAGATAGCCGGCCGAAGACACAGCAACTCCACCGGCGATGACGCCCTTGATAAAGTCGCGCCTGGAGACCGCCTCCGGGGTGCTTGCGATCATTCTCGCATCGACCATGTCGCTCATCTCAAGAAATACCTCCTATAGCATCGCCGCCAGGATCTCGCACTAAGCGCCCTACAAACTCGGCGCGCCGACGGAACGTTGTGAAACATTCCTACATGCACTTGGCAAAGAACCTGCCGCCTCTGCATCAAGATATTTAAGAATTGTATAGAAACGGGAGGTGAACGATAACCTGAATCTGGTCGCTTTAAGTTCGTGCATCGGTCGCGGTGCTTGGCTAATTTCAGCTTGTTGTCATTGGCGCGTGCCTTCGGAAAAAGTCCTTACACTGATTGTGGTGTTTTCCGGACAAGTATGCCAGCGTTGTGACCGGCAGCACATCCCTCGTCACAGTTCCGGTGCTGATCAGTCTGGGG
>JBAUVJ010000498.1:0-6601 GCA_049583165.1 Candidatus Sulfotelmatobacter sp. | reverse complement strand
CGCAGAGACGGCCCGCTGCGTGAAGGAAGAAATTTTTGGGCCGGTGTGCCACGTCGCGCCATTCGATTCGGAAGAGCAAGCCGTGGTCATGGCGAACGATACGAAGTACGGACTCGCGGCGTCGATCTGGACCGGCGATCTGAAACGCGGACATCGGGTGGCGCAACAGATGAATGTGGGCATCACGTGGGTGAATTGCTGGTTTCTGCGCGATCTGCGAACGCCGTTTGGCGGGGTTGGGCTTTCAGGCATCGGACGCGAAGGCGGGGTACACTCATTAGATTTTTATTCCGAGCTGAATAATATTTGCATCCGGCTCTAACGAGGAAATGGTGAGCACGACGGAAAGTAAAGTTGTCGCAGGGAAAGCGACACCGCGCGGCAAGTATCCGCACATTAAGCGCGCCGGTGATTTCTTGTTTGTGTCGGGAACCAGCGCACGCCGTTCGGACAACACGATTGCCGGCGCGGAAGTCGATTCACTCGGCGCCACCAAGTTGAACATACGCGACCAAACGCGGGCGGTCATCGAAAACATTCGCGACATTTTAGAGAGTGCAGGAGCACGTTTGCAGGATGTGGTCGAGATTTCAACCTATCTGGTGAACATGGACGATTTCGCAGGATATAACGAGGTGTATGGCGAATTCTTCGGATATGACGGCCCGGCGCGAACGACGGTCGCCGTGCATCAGTTGCCGCATCCGCATTTGCTGATTGAGATCAAAGCCATGGCTTACAAGCCGCAGAAATAGGAGATGCGATGGCGTCGATAAAAACTCTGAAGGCTTTTAATTTTCAGGCGTGGATTGAAGAAAACAAAGACAAGCTCAAGCCTCCAGTGGGAAATGCACAGGTTTGGGAAGACGGAGAAATGATGGTGACCGTGGTAGGAGGGCCAAATCAACGGCGCGACTATCACGATGATCCAACCGAGGAATTTTTCTACCAATTGAAGGGCGCGATTGTTCTTCGCATTATGGAGACACCCGGAAAACCTCCGCTGGAAATAGCGCTCAAGGAAGGCGATATTTTTCTTTTGCCGAAACACATGCGCCATTCGCCGCAGCGGCCGGCTGACACAATCGGTGTGGTCATCGAAGCACCCCGGCCCGAGGGATCGCTGGATGCATTCGAGTGGTATTGTCCGAACTGTCATCAGCTTATTTATCGGGCGGAAGTAAGACTGAAGAGCATCGTCAAGGACTTGCCTCCTCTGTTTGAGCAGTTCTATTCGAGTGAGAGCCGGCGTAAATGCCAACACTGCGGCGCAATTCATCCGGGCAAATAACAAATGCAAGTTATCGATATTCATAACCACTTTTTCCCCAGTTCGTGGCCAGACCTGGCGGCGCGATATGGCACGCCAAACTGGCCGTGGATCAAGCACACGGAGCCGGGGAAAGCAGACATCATGGTGGGGGATCGATTCTTCCGCCATATTTATTCGGCGTGTTGGGATGCGGACGTGCGATTGCAAGAAATGGATCGGGATGGGGTAGATCTGCAAATTATTTCTGCCACCCCGGTGTTGTTTTCGTACGAGCGTCCGGTGGAGCATGCGCTCGACTGCGCGCAATTATTCAACGACGCGGCGCTGGACCTTTGTGGCCGAGGAAAAGGCAGGTTGAAATCTTTTTGTCAGGTGCCGTTGCAGGATATCGACGCCGCCTGCAAGGAACTCAGCCGGTGCATGCGGGCCGGGCATTTGGGCGTTCAGATCGGCAACCATGTTGGAAATAAGAATCTCGACGATTCTGGAATCGTAACTTTTCTGCATCACTGCGCGGATGAAGGCGCGGCAGTGCTCGTCCACCCGTGGGAAATGTTTGGCGCTGAGCGGATGCCGAAATACATGATGCCGTGGACCGTCGGCATGCCCGCTGAAACGCAGCTGTCGGTGGTGGCGCTGATTTTGAGTGGGGCATTCGATCGGTTGCCGAGCACGCTGAGAATTTGTTTTGCGCATGGCGGTGGAAGTTTTGCATTTTTGCTGGGGCGCTTGGAAAATGCCTGGCACCATCATCCGGTTGCGCACGGTGACTGCCAATATCCGCCGAGTCACTATCTCAACCGCTTCTACACGGATTCCGCGGTGTTCGACCAGCGCGCGCTTCAGTTCCTGGTGGAAACAATTGGAACGGATCAAGTGGTGCTCGGCTCAGACTATCCTTTTCCGCTGGGCGAAGCGCGGGTGGGTTCGCTCATTCGCCAAAGTAATTTGCCGCAGCCTGTCAAAGCAAAACTGCTGAGTGGCAACGCAACGCGGTTCCTGAATCTTGCGGGCGCTGCGAAAGAGTCTGTGGAAAACAAGTCGCGTGCGGAAGCAGGTTCGGCACCGATTGCGCCGGAGGCTGGACAGCTTACGTACAGTTCGTATCTGAAGGTTCCGGAGCTTCTCGAGTTGCAGCAGCCGCAGTCTTCGCCAGTGCATCACGACGAGCTGTTGTTCATTCTTGTGCATCAGACCTATGAGCTGTGGTTCAAGGAATTGTTGCATGATCTGGATGCGGTTGTAGCGAATTTGCGGAGAGCCGGCGACGCTCCGCAATCGCATGACGAAGTGTATGAAGCGGCGCGGTTGCTGCGGCGATGTACGGAGATCACGCGAGTGCTGGTGGAGCAGTTTACGATTCTCGAAACCATGCTGCCTACGCACTTCCTTGCGTTTCGTGGCCTTTTGGAGCCGGCGAGTGGATTTCAGTCCGAACAATTTCGAGAGATTGAATTTTTGTGCGGGCTGAAGGATGAGAAGATGCTCCGCTATCACCGGCCTACTCCGGAGGCTTACGCAAATCTGAAACGCCGGCTGGAAGAGCCGTCGCTGCACGATGTATTTTTTGGAGCTTTGCAGGCCATGGGCAAGCTGGCTGCGAGCCATGGCGACGCGACTGAGCGGGAGCGATTTGAAGCGCGCGCCCGGGCAGTGCACGCGCTTTACCAGGACGAACGCCATCATCGCGATTGGATCGACGTGTGCGAGCGGCTCACTGAGTTCGATGAACTGGTGGTGAGTTGGCGGTTGCGCCACATTCAACTGGTCGAGCGAATCATCGGCATCCGCATGGGGACTGGGGGAAGCGCGGGAGCCTCTTATTTAAAGCTGACGCTCGACAAAAAATTCTTCCCGGAGCTATGGGAGGCGCGGACGCTGCTCGTCGAGTAGAGGCTGCACTCTTTCGCTCGTTCATCGAAGTTTCTTGTATGACATCAACTCCTGAGAAAGTGACTCTGGTCGGCGCCGGTCTTAATGGTCCTCTTCTGGCTATTCTTCTGAGACGGCGAGGATTCGCAGTTGAAATTTATGAGCGGCGTCCTGACATGCGGCAGGTGCGCATGAATGCGGGGCGGTCGATCAATCTCGCTCTTTCGACTCGCGGCATTTATGCATTGCAGCAGGCCGGCCTGTGGGAACGCATGCGGAACATCATCGTTCCGATGAAGGGACGGATGATGCATTCGGTTGCGGCTGAACTTACGTTTCAGCCCTATGGAAAAAACGAAGTGGAGGTCATCAACTCGATTTCCCGCGCGGAGTTGAATATTGCTCTTGTGGACGCCGCCGAACAAGAGGGTGCAGTCATTCATTTTAATCATCGCTGCACCGGATTTGATTTGAAGACGGGCGCGATTCGATTGCGCGATGAGGACACCGGCAAAGATTTGAATTCGGAAGGTGGAGTTGTAATCGGCTGCGATGGGTCCGCGTCAGCGATGCGGATGGAGATGCTCAGGCTAAGCCGATTCAACTTTTCCCAGGAGTATCTCGATTACGGCTACAAGGAGTTGACAATCCCAGCGGGGGCTGACGGAAAGCATCTGCTCGAAACGAACGCTCTGCACATCTGGCCGAGGGGCAATCACATGCTGATTGCATTGCCGAATATCGACGGCACTTTCGCTTGTATTCTATTTCTGCCTTTCGAGGGAGCGGACAGTTTCGCCAGCTTGAGCACGCGTGCGGATGTCGTCCGGTTTTTTGGAGATCGATTTCCCGACGCTTGTCGGCTGATGCCGGATTTGGCGGATAACTATTTTGCCAATCCGATGGGCACCATGGTCACGGTCAAGTGCTCACCTTGGCACGTTGAAGGAACCTCTCTGCTTCTTGGAGATGCTGCCCATGCGATTGTCCCGTTCTTTGGGCAAGGTTTGAATTGCGGATTTGAAGACTGCACTTGTCTGGTCGAGTTGCTTGACCGGTATGGTGCGGATTGGCCGCGAGTTTTTGCGGAGTTCGAAAAGCAACGGAAGATCAACACCGATGCAATTGCAGATATGGCAATTGAAAACTTTACGGAGATGCGAGACCGGGTGGCGGACGCGCGGTTTCTGTTTCGAAAAAAAGTGGAACTCGCGCTGGAAGCTGAGTATCCTCAACAATTCGTGCCGAAGTATGCCATGGTGACGTTTCATCGCATTCCCTACTCCGTCGCTCAGGCGCGTGCCACGGTTCAGGATCGGATGCTGGCAGAACTTTGCGAGTCGATTGATCGGGTGGAGGATCTCGACTGGGATCGGGCGGACGAGTTGATCCGGCGCGATCTCGTTCCTTTGGAGTTGCAACCGTGAGCGAAATCCAATTTCAACTCGGCGAAGATTTTGCGCGAGCAATGGATCAATCTGACCCTCTCCGGCATTATCGCGAGCGCTTCTTTCTTCCCCAACATGCAGGAGCGGATTGCGTCTACCTTGGTGGCCATTCGCTCGGGTTACAGCCGAAAACAGCGAGCGCATACATTCAGCAGGAACTTAACGATTGGGCGCAACTGGGTGTAGAAGGTCACTTCCACGCGACACGCCCCTGGATGCCTTATCACAAGCTGCTTACGGAGCAGACGGCAACGCTGGTGGGAGCGAAGACCGGCGAAGTTGTGGTGATGAATACGCTCACGGTCAATCTGCACTTGATGATGGTGTCGTTCTACCGGCCTACGCGGGATCGACACAAGATTGTCATTGAACGAGGAGCGTTTCCTTCGGATCAATACGCAGTGAAGTCGCAGATTCATTTTCACGGCTTCGATCCTGAAAGTTCACTGGTCGAACTCACTCCGCTGCCAGGTGAGTCTTGCCTTCGCGATGAGGAGATTGATGGTTTGATCGAACGCTCAGGGGACGAGATCGCGTTGATTTTGCTGGGAGGTGTGAATTACGCGACGGGTCAGGCTTTCGATATGCAGAGAATCACGCGCGCAGGTCGTGCTCGGGGCTGCGTTGTCGGATTCGATCTGGCGCACGCGGCGGGCAACTTGCAGTTGCGGATGAACGAATGGGGCCCGGACTTCGCGGTGTGGTGCAGCTACAAATATTTGAACGGAGGACCGGGATGTGTTGCCGGATGTTTTGTCCATGAGCGGCACGCTCGGGCGTGGGATCTACCGCGGTTCACGGGATGGTGGGGACATGACGAAGCATCGCGTTTTCAAATGGGGCCGAATTTTCGCGCCATGGAAGGCGCCGAAGGCTGGCAATTAAGTAATCCGTCGATCGTGAGTCTGGCCGTGCTGCGAGCTTCGATGGAAATCTTCCACGAAGCGACCATGGAACGATTGCGGAGCAAGAGTGTTTCGTTAACCGGTTACCTGGAGTTTTTGGTGAACCGGCGCGGCTCTTCGAAGTTTTCAGTTCTCACTCCACGAGAGACAGCGCGGCGTGGGGCGCAGCTTTCAATTCGGATTGCGCATGATGGACCGGCATTGTGCAAGCGATTTGCGCGGGAGGGGATCATTGGCGACTGGAGAGAGCCGGATACCTACCGAGTGGCGCCGGTGCCTCTGTACAACTCCTACCACGATGTTTTTCGGTTCGCCGAGCGCTTCACGGCGGCCGTGAGCTAGACAGCCTTTCCCTTCTGAACAGATTCCCACTGATTTTCCTGATTACCACGGTAATGCCTGCGTAACCGGGGCGTGAACATACACTTTTAGGGTGGGCGTGATCTCCGTGCGGCAACCGAGCAAGTGGACGGTAACCGTGTGCGCAGTGGTTTGCGTGTACGCCGTGGTGTCACTGTTGATGAGCCGCGGCGTCGGATTGACTGCTTTCGGCGATCTCACGCAGTGCGCCCTGTTATTTTGCGCCACCATTGCCATCCTCTCGAATATCAGAAGCCACGACAGAAAAGAACAGCTCTTCTGGGCACTCATGGCGTCGGGCTGCGGAATGTGGCTCTGCGCGCAGGTTCTGTGGACCTACTTCGAAGTCTTCCTGCGGCAAGAGGTGCCCAATCCGTTTGTTGCGGATGTAGTTCTGTTCCTGCATATCGTTCCGATGATGGCTGCATTGGCCGTGCAGCCGCACATTCAACGGAATAATCATTCGCTTCGAGTGGGGTCGATTGATTTTCTTCTGCTGCTCACCTGGTGGCTGTATCTGTACCTGTTCATCGTAATCCCGTGGCAGTACGTTGCGCCGAACGAGGAATTATACGGGCGCAGTTTCGATGTGCTCTACGCCTGCGAGCAGATCGTTTTCATCGCGAGCATTCGATACGTCTGGAAGCGCAGCCGAGGCTCGTGGCAAACAATCTACGGTCACTTTCTCAAAGCGGCATTGTTGTACAGCATGGGCTCGATTCTTGCCAGTGTGGCGATCGATT
>JBAUVJ010000497.1:0-1536 GCA_049583165.1 Candidatus Sulfotelmatobacter sp. | reverse complement strand
GAGGTCCAGCCGGAAGAAAGTTTTCTTTCCGGTTCCTTGCCATCGGTGCCAATCACCGCGAGGGAACCCTCGTCGTCGCCTCCTGGATTTTCATGGTCGGCAAAGGCGATCCACTTGCCATCCGGCGAAATCTTCGGATGACTCAACCAGTTGATACTGTCGAGGAGCACCTTGCCGATGGGAGACTCCAGACGCCAGTGGTTGTTTTCCGGAACGTAGTGGATGATCGCGAGATTGTTGCCGTCCGCCGCAAACTCAGCGTCTCCCACATTGTCCAGCACCTCTCGCGGCGTTCCCCCGCTTAGCGGAACCCGCGCCAGCGTTCCGCTGCGAGCATAGCCACCGTGATACTCGGTCTTGAGCCGGATCGCCAGCTCTCCGCCCTTGGAGATCGAAAGCAGCTCAGCATCCTTGATGCCCAGTTCGCGCGATCCTGGATCGTCGGTGCGCGACATATAAAGCTGGTCTTCACCGCCCTCCCACGACGCGCTGTAAACCATGCTGCCATCAGGCGTGAACCGTGCATTGCCGATGGAACCGGTGCGAAAGGTGATCTGCTGGTACTCGGCAAGCGGCGCGGGGCCGTTGCCTTTGCCGAGCCACCAGCCGAGCCCAAGCATCATCGCCGCGAGTAACGCGCCGCCCGCAAGCAGAGCGAGCAGTTTGCCCCGCGTCCGCGAACCTGCAGCCGCCGGGACTGCTGCTCTTGCGGCTGTCCCGGAAACTCCAGTCAGATGTTCCAGATCGAACGCAATATCGCTGGCCGAATGAAAGCGCTGTTCTGGATTCTTTTCCAGGCAATGCTGCACCATGCGCTCCAGTGCCGGAGATACATTGCGATTGGTCTCGTTCAACTCCGGAGGGTCTTCGCGGAGGATCGCGCTCATCGTGTCGGCGGCCGTGTCCCCATGAAACGCCCGCTTTCCCGATAACATCTCGTACAAAATTGCACCAAAGCTGAAGATGTCGGAGCGCGCGTCCACGGCCACGCCGCGCACCTGCTCCGGTGACATATATCCCGCGGTGCCCAGCACTACGCCGGCTTCTGTGGCCTGCGTCATGGTCGGCAGCGAGCTATGCACGCCGGGTTCGGTCTGAGTCAGTTTGGCTAGCCCGAAGTCCAGGATCTTGACGCGCCCATCTTTCGTGAGGAAAAGATTCTCCGGTTTGAGGTCGCGATGAATGATGCCTTTTTCGTGGGCGGCAGCCAGTCCATGCGCGATTTGCAGGGCATAGTCTAGAGTCTTACGCACGGCAATCGACCCGCTACGCAGGCGCTCCCGCAGCGTCTCTCCCTCAAGCAGTTCCGACACCACGTAAGGCGCGCCCGGGTTCGTGCCAATCTGGTTCGTGCCAATATCGAAGACTGCCAGAATGTTGGGGTGGTTCAGAGCGGCGGTCGCCAAGGCCTCTTGCTCAAACCGGCGCAGCCGGTCGGTATCCAAAGAAAACGCTTGCGGCAATACCTTGATCGCCACTTCGCGTTTGAGGCGGGAGTCGCGGGCGCGATAAACCTCGCCCATCCCACCCGCACCA
>JBAUVJ010000496.1:0-12835 GCA_049583165.1 Candidatus Sulfotelmatobacter sp. | reverse complement strand
CTTGGGGATCACGCGGAAGGCTCCGGGCAAAGCCGGGATATGCGCACGCATGCCGGCGAATGTCTGATATCCGGGCTAGGACAACAGCATATGAGGATGAAGAATTTTCTGCGCACGACGATTCGCTCAACCTGAAAGTAGAAAGCCATACTACACGCAGGAGGCCTGTGAAACGTCGGCGAGAGATTCGGAAACGGTTTAGAAGACGATTCCGAAATCTCGGGACAACAAGCCGGTGCTGCTAGACTTTATGCGACATGTCTGTGAAAGATCTTGCCAAGCAGGCACTTCCTCACGCAATTTGCGAGTATTCCATACGACGCCACGAATATATGCGCCTTGGTCTCGGGACTTACCGGGCCAGTCGCATTGCTCTTTCTTCTCGCCGATATCGGGGCCTGATCGAATCGCGGTTAAACCTTCTACCCAAAAATATCCTCTGCCAATTGCGGACTTGTGTCGACGCAGGCGCTCACGCCGGAACCTGGACGCAAGCGCTCCTTGACTTTTTCCAACCACAACGTGTTATCGATGTGGAATGCGATCCTCGAATGGTGGGCCCATTAAAGGCTCTCTTCAGAGATTGCGGGCGTGTCAACGTCGTCGATGCCGCCCTGGCGAAGAGCGAAGGTGAGACGGTTTTTTATCAACTCAGGCATCCGGCAGGTTCGTCTCTGCTGAAGCCTCGGGATGAAATCAAGAAAGAGCTCTTGGCCACCTCCTGGGATTTGGTGGGAGAAGTGGATGTGCAAAAGATAAGTTATGACCAGTTGATCGCCGACGAGGAAGAAATATCCATTTTAAAAATTGACATTCAAGGCGCGGAGATGGGAGTGCTGAAGGCCTCTCAAGAAGGACTGAGGAAAACGAAGTCCATCATCATGGAAGTTACTTTTCTTTCACACTACGAAAACGACTCTGGATTTCCGGAGCTGCACCAACTCATGGCTAGCAAGGGATTTGGGCTCTACAATCTCTCAGCTCCCTACGCGCGCGGCGGAAGAATCCTGTATGCGGATGCGGTTTATGTCCGTGAAGAAATCCTTGCCGATCTCGCGCCCCAATAGGAATTGAAATTCTGACAGCTAGTGCGGCGCAGCGGCGGGTGTGGTCTCAGTCCGAGTAACTTGGCCGAGCAGCACCATCCATTTCTGGGCAGTGACGCGCCAGTCATACATTTGTTGGCATCGTTCGTAGCCTGCTTGCGCTAGTTCTCCACGATACTGTGGCCGTGCCAGCAGCTCTGAAATTGCAGCGGAAAACTCCAGCACATTCTCCGGATCAACCAGCCGTCCGGCGTTGCCGATGACTTCGGGAATTCCGCCGCGATTTGCTCCTATCACGGGTGTAGCACAAGCCATGGCTTCGGCGTTCACCAGACCGAACGGCTCCTTAAAGATGGAGGGACATGCGAAGACCGTCGCCTTCTGAAACCAAAGCGGCAGATCTTTATCGTGGTCCAGATAGCCAGTGAAGTGAACCTTGGCCTGTTTGTATTTCTCAAGAGAACTTGCCAACTCGCGCACTTGGCGACTGTATGGCGTTTCCCGGTGCATTCCGAAGCCGGTTGAACCGCCGATCACCAGTTTCGCATCTGGGTGCTCGCTGAGGACTTTTTCATAGGCCTGCAAGAGTTGCAGTACGCCTTTCTCCGGGTCGACGCGTCCGACGAAGAAAATCGTCTTAGGCTCGCGGAGTTCTTCTCTCGGATGAAATAGCTGCAGGTTCGCACCGTTGAAGATCACGTGAGTCTTGGAGTTCAGGAGCGCCGACTTCGCAGAAAAAGTGTTCCGTAAATATTCGCTGCAAACGACGAGGGCGTCTAACTTCGGGGCCAATGAGTCCAGCGCGTCACTGGACCAGTGTCCGATGTGGTCGTTGTGTAATTGAAGTATGAGGGCTCCGCGGTAGCCCATTTGTCGTAAAGCTGACACCCACTGGGGACGGTTGTGGATGTGCACTACGTCGAATGCTCGAAGTCGTCCGATTAAGGCTCGCAACCATAGAGTTTCTTCGTAGCGTCGCGCAAGCGGAATTCGGCCGATGAGGTTGCAAGCCCGGCAGACTGCGCTGCCTTCATGTGGAAGAGGATATAGATTTTCTTTTCGCGTAGGAAAGCCGAAAACAGTGACCGCGACACGGTCAGTCAGCAAGCGATAAACTTCGTAAGTCCACCTGGCGATCGCACCACCGAAATAGGAGCTGAACTGTTCGCGGCCGGAGAGCAGCACTGCCACCGACGGATGTTTGGTCTGTAACGATCTCACTGCCCGTCCCCGAATTGTTCGATCAACATCTTTCTGCCCAGCAGAGCCGCTGTGATTAAATAAGTGGCCGCGCCCACGCCTACTACGAGCAACGGGCGTGAAGTATAGGAGTTTGCTATTCGAACTGCACCGACCATTAGCAAAGCCGAGAAGCCGGCGACCGCGATAAAGGGATTTCGCCAGAAGTCTTTCAGATCTCGCGGAATCAGTGCGTACGCGGTGATGGCCACCGCGAATTCTCCCAGAACAAATGCAATACACGCGCCGGTCAAACCAAAGGTTCGAATCAGCGTGAGGGAGAGCGCAATGGCAACGACCGCTCCCGCCGTGGCTGAAGCCAGACAAGCTCTGTGTCGACCCAGAGCGTATAACACCGTTCCCGATAACAGCGATGCCATCGGAGCGGCGAGCAGAAAAGGGGCAATCCAGCGGACCGGATTCACGGCACTCACGTAGCTTGATCCGAGAACCCATGGCACCACCAGATGCGCGGTGACAAGAGTGCCAAGCGTGAGTGGAATGCTGACGGCGGCAAGAGCCGTTATCGCCGCACGCAGCAGGCGTTTCAACCCGGCTGGAGACTGCGCAGAGAGCGCCATGCGAGGCATAAGCACACTGAATCCGATGTTAGAAAGGTTGCGAAGTATATCCACGAAACGGACGGCGGCGGCGTAAATCCCGAGAGCGTAATCACCCAGAAACCAGCGTACGACAATATGTCCTGTGCGATGGTAAATCGTGCCCATCATCGTGGTCCCCGCGTAATGAAGGCTCGGAATAAGAATAGACCGCCACCGGCCTGGAGTAATCACCATCGGAGGTCGAAATCCGGAGCGCCACAGCACAAGCCAGCCGAGCAAATTGGTGGTCAGCGCAGAACCGAGGATGCTGCCGGGGAGCCAGAGGATGTCCTTCGGACCACGGACCAACACCAGGACTCCGGCGGCGTACAGCGCTTGCTGGCTCAAAGCAAGCAGTGATCGAATGTGGAAGAGTTCCAGCGAAGTCAACAGGAAATCCGAACCCGTCAAACCAACGCAGAGAAGCCCCACACCATACCAGTGGAGCAAAGAACGCACATCAGGACGACGTTCAATAGTGGCGATGACCAGTAGGATCACCGCCGCGGCCAAGCTGCTCAGAAGACGCAGAGTTAAAAAGTCGGGGATAAGTTCGGCCGCTGCATTCCGGCGGGCGGCCACCTGTTGCGCGGCATAAGTGGAAAGGCCGGGATTGGCAACGACTTCGACGAAAGCGCACAGCGCAACCACATAACTCCAGAGCCCGTAGGTCTCAACCCCCAAGCGCCGGACCAGGAGTGGAAATATGACCGATGTGATGGCAAGACCGAAGACACGCGCCGTTCCGACGGATAGAAAGAATCCGCCGTAGCGCACCAGTGCACGCGATGGTTTCACGGGCGAAGCACCATGCAGAAGGCAGACACCGGTTAAGACGCTCTTTGGAAGTCGTGCGGTTGAGGGTTGCGCTGCCGCTTGGCCACCGCCTGCTGAAACACACTAGCCCACTGCGCGGCGATTTTTTCCCAGTCAAACTGATTGGCGTAGCTTATGGCGGCGGCGGCGAAGGCCTCTCGCAATGCGAAGTCGCCGGCAAGCCGGTCGAGACTTTCGGCCAGCTCGGCATCCGACCCGACCAGAAAACCCGTTTTCCCGTTCACCACGTAATCCGAGCGGTATGTATCCATGGCAATGCATGCCAAGCCGCAAGCACCGGCCTGCAACAGAACCTGCGGATTGCCCTCGAGCACGCTCGGGAAAAAAAAGATATCCGCTTTTCGCATCTCCTCGCCCAGACCCTCGGAAGTTAGATGGCCGAGAAAAGAAACATTTTTACAGCCGAGTTGCTGCACGAGATCGCGGCATTGTTTGTCCGTTTCGCCCTTGCCTGCCAGACGGAATTGCAAACCCGGCAAACGGGCGGCCTGCCGGATCACGATGTCGACGCGCTTACGCGGCTGGAACGATCCTGCATATAGGACGGTTGGAGCGGCATTTTCTGGACGGGCTACCGGAGGAAAGTAATGACGCCGGTCAATGCCGTCATAGATCGGAGTTGAGCCTATCCCAAACATCTGTCGAATCGTCTCCGATACATAATGGGAGTTGGAAAATACCATGTCTCCCTCCACGATGGAACGTCCAGTCGTTCCGCGACTGGTGGCCGCATCCATCGCCATCACAATATATGTGATAAGAGCGGTTTTCAGTCCCAGGCGCTTGCGCATAGCGAAGAAAGTCCGCTCCAACGGACCAGTGCGCGGAAAAAAATAAATATCCGGAGGAGGCAGGAGACAGTGGCGCAACAAGCGCAACGTGTTTCCATGATTCGTCCATTCCACCAGGCGCGTGTTCATGCGATTGGCGATGCGCGCGTCGGGAACATTGCTCCCACAAAGCATGGTTACGTGAAACTGATCTTCGGGGAGTCGGGCAACAATCTCTTTGACTGTGAGATTTTGCGCGTTGGTGTTGCTCGAATCGGCGTCCGACGGCGTGAATATGGTAATGGGTGCAACGCGGCGAGTCATTGTCGGTTGCAGCATAGTCTAGCTGCTTTTTCGTTCTGCGTCTGCAACATGCTCGTCGTATTTCAGAACGCGTGTCAGGAATGTGTGTTCGGAATGCGGACCGTGGAACGGCCTCAGAATCTTGCGAACGGCAGCCTCAATCCTCGGCGACCGCATCAGGGCAGTTGCTGCTGCGTACCTCAATATTTCACGCTGGTGTCTGAGTCGCGATTTTGTCGCTGTGACGTGAAGCGTCTGACGGGAACTGTTTCCAAATCGTTCCTTGTAGCCTTCCGCACCCAGGCCAAGGTCAATTACATTCATCCCATCCATGTCGCAGGCTTCCATCACTATCCTCGAAAGCAAGCAATGGCCGGGAGAGTTGTTTTCGTGACGGCTATCGAAAGTTGGCTGGTACCAGAACCAGCTTCCATGAAATTGAAATCCGTAATTCCATGCGACCGGAAGGTCATGAATATTCAGCAGGCTCAAGGTGACCACTCCGCGGCCGTCAAATCGCCTGGCGAGTTCTTCCAGGAAGAGCCGCCGCTCCGGAGTCGATAAACTGCTGACACGCCGAGTATCCCGAAAACGCGCCACATGCGCATCACAAAATGCAGACAGGGCAGGCTGAATCTGCTCCCACGACTGAAGATGAGAAAACGTCACCGGACCTTCTTTTTCCATTTCGCGCAGATAGCGACGAAGTTTTTTCTTGCCCGCGAGAGTCGCCTTCAATTGCTGACGTTGCTCGCTCGTGCCCAACTCCACTTGAGAGCACAAATATGCAGGCCGCATGTGGACGTAAAAATTATTCGTGCATGCTTTGTTGCGCAGCGCTTCGGGCGTCTTCGAGTCGGCAGGCAGATTTGCCAGAGAAATTAGACGCGCATTAATTTTTTGAAGTTCGACAAAAACAGCGCCGACGAATTCGGCTCGCCGTGCGGGGAGGGTAAGAAAGTCGCAATAGTCCGCTGTGGTAGCGGCGAGAAAGCTGAGATTTTTTTCAGCCAGATCAGTGGCCAACGATGCCACGCCAACCAAGTCGTTCCCTTCATATCCCAAGAGGAGCAAGGGTTTCAGAGAGGCTTGGTAGGCGGATTGAACTGCGAGCGCCCACTCGCAGGTGTAAAACACTTCGGGCCGCTCCGTTTTTAGCGCGACCGCGTTCCACTGACGATGAAGTTCAGTATCCCCAGGAATCTCCCGGTGCAGAACAATGCGCACGACTCACTTCTCTCCTAGACGACAACGCGCCAGAGCCCATAATACCTCGTCAATTCTCATAGTGTCGGTCGGACAATCGCAGCTGAACGAGTCGGCGCAGCGAAAGCAAGCTATTCAGCTCATTGATCGATACTCATGCCGGTAAGCCGCTCATACATTGCCAGAAGTTTCGGGAAATTCCTATCCAAGTCCGCTCTCTCCTCTACGAGACGTTGGTTGCGCTCCGAAAACAGCCCTCGTTGCTCGGCACCGAGATGGGCAGCGCGCAGCAACCGCTCGGCGAATTCCTCGCTGGAACCCGATGGCGCCAACCATCCGTTGTACCCCTTTTCTACCCATTCGCGGTTGGAAGGAATGTCGGTCACGACCGGCGGCAAACCGGTCGCCATCGCTTCCAACAAAGAAACAGACGTTCCATCCGACTGGGCGCAACTGACGTACGAGTCCGCGAGGCGGAACCACTTCGGCATTTCCTTTTTGACCTGGGGGCTGAGAGTCCGAATCACTCTGCTTAACTCATGGGCGCCAATGAACTCCCGCACTTTTTCCGCTTCCGATCCATCGCCCAGCAACAATAAACGGAGAGAGGAGTCTGCGCGGTAAGCCAGCAGGAATGCTTCCAGAAGAGTATTGATTCCGTAAAGCGGCTCCCACGAGCGGGTAGAGATGAAGAGATGAGCGCCAGGCTCGCGTTCTTCACCCCGCGGTAGGAGGCCATCCCGCCCAAACAGTCCCTTCCTGATACCCCAGGGGAACTGCACGATGCGCGATTCGGGCATATCAGCAAATTCCTGTGCCCTGGAGCGCACCGTGTCGCAGTCACAAAAGAAGCCGTCCGCGCTCGATAATGCCAGTTGAGTTGCCTCCTTGTACTCCAGGCTGCGCTGCGCATGAAACAGAAGGTCGGACCCCCAGGAAGTGAGAAGCCAGGGATGAAACTGCGAAAGTGCGGCCAGGAAACCGCAAGTCTGGATCGGGCCGGCATGAATTAGATCCGGGCCTACCTCCCGCAATACATGCTCGAAGTCTGGCAGAAAACCCGCATAACGCGAGGGACTCGAATTCCGGCAAAGTGGGTGCCTGGGAGGAATCCAGCCAACTCCTTCAGGAAGCCAGCCTTCCGCCATGCGATCGCTTGCTGGATCGAAAAACCAAACCTTCACCCCAGCCTGAGAAAGCTTTTCCAGAAAGCGCTGGTTGTGGCCGGAAGTATTGTCAGAAAAATACAGAACCTTCACTCGTCGCCCTCAGCCTCGGCCAATACACTCCAGCGCAAGTGTTCGCCCTGCGGCAGATCGCGGCACAGCTTCTTGCCCACCACTCGCGAGAGGTCGAATGGCACAATGGCGTCCCTCGGAGCCGGCCTCAGCGCCTCCAGCATGTTTTCCTTCAGAACCGTTCCCGCTCTTAAATCTTGAGCTGCTCTGAGGCAGCGCCGCTGCACAACGACAGTATCCCGCTCGTTCTCCGCGACGAACTTTTGCGAGGAGCCCAGAGCATACTCGAGTTCCCGAGTTCGATCGACCATTTCTCGCCACGAGGATGGCGTCATGGAAAAAACATGATCTGGGCCTTCGCGCCGGTTATCGTCTGTAAAGTGCTTTTCGATGACGCGCGCACCCAGCGCCACCGATCCAAGAACCGTGGCGTGACCCGGAGTATGGTCGGAAAGGCCCAGCACCAACAGTGGGAACATTGAACTGTAAGTCTCCAGCACTCGGAGATGGATGTGCCGGAAGTTCTCCAGGCTGGCGGTGTAATTTGTGTTGCATTGCATCAGCACGAGCTGCGAATTGATTTTGAGTATTTCCCCGGCCGCACGCTGAACCTCTCCAATCTCGGAAGCGCCTGTGGCTAAGAGCACCGGCTTTTGCCTGACAGCCACTTTGTGCAACATTTCAGGCCAGGTAATATCGCCCGACCCAATCTTGAACAGATTCACGTAAGGATCGAGCATGTCCACAGCTTCCAAATCATAGGGAGCCGAGAAGTATTCAATTCCGCAAGCCTCGCATTCCCGTTTCAACTCCGGAGTCCACTCCCAGGGTAAACTGGCTTCGCGATAGATTTGAAATACGCTCTTCTTCCATTTTGCCTGGTGAGAGAGCTGATTTCCCAAACTGTCGAAGCCCCGCTGGCTGACGATCTTCGGAGCGCGAAAGTTCTGGAACTTGGCCGCGTCGGCCCCGGCTTCAGCGCAGAGCCGGATCAATAGTTTTGCGCGATCCAGATCTCCGTCGTGATTCGCCGAGATGTCCGCAATAAAATAGGTTGGGTACTCCGCGCCCACGGGTTTCTTCCCCAACTTCAATACGCTCATTCCTGAACCCCAGCCAGGTGGCTCTTGATGCGATCGGCGTAACCGTTCTCGCGCAGTTGGACAAAACGCCGCAATCCCGCGTCGACGTCAGGCATAGAACGCCCGAGTGCAGCGCAGATTTTTCCCGTGTTCAAAGATACATCCAGCGGCCGCTGTGCTTTCAGTTTTGCATCGGCCAAGAGGGTAGCGGAAACTCGCGCAGGGTCGAAACCAAATGCAGCCGCCACTCGTTTGGCAAACACGTACTTGCTGACAGGCTCAGATCCAACCACATGGTAAATACCGGACAGATTCCGATGCAAAAGGGCCAGCAGGATATCCGCCACATCGTTGGCCACGGCGGGACAAAAAACTACATCGGAGAATCCTCGCACGAGTTGCCGGGCGGACAACTCCTTGAGAACCCATTCCGCCAAACTATCCTTTTTCTGCACGTTCCATCCATAGAGATTGACCCGGGCGATGGCAGCCGCTGGATCACGGCGGAGGATTTCTCTTTCGCCCTGCAATTTGGTTTTAGCATATACGTTTACTGGCACGGGCTGATCTGTCTCCGCATAGTTGCCGCGCTCGCCATTAAACACCGAGTCCGTGGAGATGTAGAGCAAACGAGAATTGCTCCGCGAAGTGACTTCGGCGATTGCCGACGATACCATCACGTTGATTCGGTAAGCTTCTTCGGGATGGGTTTCACACCAGTCGACATCGGTTGCCGCCGCACAGTGCACTACCCAGGAGGGCTCGACCTCATCGAATATCCGGCGGAATTCTGCGGGATCAGTCAGATCAGCGGCCAGCAATTTCACTCCGTCGATGGAGACAGGATGCCGGTTATAAAGGCCAACCACTTCATGGTTCTGCTCTCGCGCTGCTACGACAAGACTGGCTCCAAGAAGACCGCTGGCTCCGGTGACGAGGATCATTGCTGAGTTTCCCGACGCGCCTGTCCCGGTCGGCACGAGCTCGCCTTAGAATGGGCGTCGCACAACCGCCGCCCGCACTCCAGGCATGGATTATCCTCGGAATGTATCGGCGGAATTCTCATACAATTACGTTATACAAAGTACAGACTCTCAGCCCTCGCAAATCGCCTTCTGCACAACTCCCCGATTTATCTCCGCGAGTTCCGGCTGACGCTCAAGTAGTCTCACCACTTCGCCCCACAGAAATCCTTCTCTGGCCATCCGCCCATACACCGCGCGCACAAATTCAAGGTCTTCTACCGTATCCACAGTCCAACGATAGGCGCTGTAGTCTGCGTCTCCGGTCACCGATAGAATCTTGAATTGTTCGGGATTCTGGTAAATATACGGCGTCGCGTGGACACGCTGGTAGGGTTCGCGCGCGTCAGCCCAGGCTCGCCCCAACGCGCGGAGTGTCATGACCTCAGTATCGAGTCCGCGGGGGTAGGTGCGCTTCAAGCGATTCGATGCGTAGTCGCAATCATCGAGTAGGAACGCTTGCACTACCTTGTCGACGACTTGGGGATCGATCATGGGGCAATCGGAAGTGATGCGCACAACAGCGCCGGCATATTGTTGCCGAGCTGCTTGGTAATAGCGATCGAGCACATCATTTTCTTCGCCACGAAAACAACCAACGTGATGTTCCTGGCAAAAAGCAACGATCACGTCATCGGAGGGCTGGGTTGTTGTCGCAACAATCACCTCGTCAAGAGTCTTAGCCGCCAGGGTGCGCTGAATTACATGCCACAGCATCGGGCGGCCATGAATGTCGGCAAGCACTTTGCCTGGCAGCCGAGTGGACCCCATGCGCGCCTGAATGATAGCCAGTGTCTTCGAATGCTCGCCGTTGGGCTTCATTTAGTCAGAATCTCATGTCCCGGAACAACGTTTGGAATTTGAGGAAAGTATCCGTGCCCGCAAAACGGATTCAGCAAATATACCCCTGGATTACTTTGCAAATCGCCGCGATCACGTCCTCCACATCTTGAGCGGTCATGGCGTGAAACATAGGCAAGCTGATCAGGCGTGCATAAGCATCTTCGGCGATGGGAAACTCTCCTCCGCGATAGCCGAAGCGCTCGCGATAGTAGGGATGGAGGTGCACCGGAATGCAGTGAACGTTGACGCCGATATTCTCGGCACGCAATGCGCGGAATATGTGGCCACGGTGCGCGCTCAGCCGTGCGAGATTCAGCCGGACGGGATAAAGATGCCAGGCTGGATTCGAATCGGCTCGCACAACCGGCAGCGTCAAGGCTTCGAGACTGCTGAACGCGGCCGCATAACGGGCTGCAATCTCGCGCCGGCGGGCGAGATTTTCTTCCAACTTCTTCAGTTGCGACAGGCCTAACGCACAAGCGATATCCGTGAGGCGATAGTTAAAACCCAATAGAACCATTTCGTAGTGCCACTGGCCGTTCGCCTGGCGCTGGCGCGCGTCGCTCGAGATACCGTGATTTCGAAATCGCCGCAGTGTTTCGGCGAGGTCCGAGCGGTCTGTGGTTACCATGCCGCCCTCGCCTGTTGTCAGGTGCTTGACGGGATGAAAACTGAAGACGGTCATGTCAGCGATGCTGCCGACGCGGCGGCGGGTTTTTTCAGCGCTTTTTTCGGTACTTTTATTGGCACTCAGGTATTCAGCGCCCAGAGCATGCGAGGCGTCTTCGATCACAAGACATCCGTGGCGAGCGGCAATTTCGTGGATGGCATCCAAGTCCGCCGGATGTCCCGCGTAATCGACCGGAAGTATGGCGCGGGTACGTGCACTCATTCGCGCCGCGACTTGCTCGGGATCGAGATTGAGCGTGTTGGCGCTCACATCGGCGAACACGGCAGTCGCTCCCTGATACAGCACGCAGTTCGCGGTAGCCGCAAAAGTCAGCGGCGTGGTGACGGCCTCGTCACCCGGCTTAAGTCCGGCGGCAAAAGCGGCGCCATGCAAGGCAGCCGTGCCAGAACTGAAACTGATTGCATGCTTGGAGCCGACCCGGGAGGCAAACGCTTCTTCAAACTCGGCTACCTTGGGTCCGGTTGTGAGCCAATCAGAACGCAGCACGTTCACCACGGCCTGAATGTCGTCGTCTCCAATCGACTGATGCCCGTAGGGAAGCAAGGTCCTGCGCACGGGAGTTCCGCCATCGATGGCAAGCGCTTCGCGGGTCGCGGTTGGTACGGGCGGAGATATTGGGTAATTTGGCAATTTGGTAATGGAAGACTCTGGCGCACACCGGGCTCTTGCGTTTTTCAATTACGGAATTACAAAATTACTAAATTACAAATATAGCGATCTATGCCGGAATCGCGGATTTGAGCGCGATCTGGGGATCAATCAGTTCCTGCAATTGTTCATTGCTGAGCCACTTTTCATTGTTATCGCTGGTGTAACGAAACCCTTGCGGCAATTCGCGGGCATGAATCCAGTTCGATCTTTTCCACCACGGATGCGATGGCTGAATGATGTACATGTCGTCCAATTCCACCGCGTTGCGCGCTTCATCTTCGGAGAGCAAAACCTCGTGCAATTTTTCGCCGGGCCGAATGCCGATGCACTCCACCGCGCATCCCGGCGCAACAGCCTCGGCGAGATCGACCAAGCGCATGCTGGGAATCTTGGGCACAAAGATTTCGCCGCCATGCATTTGCTCGATCGCGCGAACCACGAAGCGCACACCCTGTTCCAAAGTGAGCCAGAAGCGGGTCATCCGCGGGTCGGTGATGGTAATTTTGCCGCGTTTGCGTTGCTCGAGGAAAACCGGAATGACGCTGCCGCGGCTTCCTACAACATTTCCGTACCTGGCGCAGCTGAAGCGAGTTTCCTGCGCGCCCGCGTAAGCATTCGCCTGAACAAATACTTTTTCTGCGCACAGCTTGGTTGCTCCGTAGAGATTAACGGGGTTCACGGCTTTATCTGTGCTGAGAGCGAGCACGCGCCGGACTCCCTTATCGATGGCGGCATCAATCACGTTGCGGCCGCCCATGATGTTGGTCTGAATGGCCTCGAAGGGATTGTATTCACATGCCGGAACCTGCTTTAGTGCGGCCGCGTGAATTACTACTGTAATGCCCGCGAAAGCGCGTTGCAGGCGGGAAGGATCGCGCACATCGCCAATAAAGTAGCGCAGGCTGATGTGGTCGAGGCCGGCGGCTCGCATATCATGCTGCTTCAATTCATCCCGGCTGAAGATTACCAGCCGTTTGGGATGGTATTCCCGCAGCATAATCTCGACGAACTTCTTGCCAAAGGAACCGGTACCGCCTGTAATCAGTACTTCCTGTTCCGACCAATTCATGAATCCTGCTTCCGCCACACTGACCGCCGAAGGTCTGATGATTGCAAAGTAGTATAGCCGAGTTTCTTCGATCGGCGTAAAGCGTGCGCTGTTGTCATAAGAAGCGCCGCTTTTTAATTCAGAAATTATTTTCGACGAAAGCAATGCTAGAATATCGGCGAAACCATACATACGACTGCCAGAGAATTTGCGGGCGATGAACCAGCCATCGGGTCGCGGGCTTTTCTGGGTGATGG
>JBAUVJ010000495.1:0-1706 GCA_049583165.1 Candidatus Sulfotelmatobacter sp. | reverse complement strand
GGATTACGCCGGTGTCCTGCACGGGGAAAAAACCCTTGGGGATGATGATGTAGAGAAAAATTGTGAGCAGGAGGGTGGCGACTGCAACCAGAAGCGTGATTGTCTGATAGCGCAGAACAAATTTCAGAGTGCGGCCGTAGAACGCGATCATATTTTCGAAGACGCGTTCGGAAGCTTTGTAGAAGCGGCCCTGCTGATCTTCGGGCGTGTGGCGGAGGATTCGCGCGCTCATCATTGGAGTGAGGGTGAGCGAAACCACCGCTGAAAGCACGATGGTGACGGCGAGTGTTACTGCAAATTCACGGAACAGGCGGCCTACTACGTCGCCCATAAATAAGAGCGGAATCAGCACGGCGATCAGGGAGACAGTGAGCGAGAGAATGGTGAAGCCGATTTGTTCCGCGCCTTTCAGCGCCGCTTCCATCGGTTTATCGCCTGCTTCGATGTAGCGCGAAATGTTTTCGATCATGACGATGGCGTCGTCCACGACGAAGCCGGTGGAGATGGTCAGGGCCATCAGCGACAAGTTGTCCAGGCTGTATCCGAGGAGGTACATCACGGCGAGGGTGCCGACCAGTGACAGCGGCACTGCTACCGCCGGGATAATGGTGGCGTAGAGGCTGCGCAGGAAAAGAAAGATGTCCAGCACGACGAGGCCGATGGTTAGGAGCAATTCGAACTCGACGTCAGAGACTGAGGCT
Organism: Candidatus Sulfotelmatobacter sp.; assembly: GCA_049583165.1. Lineage (GTDB taxonomy): Bacteria > Acidobacteriota > Terriglobia > Terriglobales > Acidobacteriaceae > Sulfotelmatobacter. The sequence goes on along the minus strand of JBAUVJ010000495.1, from coordinate 1,005 downwards.
TCGATCGCGGTCGTGAGATCAGTGAGCGTGGTTACTTGAATGCCGGTGGGTAGATTCGCTTCGAGCTGCGGGATCAATTGCTTGATGCTTTTCACCACGCTGATGGTGTTCGCGCCGGGTTGGCGTTGGACGTTCAGAATTACCGCGGGGGTCTGATTCATCCAGGCGGCCTGGGCATTGTTTTCGACGCCATTCACAATGGCGGCTACGTCTGGGAGCATGACCGGCGCGCCGTTGCGATAGGCGACGACGACCTTCCTATAATCGGTGTTCGTGACCAGCTGATCGTTGGCGTCAATCTGGTAGTCCTGAGTGGGACCGTCGAAGTTCCCTTTCGCGGCGTTCACGCTGGCATTGGTGAGCGCGGAACGCAGGTCCTCCAGGTTGATGCCATAGGCCGACAGCGCGGTGGGGTTTGCTTGAATGCGCACGGCGGGTTTTTGTCCGCCGCTGATGGTTACCAGGCCGACGCCACTGAGTTGGGAAATTTTCGGGGCCAGGCGCGTGTCCACCAGATCTTCCACTTGCGGAAGCGGCATCGAGTTGGAAGTGATCGCCAGGGTGAGCACCGGCGCGTCGGCTGGATTCGTCTTACTGTAGGTGGGCGGCGCGGGAAGGATGGAAGGCAGCAGGCTTTGCGAAGCGTTGATGGCGGACTGCACTTCTTGTTCGGCGACGTCAATGCTCTGCGTGAGATTAAATTGCAGCACGATCACAGAAGTTCCGCCGGAACTGGAGGAAGTCATCTGGCTTAGGCCCTGCAACTCGCCGAATTGGCGCTCGAGAGGGGCCGTCACTGTGGTGGCGACTACCGTGGGACTTGCTCCGGGATAAAACGTGAGTATCTGGATGGTGGGATAGTCCACTTCGGGCAACGCGGAGATTGGCAATTGGGTATAGCCGACGATGCCCACGAGCAGGATCGCAGCCATCAACAGAGAAGTAGCTACGGGCCGCAGGATGAACGGACGAGACGGACTCACGGAGCGCTGCTCCCAGTGGTGG
>JBAUVJ010000494.1:0-11099 GCA_049583165.1 Candidatus Sulfotelmatobacter sp. | reverse complement strand
GCAAATTCTTGAATCCACTTCGGATCCTGGTCGTCAGCCATACTTTCCCCCCCCAAGCGGAGGTTGGGAGCATTCGTGTTGCCCAACTCTGCCGTTATCTTTCGGAATACGAAATTGAGCCCGTCGTTCTTACCGTCGATGAACGGTTTTACAGGACCGTGGATCCAAGCAGGACGGTACCACCTTCGATCAAGGTCATGCGCACCAGGGTGATGTCCACTCCTTTGGAGTGGTACGGAAGCGTAAAAGGTTTTCTTACACCATCAGGCCCTCCCGCAAATTCCAAGACCAATGGACCGGATGCGCCCGAGAAGCAAGGTGACAAGCAAGAGATCGGCTGGCTACGGCAGAACATCTTGGCTCTCTTCCAGATCCCAGACCGGGACTGGGGCTGGTATTTACCCGCGATCCTTCGCGCCGAACAATTTCTCCGTGAGGAACGCGTGGATGCGATGTTTTCCAGCGGCCCTCCCTGGACAACCCATTTAGTCGCTCGTCACCTCAAGAAAAAATTCCAGTTGCCTTGGCTCATCGATTTCAGGGATCCCTGGTCGAGCCTGGTTCCCGATCGCACCGGCCCTCGCTGGTGGAATCAACTGGCAGAGCACATGGAAGAAAGCTGTATCCGAAAATCGGATATGGTGCTGTGTAATACTGACCGCCTGCGTCGTGCATTTCAGCGCCGTTATTCGACCCTGAATCCTGAAAAGTTTCAAACTCTGACCAACGGCTTCGAAGATTTGCCGGCCCCGCAAGTCCTACAAGCCAACCCTCGGCGGCTGCTGCTTCACCTCGGCTCGATTTACGCAAATCGCCGGATCGATACTTTCTTAACCGCCCTAGCGGGGCTCGTGCGTTCGGGACGTCTGAACCCGGAATCCTTCCAGGTGGTATTTCAAGGCGGTATCGGTCCTGCGCATCGGGCCGAGGCCGCCAGTATCGTGCCTGATTTGCTTCAGAATAAATGCGTCGAGTTCCGATCTCGCGTCGACTGGAAACAAGCTTGGCAGCTTCTTTGGCAATCCGATCTGTTGTTGTTATTCCAGGGCAATCACGAGTTGCAGGTACCGGCGAAGTTTTACGAATACTTGCAGACCGGAATTCCTATCCTGGCCGTGACCGAAGAAGGCGCGCTGACCGACGTCTTGCAGGCAACCGAGTCCGGAATCTGGGCTCCGTCGGGCGATCCTCAAGCCATCGCGGATGGACTGCTCCGGGCGCTCGAAATGCCGAAGCGTTCACGGGAAGATGTCGGCGATCGGCTTGCCAACCGCTATCACTATCGAGCTCTGGCGGGGCAACTGAGTCAGCGCATCAGGGAGCTCTCAACCGGCCATTGATTCAGAAATACTCCGCGACAAGTATTATGTGCGTCCACTCGCAAACCGAAGTCGCCCAACGATCACTCGACTTAACTAATCTATTATCAATTATTTACAAACGTTTTTTCTGGCCATCTACACGCGCGCGTAATTGGTCTCGACAAACGAGCAGGCTTGAGATCGGCCAGTCACGTTAACATGGACCGTGGCTCCCCAATGGCAAAGAAAAATTTCCCGCATGACCCAAATGAACTGGGAAGAAGTTCGCACTCGGATGGGCCAGGAAGCTTCGAAAAGGTTCGATTTAGCGCTTTACCGTCTGGGTCTCGCAGGCCTTCTGGCACCGCAACCGGGTCCACACTCCGAATTTCTCTTCGCGAAAAATAAAGACAGCGAAGAATTCCTCCGCCGGTCGGCGCTATTGCAACAGCATCTACCCCGCGAAACCGATAAAATCATTCAAGACGCGGACGGCATTTGCCGCCATGAATTTCATTTGTTGGGATACGAAAAGCTCGCTTACGGCCCGAACATCGACTGGCATTGCGATCCCGTTCACGCCAAGCGCAGCCCCCTAAAGCCCTGGTACAAGATTAATTTTCTGGATTTTCATGAGGTCGGCGATCACAAAATCATCTGGGAGCTGAACCGCCATCAGCATCTCGTAACGCTTGCCAAAGCCCGGCTTCTAACTGGCAATCGAGTCTACACGGATGAGCTCGTGGCCCAGTGGTATTCGTGGCTCAAGGCGAATCCCTATCCACTCGGCATCAATTGGGCGAGCACGCTCGAAGTCGCATTCCGCAGCCTCTCCTGGCTTTGGATTCGCAATCTCGCAGCCGGATGTCCGGATATTTCTGCTGACTTCCAAAGTGATATCACCGTCGCTCTGCAATTGCATGGACGGTACATCGAACGCTATTTGTCGACATATTTTTCACCCAACACGCACCTCCTCGGCGAGGCAGTTGCGCTCTTCTTTATCGGCATGCTGTGTCCGGAAATTTCCGCGGCGAAACGTTGGCAAGAACGGGGCTGGAAAATTGTTCAGGAAGAATCCGAACGCCAAGTCCATCCCGATGGCGTTTACTTCGAGCAGGCTCTCTACTATCACGTCTATGCGCTCGATTTTTTCTTACACGCGCGGCATCTGGCTGGTGAGAACGGCTTGGCCATCCCGGAAGAATTCGACAACCGAATGAAAAAAATGTTGGACGTGGTCCACGCGCTCTCTGAACTCGGTGCGCCCGAAGGTTTCGGGGACGATGATGGCGGCAGAGTTTTCAATCCCCGGCGCAATCAAGTTGAGCACATGACCGACCCTCTGGCGTTAGGTTCGGTTCTCTATGCTTGCAACAAATACACGGCCGCCGGGCTCACTGAGGAGGCAATCTGGCTCTTCGGCGACAAGGCCATCGAAGCATTCTCCAAGCCGCGTTCCGTGGCGCCACCCGCATCACGAGCTTTCGCAGCGGGAGGCATCTATCTCATCAATGACACGCAGAGCAATGACCTGCGAAGCAACGACCAGCAGCACTGCCCGCAGCAGTTGATGATCGATGCGGGACCGCAAGGCACAGGTCACTCCGGTCACGGTCACGCCGACGCTCTCAGCATTCGCTTCTCCCTCAACGGCCACCGATTTCTTGTCGATTCCGGCACGTACTGCTACATCTCCGATGGAGACGAACGCGACCGCTTCCGCGGCACCGCTGCGCATAACACTCTCAAAGTCGACAACCTCGATCAGGCAGTTCCCGAGGGTCCTTTTGCATGGAGCTCGCTGCCCAAGGTGCGCGTCGAAACCTGGTTGAATGGTCAGACCTTTGATTTCTTTGCTGGCAGCCACGATGGCTACCGCCGGCTCTCCGGCCCGGTGTTGCACCGCCGGTTCGTCTTTCACGTAAAAGGTGGCTTATGGTTTGTGCGCGATGTGGCCGAAGGACATGGCAGCCATCTCCTGGAAATTTTCTGGCATTTCTCTCCCGACCTCGAACTGACGGAGGAACGGGGCGCGCTCTTTGCCGAATATTCCGGCGCCGATACGAGTAAACAAAACGCCTGCATGGCGCTGCTTTTGGATCGCGACTCTGCGTGGACCACGGAGATCGTCAAAGACTCGATCTCGCGCGCCTACGGGTCAAAGCAGGTTGCGCCCACCATGTGCGCTACCGCCAACGTAACATTGCCCGAGGACTGCGGAGTTTTATTTCAGCCGACCACCCGTGCATCCGACGTCGGCACACTTACGACCATCGGTAAGAAACTGGTCCGTGGAGTTCGAGGCTATCGCTACCAGACACTCACTAGCACGGAGTTCCTGTTCTTTGCTCCAGGAAATACCGACTGGACCTGCGGCTCCTGCACCAGCGATGCGAGCTTGCTCTATTGCAAACTGGAGCACAGCCGGTTCGTGCACGTTATTATGGTTTCAGGCAGTTTCGCCGACTGGCGCGGCAAGCGGTTCGTTTCAAATCCCGGGCGGACTGAAACTTTCGAGTGGTTGAGTCATCCTGGGTTGAATCATTCCGGAATGCGTCATTCTGGACTGGAAACGGATCTCTCTTCCGAAGGTGACCTTGTGGAGCCTGCGGTCGTTAGTGACGTCGAATTTCTTGATTCCGAGCCCTAGTCGGCTCTCGGGCGATAAGCAGGTTGGGTATTAAACAGTATGTGTGGAATTGCGGGCATATTCGAATTCGGTCAAGACGCGCACGTCGATTCCGGCGTTCTGCGGCGCATGTGCGACTTGATTACGCACCGTGGTCCGGATGACGACGGTTTCTTCACGCAAGGCAAAATCGGCCTCGGCATGCGCCGACTTAGCATCGTCGACCTTGCCAACGGCCATCAGCCTATCAGCAATGAAGATGGTTCGATCTGGATTGTCTTCAACGGTGAAATCTACAATCACCGGACATTGCGCGATGATTTGATCGCGCGCGGCCATCACTACCGCACGCAGAGCGACACCGAAACCATCGTTCATCTTTATGAGGAGTACGGCAGGGACTGCGTCCAGCATCTGCGCGGCATGTTCGCCTTCGCCATCTGGGATGCAAAACGAAAATCTCTTTTCGTCGCTCGTGACCGCCTCGGAATCAAGCCGTTGTACTATCGGCTCACGCCCCGCAACTTCGTCTTCGGTTCAGAAATTAAAGTTTTACTGACGTATCCGGGCACGCGCCCCCGGTTCAATCGCATCGCTCTTCCGGAATTTCTCGCGTTCGGCTACTTATCGGGAGACGAAACCTTCTACGCCGGCGTGCATAAGCTCATGCCCGGACACTGGCTTCAAGTGAACGAGCTGGGTGAGATACAGATCGAGCAATACTGGGATCTGCCGCAGGCTTCCACCGACACACCTCGCCCAGAGAGCTACTACGTTGAAACCTATCGCGATCTGCTCGAAGATGCGGTTAGCAGCCACCTGATGAGCGACGTTCCTCTCGGCGTATTCCTCAGCGGCGGACTGGATTCAAGCGCCGTGGCGGCATTGATGACCAAGATACGGCGCGAACCCGTCGAAACATTCTCCGTCGGATATTCCGAGCAAACCTACAGTGAGTTGCCCTATGCCCGGACCGTGGCCCAGCATCTCAAATCGCTGCATCATGAAGTATTCGTCAGCCGCCAGGATTTTTTTGGAGCGCTCCCGAAGCTCATCTGGCATGAGGACGAGCCCATCACGTGGCCTTCCAGCGTGTCTCTATTCTTCGTGGCGCAGTTGGCTCGCGAGCGCGTCAAAGTGGTCCTCACCGGCGAAGGCAGCGACGAAACCCTGGGAGGCTACTCTCGCTACGCGTTCACTTTGAAGAATATGGCTTTCGACCGCGTCTTCCGCGCCATTGTCCCCCGGCCCGTTCGTCGCGGCATTCGCGATTTCATCGCCAGTTCAAGCGTGCTCAATGGCACCACACGCCGCAAGCTTTCACACACCTTTCTCGGCCTCGACGGAGAATCGTGGAGTTCGTTTTACTTCGATAACTTTTTTTCCGCCTTCAATCAGAAAGATCAGAGCGACCTGCTGACCGACGAACTCAACCATGAAATCGAGGCCGGCTCCGCCTACCGCAGTGTCCTTCAATATTGGGAGAAATCGTCCGGCGAACTTCTGCAACGCCTTCTCTATACCGACATCAAGACCTACCTGGTTGAGCTTCTGATGAAACAGGACAACATGAGCATGGCGGCATCCATCGAGAGCCGCGTGCCATTTCTGGATCATGTTCTGGTGGAATGGGCCACTCGCGTTCCTGCCAGCATCCAGATTCACGGCAACACGGGCAAGCGGATTCTGAAGAAGGCGATGGAACCTCTGCTTCCCCATCCGATCATCTACCGCCCGAAGTTAGGATTTCCCACTCCATGGAGCGGTTGGCTGGCCGGAGCTCAACTGGATACCATCGAACAACTTCTCCTGGAACCACGCTCCACGAACCGGGGATTCTTCAAACGTGCCGCCATCGAGAATCTTTTCCGCGAACATCGAGCCCGCTACCGCGACCACTACGATCGCATCTGGCGCTTGCTTAACCTGGAGTTGTGGCACCGGGTCTGTCTGGAAGGAGAAGCCTACGACTGGGAGGCTCAAGCCTCGGCAGCAAAATCCGTTCCCACCGCCTGATAACGCCACCACGCAACCACCTATGTCAATAGAACAGAAAGAGTTACCCATACCAGCTTCAAGTCGATCATGCCATCACTGGTAGACTAGCGAAGGCCTATGAAAAGTAAGGTTAGCGTATTTGGACTCGGCTATGTCGGATCGGTCACAGCGGCATGTCTGGCATCGCAGGGGCATTCTGTCATCGGCGTCGACCTCAGCGGCGCCAAGGTTGAGCAGCTCGAAAGTGGACGCAGTCCGATCGTCGAGCCCGGCATAGCCGAACTTGTGGCCGAATGCCACAAAGCATCCCGGCTTCGGGCTACCTCGGATTCTGCCGCCGCGGTGCTTGAAACCGATATTTCGTTTCTTTGCGTCGGCACCCCCAGCCTGCGCAGCGGCAAGCTTGACCTTGGACACATCGAGCCAGTTTGTCGCAGCATCGCCGAGGCCCTGAAAGAGAAAAAAACTTCTCATCTTGTCGTGCTCCGGAGTACAGTGCTGCCCGGGACTGCTGAATCGATTGTGATTCCCACGCTCGAGAGTGTCAGCGGAAAGCGCCTCGGAAAAGATTTTGGCGTCTGTGTCAATCCGGAGTTCATGCGCGAAGGTACTGCCGTATCCGACTTCATGGAACCTTCCATGACCATCATTGGCGCGGCCGATGACAACCATGCCGCTGTGTTGCGCGAACTCTATGCCTGGGCCCCGGGTAGAGTTTTTCAAACATCCTTCCGCTCCGCCGAAATGGTGAAGTATGTTTGCAATGCGTGGCATGCGGTCAAGGTCTCATTCGCCAATGAAGTCGGTTCCATGGCGAAAGAATTGGGAGTCGATGCCGAGGCAGTGGTGGAGATTTTCTGTGCCGACACAAAACTGAACATTTCCTCCAGCTACCTGAAGCCCGGATTTGCCTTCGGTGGATCCTGTTTGCCAAAAGACGTTCGCGCCTTCAACTATCGCGCCAAGGAACTCGATCTTAAACTTCCGCTCTTCGAATCCATCATGCCGAGCAATGACGAGCACTTTCGCCGCGGAGTCGAGATCGTGCTCCAGACCGGAAAGAAAAAAGTGGCGCTGCTGGGACTCAGCTTCAAGGCCGCTACCGACGATCTTCGCGAAAGCCCTCAGGTGCAGATGGTGAAACATCTGCTGGGAGAAGGACGCGAAGTCACCATCTGGGACGACAACGTCTCGCTCGGCCGCCTGATCGGTTCCAACCGGGAATATATTGAGCACGCCATTCCGCACGTCGGTTCCCTGCTCTGCAATGATTTGGCGGAAACTGTGGAAAAGGCTGAAGTGGTCGTCATCGGCACGCGCGGCATTCAGCGCGATGAATTGCGCAAGCACCTTCGCCCGGACCATTTCGTTGTGGACCTGGTGAATCTGGAAAAATCGCGGCGGCCTGCGGCGAGCGGGAAGTACGAGGGCATCTGTTGGTAATCGGCGAGTGAGAATCCTCTGGGTCAAGGCGGGCAAGCTGCTGCCGGTTGATACCGGCGGCAAGATCCGTTCCTATAACATTCTGAAACATCTCGCTCGTGCTCACCAGGTAACTCTGCTCACTTACTACGGCGGCGCTCGCGACTCCGCCTACGAAGCAGCAATTCAGAACGAATTCTCTGGAGCTCAGACGATCTTCACCGCCGCGCCGGATTCCACGCTCGCGCAATCCGCGGAATATCTTCGGCGTCTCTTCCAACCCGCTCCGTTCGCCGTGAGCAAATTCACTCATTCTCGCGTACAGCATTCAGTATCAGAGTTGCTCGCAGGCGGCGCGGTCGACGTTGCAGTCTGTGATTTCCTATCCGCATCTCAGAACTTCCCGCGCGCCCTGCCCACGCCTACCGTACTTTTTCAGCACAATGTCGAGACCGCCCTGTGGCAGCGCATGGCGTCCACGGAGTCAAACCTCATCAAGCGGATCGCCTACAAAATCGAAGCCGCCAAAATGGAGCGCCAGGAACGCTCCGCGCTCGGCCGTTTTCGCTACATCGTCGCCGTTTCCGAGCACGATCGCGAATTGATGCTGCAAATGAATCACAGCTGCACGATCAGCGTCGTGCCCACCGGCGTAGACACAGAGAAGTATGCCATTGCCCCGCCCGCGCAAGCCCAGCCCCCAAGAATTGTTTTCACCGGCTCAATGGACTGGGAGCCCAATATTGACGCCATCGTTTATTTCTGCGAACAAATCTTCCCCCGCGTACTCTCCCAATATCCTAAGGCGATTTTCCAGATCGTCGGACGGAACCCGCACCCGAAGGTCAAGCGAGTGGCTTCCGCTTCGGTCGAAGTCACGGGGACTGTCCCTTCTGTTGCCGATTACTTGCGCGATGCCACGGTCGTGATCGTCCCGCTGCGCATCGGCGGCGGCACTCGGCTCAAGATTTTTGAGGCCATGGCCGTGGGCAAAGCGATGGTCTCGACTTCGGTTGGAGCCGAAGGCTTGAGCGTTCAGACCGGACGCGACTTGATCCTCGCCGATTCGCCGACCGAGTTTGCCGACGCCATTTTGCTGTTGGTGCGAGACAATGCCATTCGACGCAGGTACGAAGAAGCCGCCGCCAAGCTGGCAGCTCAGTTTGACTGGTCGCACATCGCGGTGAAGTTCGCCGACGTGTTGCAGAATGCAGTGCAAGAATTTCAGGTTGAGTCCGGGGAAGCGATATTTCCATGGGCCGATCGATGAACACATCGACAAAGCAATGAGAGTTCTCGTGCTCGATGGCAATCAGAACCAGGCGGTCGGCAGCGTCCGCTCGCTCGCCCGCGCCGGGCACGAAGTTTGGGTGGGAGAATCGAACTCCTGGTCGAAAGCCGGCTGGTCGCGTTCCTGCACGCGCAGTTTCGAGTATCCCGCTACCCACCGCCACACGGACGAATTCATCGCGAAGCTGGTTGATCTCGCCAGCACGAGCGGCGGAACTTTGATTCTGCCCATGACCGAGGCCACGACGTTGCCGATCTCCGTCCATCGCGAAAAGCTCGCGGCCACCGGGGCTCGTCTGGTGTTGCCGGACCACGCCGATTTGCTGCGCGCATTCGATAAGGAGGAGACCACAAAACTGGCGGCATCTTTGGGCATCGCCGTCCCTAAGACAATCACGGTAGCAAGCACCCAGCAGTCGCAGGAACTCGTTCGGTCGATATCTTTCCCCGTCGTGTTAAAACCGCGCGCATCCGAAGAGTTGTCCTCGAGCGGAACCGTTCGCACCGCGGGCCGTCCCCGCTACGCCAGCAATCCCCAGCAGTTCCACGCCGCCTACAAAGACTTGCAAAGCCGCTGCTCTACTATATTGATTCAGGAGTTCGTAGCCGGCGAGGGCACTGGCTACTTTGCCTTGATGCATCATGGAGAACTGCGTGCCGAGTTCGCGCACCAGCGCATTCGCGACGTGTATCCTACGGGCTCGGGCAGCGCGGTCCGAGTTAGCATCGCCCCCGATCCTGTTATCCGAAACGCGTCGCTGGCGATGCTGCGTGCATTACACTGGCACGGAGTAGCCATGGTCGAGTTTCGGAAAAAAGATGGAGCGGCTCCAGTCTTCATGGAAGTAAACGGCCGCTTCTGGAACTCTTTGCCCTTGGCGTGCTATGCCGGAGTCGATTTCCCTGCCCTGATGGCCCGCATGGCGGAGACCGGCGATGTCCCGCTCTCAACCGGCTATAGCATCGGCGTTCGCTGCCGCTGGCTGCTCGGCGATTTTCGTCATCTCGTTGAAGTCTGGATGGGACCTCCCCAAGGCTATCCCGAACCGTACCCAGACCGCTTGAGAACGCTCCTTGCAATGCTGACCCCGGTGCCCGGCACCTATCACGACATGTTCCAGTGGAGCGATCCATTGCCTGAACTGGGCGACTGGCTAAGTTTCGCGCAGCGCGTTTTCAAGCGGCAAGCAGGCCGGCATGCAGCCGCACAACTCTCCGAGGGAAAGCCCCATGCTTAAGGGCGCAATGCACATGCATAGCACCTACTCGGACGGCGAGTTCGCCCTGCCGGAGCTGCGCGAAATATTTCTCGCCGAGGGTTGCTCTTTCGCCTGTGTCACGGATCACGCCGAGTTTTTTGACGACGCTTCGATCCGGCGCTACGTCGAGCAGTGCCAATCGCTTTCTGATGACAAATTCGTGTTTGTGGCCGGTCTGGAATACCGGTGCGAGCGCAATATGCACATCCTCGGATACGGCGCCACGCAGCTGAATCCAGCAACGGATCCTCAGGAAGTGATCCGTCATATCAACTCGCAGAACGCTATCTCAGTCATCGCTCACCCTAAGGATGACGCCTTCGCCTGGATTGAGAGCTTCGAATCTTTGCCGCTTGGGATAGAGGTCTGGAACACAAAGTACGATGGCCGCTACGCTCCCAGGCCGGGAACATTTGCCTTGCTGCAACGTCTGCGGCAAGGTCATCCCGAAATGTTCGCTTTCTACGGCCAAGACTTGCATTGGAAGAAGCAATATCGCGGCATGTTTGTGGAACTAGACAATGCGCTTCCGAAACGCGAAGCCATTTTGCGCGCCTTGGCGACCGGGAATTATTTTGGTGTTAAAGACGAATATCGACTGCCATCTTCCGGCATCATCGCCGACGAACTGCTGGCTGAATTCAGACGCGATCATGCCCGGTCGAATCGCCTCTGGCGCATCATGAAGGGCGGCAAGCAAATGCTGGATCGCGCCGGAATAAGAGTGCCCGCTTCCATCAAAGCCCAGCTGAGAAGGATTTTTTGAATGGCTCCGCGCCGCTTCGCCTGCCTGATGTATCACGAATTGGAGAGGCCGGGGCGTCCGCTCTGCCAATCGGAGCCCGGCTACGTCCGCTACATCCTGCCGGAAAGTAAATTCCGTGACCACATGCGATGGCTGCAATCCGAAGGCCGGCGCGGTATGGCTGTCGGAGAAGCGCTCGATTCTCCTGAGACTCCCGGGGTTGCTCTCAGTTTCGACGATGGCTGCGAGACCGACCTCTTGATTGCCGCCCCCATCCTGAGCGAAACGCAAAACCGTGCGACCTTCTATGTCACCGCTGGTTTTCTCGGCAAGCCCGGATACTTATCGCCCGCTCAACTACAGGAACTGAGTGCTCTCGGTTTCGAGATCGGTTGCCACTCGATGACCCATCCCTATTTGAACGATCTCGATGATTCTGCTCTGCACACAGA
>JBAUVJ010000493.1:0-1939 GCA_049583165.1 Candidatus Sulfotelmatobacter sp. | reverse complement strand
ATCGACTGCTAATAAAACGAGTCGAGCGTTTTCCTGAAATCCTCGCCAAGAGTCTGAATTGCGTCCCTGAGCCTCAGGCGGAGATGAATGTCTGCGACTACCAGCGTCTGGAGCAAACACTGGAACGCCGCAAGAAGAGCAACTCCTGCGGTGCGATCAGAGTCAGTGTTCACGATAACGCGGGAATTTTCGCGCTCGATTGACTCCCCGATCCCTCCCACTCCCCAGTGTTCCCAATCTGAAAGTTCCGCGTAAGGCCCATCGTAGAGCTCCCGAGAGACGTCATCCGCCATATCCGCAAGCGTAATGCCTCCATGCCAACGCTTGTGATAGAGATCATGCGAGTTTGGTTTTAGCTTCTTGATCCTATGCGTGTTGCCAAGCACCTTCAGGAGCGATTCTGTTCGACGAATATGCTCCCCATCAACAGGAATGCCTAGCTTTAGCTGTCCCTGGATTCGGCGCCAGTCATAAATGATCGAAAATAAGCGCCAGCGCTTGGCTCGCTCTTCGCGTGCTTGAAACGCCCACAGGAGTTGGTACAGACCATCAATCATCGTACGGGCGATTAAGCCAGCGTCGCGTCGCGGCACCAAAGAAAGGACCGATTCACCGTGTTGCATCTGCTTATAGAGAAACTGAACCGCCATAAAGCCAAAATCATCGCTCTCCTGGATGGGTATGCTTCGAGATGCTTCGTGGGCGAGCGCAAGTACCTTCCCGACCTGCTCACGCAGAAACGGGACCTCACGCGGGTCGCGAACAAATAAAGCTTCGGCAGGCATAAGCAGTGTTTACTGCCCCCGATGTGGCTCGAGATCCTTCGCAAAGAACGCTCAGGATTTCGGCAGCAGGCTCCCAATCGCCGCCTGATCGGCGGCTCATTCACGCCTGCTAAGCGCCTCAAGTTAAGCCCCGCAGGGCCGATGGTACTGCACGCGCCAAGTGTGTGGGAGCCCTTCGGCAAGCTCAGGATAAACTCCGGTCGTTGCCGGCATAAAGAAAGGCCACAGGTCAGAAATGAATGTAAGGGCGTCGTTTTTGAGCTGTGTAGCGTTGAGCCTCGCGGGGCTTACTTCTGGGAAGTCTTGGGCTTGTCTTTCTTCTTAATGTTCACGCGATCATGGTGAGGGTGGGTACCGTGCGTTGGATGCGTCGGACTCTCCGCTTTCATTTCTGCAAGCGACTCCTTAAGGGATTTCATCAGGTCAACAACTGGAGCTAATTTTGCGGGGGCGTGAAACCTCGGTGCGGGTGCGCCGCGGAGCAGGCCTTCGGTACTGAGGTCCTCATCGAGGTCGGGCCAGTGGAGGCCGTAGCCTCCGCCAGCGATCTTCCAATTCTTGCGCTGAGCGGGCGTGGCGTTGAGCAAGCGGGAATACCACACGAGCGGCACAGTGATAATGCGGCCGTCGCGCAGCGACACGCTCAGCGCATCGTCGCTGAAGGCAACATCCAGCACCCGCTCATCCGCCGCTGCTGCCGAAAAACTCATTCCAAGCCTCCAAAAACTTTGCCGTGCGTTCGGCCACAAGTAATTGTATATCGCGCAGTTCGTGCGCACGAAACCCAAAGTTGGCGGCTAGTTGTACCGGATCAACCCAGAATTTGGCCGAGAGATCATCCCGATCAACGTGGATGTGCGGTGGTTCGTTGGGTTCGTGACTATAGAAATAGAATCGATACGGGCCGGATCGGACCACCGTCGGCATGGCGCGATTGTAGCAAATGAAAGTGCGGCTCCCCGTGTTCGTCGCAATATGTCCGTTGCAATCTCGGCGCGTGGCCCATCCTTCGCGCACTCTGCAAAGGGCGGGCATCCCTGTATCGCGAGACCTTGGGGATCTTCCGTGAACTTTGTTCGCAGCTCGCAGCATAGGAAAAATCCACAACCCGACGTGACATCCGACCTTGCGTCCACCACAAAATCGCGTAATCC
>JBAUVJ010000492.1:0-3855 GCA_049583165.1 Candidatus Sulfotelmatobacter sp. | reverse complement strand
GGTGATCATCGGTGTGTTTGCACGCCTGGCAGCCGCGCTCTCGGCGGTGCAGATGGGTATGTTCACGCTGCTGGTGTGGATACCCATCGTGGCGGCGCCAGGCCCCAAGAGCGCCTTTCAATGGAGCGAGACCGTGCTCTCTTGGGCTCTGACGACCGCTGCCTGGGTGGTGGCGGATTCCTACCACGGCATGCCCTGGCTCGCCGTGAACAAACGCTAGCACCGGCACGCTGCGACAACAACGCCAAAGTCAACAGCAGCGGCGAGGGTGCCCGCTCTACGCTGTCACACGCAAAAATGCCCGGGATTCTTGCGAAACTTTTTCGCAAACCCGGGCACTTTGTTGTTACTAAGAGATCGTTGTCGCTACCTAGACAGCGGTAACGTTCTCCGCTTGCCAGCCTTTGGGGCCCTTGGTCACGTCGAACTGCACGGTTTGGCCTTCTTGCAGGCTGCGGAAGCCGCCAGCCTGAATCGCGGAGAAATGCACGAAAACGTCTTCGCCATTCTGACGGCTGATAAAGCCATAGCCCTTGGCGTCATTAAACCACTTCACTGTTCCTTGTTCTGCCATTGATAGTCCTATTCTTATTTCTTGAAATGTGCTGAGGAAGATTCTCTGCTAGTGGAGGGGTGACGCTGGTTGGCGATACCGACCTTCAATTGCTTGTGAGTCAAACTTAGCTAGAACTAATTATACACGACGGACCAAAATTGCACAGAAAATCTTGCATATGGCGGAAACCTCGCTTCAGGACGGTAAGAAACGGTTAACATACCACCAAGCAGGCAAATATCCCCTGAGTGCCAGGAGGTAAATCCATCATGGGGAACTTCTATAAAGACGTAATCTCCCAGGATGAGCGTTTCAGCTCGGCAAACCGTGTCAGCGACGATGCCCTGCTTGAGCCCGGGACCCGGCAACTGGTAGCGGCGATTGTCTCAGCGGCCCACCGCATGGGAATCGAACTCATGGTCTATGAGACCTACCGCAGCCAGGATCGCCAGCAAGAGTTGTTTAACCAGGGTGCTACAAAGCTTCGCGCTGTCGGAGTTCACCACTATGGTCTGGCTTGTGACATTGTTCGCGTGGTCAACGGAGAGCCTTCGTGGAAGGGCGATTTCTCGTTTCTGGGGCAGCTCGCCCAAAGCAGCGGGCTGATCTGGGGCGGGGACTGGGGAGCACCCCATATTAAGCACAGCTTTGTCGACAGCGTGCATGTGCAGCGGTGCACTGTGGCCCGGCAAGCCGAACTTTTCGACGGCATCTGGTTTCCGGATGAAGCCTACAATCCCTACGACGACCATCACAACATTCTGGCCGCGGTTATTAAGCCTCCAACAAAAGCCGGTGTAACCGCAACCCGTCCACCGCTCGGCAGCAAGCGAGCTTAACTCTGACAATGCCTGTCCGCAGCAAGTTCCCTTCCGGTGAATTACTATGTTTCGCTAGCAGGTTGGCTATCATTTGCATCTGCCCACTCAAGAGGACCCTGACTTATGGATCGAGCAAGAAGCGATACTATGAGGGGCGCCAGCCGCCGCTCATTTCTCCGCCGTTCATTCCTGACGACTGCCGCTCTCGGCGGCTCGGCGGTGACGTTGGCTGCTCAACGTCAATATCCTGCACTGGCCGCCGCCCGGGAGATCGCCCGCCCCGCACAGAGTCCTGAGATTCGTCCTTTTGAGCTCGATGAAATCACCATCTCCGATCTGCAAGATGGAATGAAGTCGGGAAAGTTCACCGCCAGTTCCCTGGTGGAAAAATACACAGAGCGCATCGACGAGATCGACAAGCACGGTCCTGCGATCAACAGCGTCATCGAGTTGAATCCCGACGCCGCATCGATCGCGGAAGCTCTTGATCAGGAGCGCAAAGCGAAAGGCCCACGCGGACCGCTGCACGGCATTCCGGTATTGATCAAAGACAATATCGATACCGCCGATCGAATGATGACGACGGCCGGCTCGCTCGCGCTGGTCGGCTCCAAACCGGCGCAAAATTCATTCGTCGCCGAAAGGCTGCGCGCCGCCGGCGCTGTGATTGTCGGCAAAACCAATCTGAGCGAGTGGGCCAATATCCGCTCCAGCCACTCGACCAGCGGATGGAGCGGCCGGGGCGGGCTCACGAAAAATCCTTACGCGCTTGACCGTAATCCTTGCGGCTCAAGTTCAGGTTCTGGCGCAGGAGTGTCGGCGAATCTGTGTGCCGCCGCCATCGGCACGGAGACCGACGGTTCCATCGTCTGCCCTTCATCCTCGAATGGCGTCGCCGGCATCAAGCCCACGGTGGGTCTGGTCAGCCGCGGCGGCATCATTCCAATTTCTCACAGCCAGGATACCGCCGGTCCCATCTGCCGTACGGTTCGCGACGCGGCGATTTTGCTGGGCGCGCTTACCGGCGTCGATCCTCGGGACTCTGCCACCAACGCCAGCCAGGGCAAGTCATTTTCAAATTACACCCGCTCGGATTACACCCAGTTTTGCGATCCCAACGGCCTTAAAGGAGCCCGCATTGGCGTGGCGAGAAAGTACTTCGGATTTAACGATGCCGTCGACGCGCTCATGGAGCAATCGCTCGATGCCATGAAGAAGCAAGGAGCCACGCTGATCGATCCGGCGGACATTGAGACGCTGGGTAAATTCGATGAAAGCGAATTGCTGGTCTTCATGTACGAACTTAAGGCCGATTTGAATGCGTATCTCGCAACTCTCGGCCCGGGTTCTCCCATGAAAACCTTGCAAGACATCATCGGCTTCAACGATCGAAATCGACAAAAAGAGATGCCATATTTTGGGCAGGATATGTTTGTGAAAGCCGAAGCCAAAGGCCCGCTGACTGAAAAGGCATACTTGGACGCGGTTGAGAAGAACCACCAGCTTGCCCGCACCGAGGGCATTGACGCCACCATGGACAAACACCATCTCGACGCGATCGTCGCGCCCACCGGTGGTCCCGCGTGGCTTACCGATTTAATCAACGGCGATCACGTGGCCGGAGGAAGTTCGAACGCCGCCGCGGTTGCAGGATATCCAAATATTAACGTCACTGCCGGATTCATCTCCGGCCTGCCGGTCGGGATATCTTTCTTCGGCCGGGCCTGGAGCGAACCTACTTTGATCCGCCTGGCCTACGCATTTGAGCAAACAACGAAGGCTCGCCGCCCTCCGGCCTTCCTGGCCACGATTAGCCAGATGTAAAAGCGTAGGCCGTCGGATGTATTGCCATTTTCTAATAGTCTCAACTCGCTGCAGATAACAATCATAATTACCTGTACAAATGGGCTATCTCTCCATTTGCACTCTCGTGTTAGCTTACTCACAAGGGGGTATTAATGATGATGAACAAAGTCGTTGCTTCCCTACAGAAAGAATACTCCCGTCTTGAAAGAGAGATGGGTCAGGTGGGGAAAGCGCTCGACGCTCTTGGCCACGCCGGCGGCAGGAAGCTCAAGAAAACAGGACGTACTTTGAGCAAAGATGCCCGCCGTCGCATTGCCGAAGCGCAAAAGCTACGCTGGGCGAAGGTCCGAAAGGCCGCCGCCAAGCTAGCCAAGTCGTAAGTCGCCGTAATGCTTTCGCAAGCACCGCAGCCCGGCCTCGTTCGTAACTTAATCTAAGCTTCGGACGAGGCCCAAGCTTCGGAAGTCAATCGTTTAAACCAATCTCAAAGCCCGCCAGTTAGCCAGCCCCTAAGTCCAGCGGAACCACTTCAGAGCCAGAAAAAAGGACACTCCTCCCCAAAGAACCATGACCAATAGCCGCGGCCATTGGTGGATCAACGGCGTACCCTCCAAAATGCTGGCGCGCAGGGCGTCGTTCAGAGCCGTAAGTGGAAGCGCTTTGATTAGAGGC
>JBAUVJ010000491.1:0-2881 GCA_049583165.1 Candidatus Sulfotelmatobacter sp. | reverse complement strand
GTCCGGGAGTTCGGTGGATCCAATTTTGCCATTCCTGTTGCGTTCGGGAAGTCGCTTCTGAAGCCTTAAGTCGGCGATGGAGCGAAGCGAAGGCCGATTGTCGAACTACCCGACAGCAAGCTATTCGGTAGCGGTCACCACGGTATCGGGTCTCGATTTCCGGATTGTCGACCGCTCATCCAGAACCTCCGCGGTCACTTCCTCGAACGCCGTTTCTGGATAGCTTCCGTATTGCCGACCATCAAACGCCGGGGTTGGGTGATGGACAGAAAGGACGTCTGCCGTGTAGCCCCCCCCGATTTCTGGCGAGGAACCTAAACTCGACGCCTTCAACTTTTATTCGAGATCCCGTACGTCTAAAGCCTTCGTGGTCGCATAGGTCAAAGAGCAAGAGCAGGACAGTGAACAACTGATTCTGGAGAAGTACGTGATGTAAAAATCATTTGCACAGTCACAAAAACAGCCACCATTACCAAAAAGTAAATAGACGAGAATGGATGGCGGGACAACGCAAGTGCTTGAAAAGAAGTGGTGAGCGCGGTAGGAATCGAACCTACAACCTACTGATTAAGAGTCAGTTGCTCTGCCAATTGAGCTACGCGCCCTGATGTGGATTTTTGCCGGTAGGACAATTTGTGATTGTAGCATTTTTCTCAGCGACGGTTATCGCCGACACGAACAGTGCGGATGACTGTGAAATGAAGGTGTAAGTTTTTGCAGCGCGTTCAATCGCACTGAAATCATCTATCACCCTCGCGAGAAGTCTGCCCAGAAGAAGTTCTTGCTGGTGAATTTATCGCGACACTTCGCGGTGGGCTTCTCTACGAGCGCTGCCGAATTTCCGCAGCCAAGCCGGTGGAACCTTCGCTGGCAGCTGGTCGACGCGGCGGCAAGGATCCTGGACTCATCGGCTGTCGCCGTTCCACGGTGCCAATCACCGGAGCATCTTCCATCCCGTCGGCGTAGGCCATGGAGACAAATCTCTGCTCGGAGCACAAGCGGTCGATCAGGCGCTTTTGCCAGGAGCTGAGCACCGCGTGAGGAAGAATGGGAAAGTGACGGAACATCCACAGAAAATATGCGCGTTGCATAAACGACGGCATCAAATATCGCGGTCCGATGGGAGTTTGCACTTGCACAACTCCCTCCGCTAACTTGTCAATCCACATAGGGTAGGCCCACCTGAGTCCCGAGTTTGGCCAGAGCAATTCTAGGGCCGCTATTATTGCACTAAGGTACGGGGCAAGCAAACGATTTTCTGAGATATTTCGCAAAATACGTTTCGCGAACCTCCGCTTCTATATCCATTTCGGGCTGCCGTCCCATCATTCCGGATCAATTTGGAATCTGGCACGCTCAGGATTGGGGTTCGGGGCGGGCGCAAGAAGTTGTCAGCTTAGCCGGGAAAGAGATTAAGCCGGAATCTCCGGCAGGATTTCCATTCGCCGAATCTCGGCTGCAACGCCGAAGTCGGTCCCCGCGCCTTGTTCGACGCGCACTACGCGGGCATGGCAGCAAACCCAACATTTTTCGCCGGAGGTCAGTTCGGGCGGAAGGATGAGGACCAACTCAAAATCGGAGCCCTCGGCCATACGGGATTTCGTATAGAGAAATACGCCGTTGGTGCTCACGTCGCGCGTTTCCGCCGTCAGTTCAGTGCCTGCCGCAGCGCTCGACTTTCTAACCCGGGCGGGCACCCGGGCAACAACTCGCTGACAGGATCGTCGATCGATAGTAGAGTCCATCGTTGCAAAAAAATCAACCGCCAGCGGAAAATTTGTTCCTTCCCGCTGGCGGTTGCCAGTATAGACGAATCTTGCCGACCTCGGTAAAAACTGCCTAGAATTCCGGCCGCCGCAGGCGCGCAGCTGGAACCACGAGAGCCTGCTCCATAGTCGGAACGTTGGTGCCTCGCAGTTTGGCCTCGGCTTCGGCCAGCTTGTCGGATTGGTTGGTCTGGTAGTAAGCCTGCACCAGGAGTTCGACGGTGAAAGGATTATCCTCGTCCTCTTCCAGATAGGTAATGGCTTCGTCGAACTTTTTCTGATCCATTAGCAGAGTTCCGGCGGCGCCGTTGTAGGAACTCTGAATCACCCGGTTGCGGCTGCCACTGGCTATCGTCTCCAGCTGTTTCAGAGATTTATCGGCCAACGGAGCGTCGCCGGCTCGGGCAGCACGCACCGTGCGGTTGCGCAGAATGCGGGACAGCTCTTCATCCTTATCGACCTTCGTAATTACATTGCGGTGCCCAAGAGCTTCTTCCGCACTCTGCAAATATTTCAGCGCCGTCTTGTCGTCGGACTGATACTCGGCGATGTGCCGGTAAGCCTGCGCTTCCTGCAAGTCCTGCTCTTTCGCATGAGCCGTCTCGGCAACATCCAGGAATAATTTGTCCGCTTCAGCAAACTTGCCGTCGCGCACCCAGGTCATTCCTTCTTGCATGGAGTAGGTCAAGCGGTCCGCTTCATTGTGCGCAAAGCGGATTGCTTTTTCGTATTCAATCCGGGCCTGATCCTGATTTCCCATCAGGGCATAAGTATCGCCCAAGCCAACCTGGGATGTTACGAAGTCAGGATCAATCTTCAGCGCAGCACGGTAATGTGTCAGAGAGCCTTCAAAATTTCCCGCCATGCGCAGCAGTTCGCCGTAAGAATCCTGCGGATTGGGTTCCTTGGGTAGCAGAGCGACGTAGCGATCCATGGCGGCGAAAGCCTTGACAAATTCACGATTGCGGGCTTCGGCATAGGCCAAGTCGTTCAACGCGGCGGGAAAATTTTTATCAATCGCCAGCGCTTTCTCCATCATTTTCTGCGCCTGGTCGGAGCCGCTCTCGCCCATCAGCCAGTTGCCGGCCAGGTAGAGCAGATGCTTGTCCTTGGGA
>JBAUVJ010000490.1:0-6854 GCA_049583165.1 Candidatus Sulfotelmatobacter sp. | reverse complement strand
TTCTTCTAGTTCGGAACGCTCACCTGTAATCTCGATGCCGTCCCTCTCGCGTCTCAAAAACAATTGGTGCTGATAAACGAAGGTGTCAATCTCAAGACCCGCAGCATTTGCTTGTGAACATGGTGCGAATGGTTGGGTTCTGCGACAATTCAATTAACTCAACAGTCAGTTTTGAACGGGGTATCCACGCGGTTCCTTCACGTTCGATTCTGCCTCTGGCATCCACCTGCAGCGAAGGGAAAGAAACACCAATCACAATCGAAACTAACCCCATTGCTTCCGGTGCGAATCTCGATGCGCCTGCTCTGTGATCGGTACGTTGTCGATAATCGGAAACTCTTCCCCGCAGTTTCTGCAGGTGACCCCCGCAGGGTAAATGTGATCGAATTGAGGTCGTTTGCAACCGGTAATGGGTGCAGATGAACATTTTGCGAGACTTGATTACCTGTACGAAGATTCGGACCTAGCACCGACCACGACTGTCTCTCCAAACCACCATCCAATAAGTGCCCAGCCGATTACGGAGAGATCCACCATTGTTATAGAACGAGTAGCATGATGCACCTGCCCCCAAGAACATTGCGCATCGCAGGTTCCGCAAGGAGAAAGAAAGCGGCGATATGAAAACTCCTCGTCAACAGCCATATCGCGCAAACTACACCCACTGATCCCATGAACAGATACACATCAAATCCCCAACGTCCGAACATCGAGGGAGGTGGAAACGCCATGAGAATGTGGGAAAGCAGAAAAACAGCGAACGCTTGTGACCAACGGTCGGGTGTTCTGGCAGTCCCGCTTGTCAATAAAGACAAACAGGGATCACCGGCAACCATAGCCCCGGCTCGATCCAATTTACCACCTCTGCCAGAATGCTCGCGACATTCTGGTGCGAACGAGCGGCTAGGTTCATCAGTCCACGGATCAACGCCTCGTTCGCGAGGACAAAGAAAGCCGACATGGGTAAACGTAAGAATGGGGAAACCGCGATGGACTTAAAGCAACCTCCATGCGACGAGCACTTCAGCAATCAAGTAAGAGGCTCCATTGCCCCTCTCCCCAATGGCTGCATCCTCCAACGGACTTTTTCTCACTTTGCACTCTTAGGTGGCTCTCGTTTGTCCGGTCCCTTCGCACTTGATTTCCGATGAGGTTTGTCGCAGATGTGCCAAGCGAATGCCTCAGCACGCGCCGCCTGAAAGTTCCGCATAATCACGTCGAAATTCTCACCCGTAGGCGGAGCGGGAGGGTTGAAGACCCAGGAACATCGAGAGCAGCCCCAACCACGAAAGCGCGGCTGGTCTTTCCATACCAACTCACGCGTCATGGCCGTGGATTATAGGATCATTTGGTCTTTGCGGGCAACTGCCGACTCGGGCGAGGCGTTTGCAGCCGGGAAGGGGTGCAGGTGAACATTTTGCTGAGACTTCCATTGCTTGTGATACTTTTCCAGCGACGATCCGCAAGAAATCGGAGTACATCCGAAGCTGAAATATGTTGTTCGATGGGGTCGCGTGCCGTGGTCTGCGATACTGGATTTTTAACCTCGTTCAGATCGCCGCAGGACGCGCACACCAGTACGTACGATGTATGCGGAGCGTCTTCCGCCAGAACGTAACCCGGAAACCGATCGAAGCCCTTCCGACACGCCGCGCGCGTGCCGGTCTTGACCCACAAGAAGTTTTTGACGTCCGCATCTTTCCGGTCCGTCAAGAGGCATCGGGTCTTATAAAGGTGCCCGATTTCCTCGGCGAGGCGATCCAGTAGATCCTCTGCGTTCTTTGAATAAGACTTCAGATCAATCGCGTCGATCTCTTCGTGAACGATCCAGGCCGCCATCGGATTGATATCCGTCCCGATGACATTGCAGCCGATCCTGTTCGCCTCCAGCGGCGGAGTGTTCCCGTCCATCAACGGGTCGGCAATCGTGACACCCTCAAAGCTGTTGGCGCGATAGTACGTCTCCTCAACAGGGTTGTCCCCGAACTCCGACAGCCAGCGGCAGGTACTCGATCAGTTCGATTTTCCGCAGTACCCTGGACCCCTCGCCGGTGGGAGTGTGGTAATCGTGATCGCAGTGCATTTCACCGAAACTCCCCTTCCCGGAATGCGAAATCGGGCCCGCGGCAACATTGGGTAAGCTGGTGCCTTGGCCAGTCTCGCTAAGCCGTCGCGTGGTTGAGAAACCAGAGGACTTCTTCCCGAGCGGCGCGTATCGTTGAACGAATCCAGAGTTAATTTGGTGCGTGATGAAAAAACTCAAATTCTTGGTTTCACTTCATACCCGGGAGAACGATTACCAACTGGCGCAGGCCCTCTCCGCGGAAGAGACCGCGCACAAATTGGGGATCGATGCGGAGATCGCTTTTGCGGATAACGATGCTGTGAATCAAAGCACGCAGATTCTGAAGGCGATCCAGAATCCTCTCGAGTCTAGGCCGGATGCGATTGTGTTGGAACCCGTGAGCAGCACCGCGCTTCCTCAGGTGGCTCGGGCTGCGTGTGCCGCTGGGCTCGGTTGGGTGGTTTTGAACCGAAGTCCGGATTACATGCCGGAGTTCCGCCGGGCGGCGACTGCGCCCATCTTTGCGGTCGGTTCCGATCACGCTGAGATTGGCCGCATACAGGGAAGACAATTTGCCGCGTTGCTTCCGCGAGGTGGCTCGATCCTGTACGTTGAAGGGCCGTCGCAAAGCTCTTCGGCCCAGCAACGCACGGCCGGAATGCTGGAGACGAAACCTTCCAATAGCCAGGTCACGATGTTGAAGGGACAGTGGACGGAGGAAAGTGCTGAACGCGCGGTACATTCTTGGCTGAAGCTCGCCACTTCACAAAGCAAAGCGATTGACCTTATTGGTGCGCAAGACGACTCTATGGCTATGGGTGCGCGCAAGGCTTTTCAGAAGATCACCGACGAGCGGGAACGCACGCGATGGCTCAGTCTGCCATTTACCGGCTGTGATGGCCAGCCCGCGACAGGCCAAAAGTGGGTAGGCAAAGGATTGCTTTCCGCAACGATTTATGTCCCAGTGCTTACTGGAAAAGCGATGGAGCTTCTCGCAAAAGCCGTTCGGGAGGGAACACAACCGCCAGAACATACGGTGACGGTGTCATTCTCGATCCCACCTCTCGACGCGCTGGCTCCGCGAAAATCATAGCCTTTTCCTCCGCCCTCTTCTCAGTGGAGAACGCTTGCGTCCCCGACGGCGGTCAATCGTTTTCCGTGGTGCTGCTCGCCTATTCGATTGGGTGCCCCCAGACCCGCTGAAGGTTGTACCCAAATTGTGCTCCCCGCTTACACAATCGGGCCATTCACATTCCTGACGGTTGAACGTAAAAAGCTAATCAGATAGAAACGCCGCTTCGACGACCTTCAGATAAGTTCTGGCCTGGCAGTCTCCCAACCGACTTACAAGGAGAGCACGCAGATGGAAGGCACAGTGCGTTGTCCATATTGCGTATTAGGTCTTGAGTTCCGTCCTATGGTCGCGCATGTGGACGGCAGGTACATATGCAACAAATGTGGCCATACGACACACCCCAGCGACCTGAAATATGAGTGCCCCTGCTCCAAATGCCGTAGGCTGATAAGTGCTCGCAGCTTAATGGCGGGTTGAAGCTCTTCATAAACGGGCATCAAAGCCGTTAATCGTTCTCCGAGCGATGGTTGTGTACACTTCGGGGCATATTGGAGTAAGCAGTGCTCAAGATAGGTCGCAACTCTTGTCCGTACTGCGGTGGTACATCGCATATCTATGCTTCCAGATTCAAGAATCTCTGGGAGGTGGTTGCAGTTGTTCTCGTTCTGCGCCCTGTTCGATGTCACGATTGCCTGAGCCGTTTTTACCGTCCTATTTTCATCGAGGCAGCGCCCCCACCTATCGCGAGCGTGGATGAAACAGACTTGGAAGGACCCACCGATTCAACCGAAGATGACCGGCGCTCGGCATAGGGTGCATCTCTGGGCGAACGGGAAGCCATCTTCGACATACGCTTGCACCGATGGCTCTTTCTCTAAGGCCTCCTACACCGATGTCACGCGGAGACTGGGTTATTGGCTGCAAAGACAATTTTTTGGTTTGGAACATCGTAGCAGAGAGTTCTTCCGTGTAAAGACGAATGCCCCGTTCGGTTAAAGTTGATAAACCCTCCTTCAACGCGCTGCGCGTTTGTCTGCACCAAGCCGCACACGCAGTTATTCTGATACAAATTTCTAGGAGAAGAACCTTTCACTTCTAAGCGGGGATAACACTTGACTGTCGAATATACCGGGGACTAACATGCGACCCGGTTTCGGCAGAACGCGATTCCTGGCCTCTCCGAGAACTGAAAGTGATGGGTTGCCCGTTGGTGCCTTGGGGAGGGCCAGCGGACACTTTTGTTGCTAATCGAGTTTGAAAGGGCATCCGCATTCTCCCGCGCACAGTATAGCTCTCAGGAGGGCTCACGCCGCACAATTCCGAGCATGACAAATTCCTATCCGGCGACCATGCTTCGACTCGCCTGTGAGTTGGCGAGTGTTGGTTTTCTACGATGCACGAGCGTCTGAAGCTTGAGCGGACTCGGAACGCTTTCGAGAACCAACCGGCAATCCTCATGTCGGGCTTGCCACATCTTTAATTCGTAATAGACATCAACGAGTGTGGATTTGTCGCTGTTGACAGCACTTGCGAACTTGAACATTGACGGCGTTTCGACGTTCCGGCGACTCACCGTTTCCTCGAAGACAATCTGGCAAGCGCCAGTCTGGCAGCGTGATAGCCGCACATGCCGTGCACGCCGCCCCCCGGCGGAGTTGATGCAGAACAGATATAGACGTTCCTTGTCGAGGTCGCGTAGTGCCGCCAGGTCGGCCGGAACAGAAATTGACGAAGATCCAACGCGCCGCCTCCGATGTCGCCTCCGACCAGGTTCGCGTCCATGCTTTCGAGCTCGGTAGGAGAGAAAACGCGCCGCGCCAAAACAGATTCACCGAACCCCGGAGCGAAGCGCTCGATCTGATCTTCCACTCTCTCCAACATATTCACTTTCGAACCATTCGGAATGTGGCAATACGCCCAGGCTGTATGTTTCCCGGCTGGAGCGCGCGAAGGATCGAATATGGTTGGCTGGGCCAGCAGAACAAACGGGCGGTCAGCGTGTTGCCCCATTCGCGTGGTTTTTTCCGAGTCGGCAATCTCCACGAAGCTTCCGCCCAAGTGTACAGTTGCGGAGCGCAAGCACTCGGGGGCTTTCCACGGAATGGGTCCGCTCAATGCATAATCCACTTTGAATGCGCCGGGACCATACCGAAACCGTTCCAGTCGATGCTTGTAGCTGTCCGACAAGCGTTGGCCGGCGATTCTGAGAAGTTGTCGCGGGGTGACGTCACAGAGAATCACGTCATAGTGAGACAGCGCCGCAAGCGACTCGACACGAGAGGAAGTCCTTACTTTACTTCCGAACGTCGACAGATAACCGCACAGTGCATTTGTGAGTGACTGGGAACCTCCGCGCGGAATCGGCCAGCCGACGGCGTGCGCTGGCAGTGCCATCAATATGCCAATGGCGCCGCTCAATGGCTCACCGAGGCTTAGAAAGGAGTGAGCGGCGAGACCTGCGAACAGCGCGCGTGTCCGCTCGCTGTGAAAGCGACGCACAATTGTTTTCGCAGAAAAGAGCGCATTCGCTGCAAAACGCGCCATCAGCCAGGGATTTTTCGGGATATTAGGAACTGGTCGAAGCACATCCGGAGCGAACTTGCGCCAATTTTCGACAAACGGATGCATCAGCCTGACCCACGCCTTTCCGTCTGCTCCTAGGGAAGCCTGTGCATCCTCAAGGTCGCGTTCCAAAATAACAGCCGTGCCATCGTCGAGCGGATGGGCGAGCGGAGCCGGGGAATGAATCCATTCCAAGCCGTGATCCTGCAGGGGCAGCGAAGAGAAGAAGGGTGACCCGGCGGCGAGCGGATGCACCGCGGATCCAAAGTCGTGCAAGAAGCCCGGCAGCGTTAATTCCATCGTGCGGGCAGCGCCGCCCGGCGTCGGTTCTGCCTCAAGAACATCTACTTGCAGTCCTGCCTGGGCCAGAACAATGGCTGCTGCCAGACCGTTTGGACCGGAGCCCACTACACATGCCTTGCGGTTCATGGTAAATCACCCGTGAGCCGTGTTCTATCTACGTGCAAATGCACAGCCATCGGTCATTACCTCGGATCGACAGTTGGCCATTCGATGACCTTAACCTCTGCATCAGATGTACGCTCCAGCGTGGGCGCGTAGCGGCCTAGAAGTTGCCGCCGCCACCACATTCCGGTTCCGCGTTTTTCTGCCATTGTCGTGAACCAGTATTGCCAAAGCAATACGCGAATCTGATGGGGTGCCTCATGCGCAAAGGGATTTCCTGCAAAGAGTTTCAGCACATCCTTATCGTTCGAAAGCAGCCGCACCTCGGTATTCGGCACGATCGGATCGTTGCGCCAGGAATCCAAAGAAGCAAACCACAAGTTCCAATCAAATCGTGGCTGATAGGGAGCATAGATCCGCGGCGGCTGATTTAATTCCTGTGGCTTGTAGCGATACGGATATGCCATCCAATGCTGTCCGTCTGTGGAACCTTGGAACTCGATCTCGTATCGTCCGCGGGTCATCACCGCGAAGAGCCCATATTGATTGGCGATCCGAAAGGGTTCAAGCGCCGTCACTGGAGAGCGCGGGAGAGGTGCTCTCGTGAACATCCAGATCAATTGGGCTGTGGTTGCATACGCGATCCAAGTCAGCATCACGGCGGGCGCGAAGAGCTGCACGATTTTCCAAGGCCGATGAAGACTCTCGGTCGGCAGCGGTTCACTCGAATCAGCTACACTCGTTACT
>JBAUVJ010000489.1:0-22048 GCA_049583165.1 Candidatus Sulfotelmatobacter sp. | reverse complement strand
GACGCACGCAAGGCGCTTTCAGAGCTGCGCGGATAGACGATAGGGAATTCCGTCAAGGCGAAAGCGCTCCCCGGTCAGACATGGCTCGGCAAACAATGCCAGGTATTAGTCGGCGGCTGCGATGTCTTGATTTTGCGTGCCACGTCCTTCCGGACGCCGCGCAGCACGGTTGGAGGGCAAACCGGCGTCGCGAATCTTGTAGAGCAGCGCTCGATAACTGATGTTAAGCGCGCGAGCAGCCTGCTTGCGGTTCCAGTGATGATGTTGAAGTACCTTCAGAATAATCTTGCGCTCTAACTCGTGCACCGCCTGGCGAGTTATTTTCTTGAGCGAGATGGGTCCCTCGACAGAAATGTCAGCGCTGAAAAAATCGGGCCGCTGCGGTTGCAAGTCGCCGGATATGGCATCTTCCGTGCCCAGGATGACATAACGCTTGATCAGGTTCTCCAGTTCACGGATGTTGCCCGGCCAGTGATACTTCTTCAGGGCATTCATTAAATCAGTAGAGAGCGGCTTGGCGCGCGAGTTGAATTTCCGGTTGTAGCTTTCCAGAAAATACGAAATCAGGTTGGGCAAATCGGAAGAACGCTCGCGCAACGGCGGCATGTGCAGATTGACAACGTTAATGCGGTAAAAAAGATCCGCGCGGAAATTTCCGTTTGCGATTTCGTCTTCCAATTTTCGATTGGTGGCACATACTACACGCACTTCCACTTTTTTATCTTCCTGAGCGCCGATGCGGCAAAACTGGCCATCCTGGAGCAGTTGCAATAATTTCGACTGCAAACTCATGTCGAGTTCGGAGATCTCATCCAGAAACAACGTACCGCGATGCGCCATCTCGACGCGGCCGGGTTTGGTGCCAAAAGCGCCGGTGAATGCTCCTTTTTCGTAACCGAAAAGTTCGCTCTCCAGCAGCGTGCCAGGAATCGCAGGGCAATTCACTTTCACCCATGGCCCGGTCTTCCAGGGCGATGCAGCATGGATCATGCGCGCGATGATGTCCTTGCCCGTTCCGCTCTCTCCATGAATCAGAACGGGCACGTTGGCTCCGGCAATTTTGGTGAGCCGCTCGCGAAGAGCCTGCATGGCATCGCCGCCCCCGAAAACAACCGCCTCGGGAGGCATCTCTCCGAGGGGCTGAACCAGCGAACTGACTGAGTTTGAAGTGCTCATAAGGATTCACAGCTCGGGGGCACAGGCTAAGGCGCGAGTGCATCCGTAGACCCAATCGCGGGGGAACTTGCTGAATTACTACAAGGCTAGTCTATCTAATTGATGAAAAGCAACTTACTAAAGATTCCAGGAAGACGCGCTTGGTAATCAGCCGGATCATTTTGGCCCTATTCAACCAAGGTGGGGAAATAAGGGAAAACTTTTTCACACGAAAGAACTGTGTTTCCTTAGTGACACCTTGCTCCCGGCGCGCGCATCGACCAGGGGGCGGGAGAATTTCAGGCCCACTAAGTTGTAGGATTCCGAGTGCTCGACACGAAGTACCTTGGCGCGCAGGGCACGCGCCGCCTTGGGCAGAGCTGCCAGGGCAGCCAATGGCGCGCTCGGAATTTCCAGCGAAACCTCCGCCAATGAAGGCAGAGAGCGGCGAACCGCCACAAGCATTCCGCCCGCAGACACGTTCAGGGCCGTAGCGAACTCGAGGAACTCCTTATCCTGCTCAAGCGAGGTCCTGACAAAGACAGGGATAGCTAGTGGCAGGCGTGCCCACCGCCGACGCTCTGCCGTTACGGTTCGTACCCTCACGCACACTCCTTCGTTCGCCAGATTACCCAAGTTTTCAAGCATCTAAGGGGCCAAATCGTAAGCTAAGGGTAGGACATACGGACTGCGACCTAAGGAACCGTCATGCTTCGGCTGACTTACCCAGTCAAATGGCCGAAAGCCGGAGAAGGCACTGCCCTTCCAGCAACTTGTATTCAGTTCCATTTCCATCACTTTGCACCCGAATGAAGGCCCAAATGGCCTCGAAGTGCAAGCTTTTGCTACACTTGGGTAATCAGCTTGCATTTTTCGTTGACAACGAAAAGTAACCTGGCATACGCTTTTATTAAGGCGCTCTTGTTTGAAATAGAGTGGCTTCCTCCCTTTCTGTGCTAGCCAGCTAACCCCTTATGGCCACCGGGCAAAAGAATGTGTATGTTTCCGGGCCGGGCGCGTCGGTGTCTCCAAGTCCGACGACAGGGATGCCCGCTCCGGTTGATCTTCCACAAGCGTATTCCGAGTTGCAACAGCGATTTCAGCGTACAACCAATGCGCTAGGATCCGCTGCGCACGATTTGAAAACACCTCTTGCGATTTTGAATGGATACACAGAATTGCTACAGAGCGAAAAGCTTGGTCCAATCAGCGCGCGCCAGAGAGAAGTGTTACGCGACATGCAGGCCAGCGGCAAACGCCTGGAACAATTCATTCAGGACTTCCTTACCTACAGCGCCCTTGAAACCGGCGGACTAAAAATGCAGTTTGCCATGGGCAACATTAACGAATGTTTGTCCGAGGTCTGCCGCTTGTGGTCGACGCGCTTCCAGGAAAAAGGCTTGGCCCTTTATTTTCTCGCCAATGATAAGTTGCCCGAATTCGAGTTTGACCTTCCCAAACTTGAACGCGTAATCTCGAACCTGTTGGAGAATTCTTTCAAATTTGTTCCCCAGAGCGGTACAGTCTGGTTGCACGCCGAGCCGTACATGTGGGAACGCCGCGCTACCGCGCTACCGGCTTCTTCGGGCGAGAGGCGCAGGCAGATCAATTCTCTACCCAATTCGGTAAAGGTCAGCGTGTCCGACACAGGTCCTGGAATTCCGGCGGAGTTTCATCAGGAAGTCTTCGATGATTTTTTTCGCCTGCCGAGCAATGAAACTCAGGAGGGTATGGGCCTCGGGCTTGCGATTGTACGCCGCCTGGTTCAGGGAATGGGCGGCAAAATCTGGCTGGAAAGCGATTTGGGCGCTGGCTGCAAATTCTCATTTCTCATCCCCTTCAATCCTTCCTCGAATCCTACTGGGAAGGCAAAGAGTCGATGAAGGACACCGCTAAGATTCTTCTCGTTGACGATGAACCGGCCATGCTCCGGTATATCCGCACTTTGCTTGAGGTCGACGACTACAAAGTTGAGACTGCGTCGACCGGCGAGGAGGCTCTGCTCCGCATAGAGAAGGGTATGGAGCCAGACTTGGTATTGCTGGATGTGCTCATGCCCGGAATCGACGGCCTGGAAACTCTGGAACAACTTAAGCAGAAAAGGCCGGGAGCCAAGGTCGTAATGCTTTCCTGCGTCAATGACACGCGCAAAGTAGTGCAGGCCATGCGCCTTGGAGCGCACGACTACCTGACCAAACCCTTTCAAAAAGCCGAACTGGATGCGGTCATCCACCAGTGCCTGGGTCAGGACAAAGGTCCAGCCGGCGGCGAAGTCGAAGAAGTTACTGATGACGTCTTCTTTATCGCGGCGAGCCCGGCCATGAGAAAAATCCGCTCGCAAGCGGCGCTGGTCGCGCACGTAGATATTCCGGTATTGCTGCTGGGCGAAAGTGGTACAGGCAAAGAAGTGTTGGCCCGCCTGATTCATAAGCTCTCGCCGCGCGGACATCGAACCTTCCTGAAAGTAAATTGCGCGGCCGTTCCCGCAGACCTGCTGGAAAGCGAATTATTCGGCTACGAACCCGGAGCATTTACCGGAGCTACCCACGCCAAGCCCGGCAAGTTTGAATTGTGCAACAAGGGAACGATCCTGCTCGATGAAATTGGCGAGATGCCGCCCACGCTGCAAGCCAAGCTGCTCCACGTGTTGCAGGACCAGCAATTCTCGCGGTTGGGCAGCCGTTCCATCATTAAGGTGGACGTGCGCATCCTAGCCGCCACCAACATTGACATTCCTCAAGCACTGGCCAGCAAACGCCTGCGCGAAGATCTTTACTACCGCCTGAATGCATTCACTTTGCAACTGCCACCGCTGCGTGAACGCAAAGAGGAGATTCCGATTCTCCTGAAGCATTTCATGACGCACATGGCGGAACAGTATGCTCGTCCCCAGCTACCGCTCTCACCTGCGTTGCTGGAGGCCTGCCAAAGACATTCCTGGCCCGGCAATCTGCGGGAGTTGAACAATTTTCTGAAGCGCTACCTGATCCTGGGTGACGAAAATCTCGCAGCCGCGGAATTGCAGCCTCGCTTTGACGGAAACGGCGGCGGCGCTGGACGAGTCGATCCTGGAGCGAAGAACCAGGATGGCGGCGGATTGAAATCCCTGGCCCGCAGCGCGAAAGACGAAGCCGAAGGCGAAGCCATCCGGCAAGCGCTCGAACAAACCAACTGGAATCGCAAACAGGCAGCCGGGCTTCTTCAGATCAGCTACAAAGCCCTGCTCTATAAAATTCGGCAATACGGAATCGCAGAAGCCAAGAGCCACCACAAGCTCTCTGCGGGAGCCTAAGCCAGCCCAAATATTTGCTCCAAGCCTACCAGCTCTCTCACGCATGATCTGGGTAAGGTACGGCTTCAACAGGCTAAGGGAAAGTCCAATTAGGGCGCCGTTTTGAGAGTTTTATTTCTAAGGAGCGCTGTTTTGAAGGGGGCACGGCTTCAGCCGTGCCCTAACTGGCCCAAACTAACAACCGGCTTTAGCCGCTGGGGGCATGGCACTACCGTTCATCCCACGAAATCAACCCCACGCGCTACTGGACCGTGAGGCTGAACCCTTGGCTTCGCGTGAACGTGCCCGACGTCGCCGTCACTTGCAGAGTATAGGTGCCCGCCGGTGTTCCGCTGGTCGTAGGGATCTGCTTGGCCTTGCTGCAAGCGGGCAGCGGCACAATGGACGCGAAGAGCGCCAAAAGCATAAGTAAGCCGAGCAGGCGATTTCGTCTGCGTTTCTTGCCGCCAAGACCAACGAGAGCCGCACCCGGGAGCATCAGCCAGAAAGCATAACGCAAGCCATGAGGCTGCAATGAACTGATCGTGTTCGGCGGACGCTCAGTTGTTGTCAGGCTCAGCGTGCTCGACTGGGAACTAGGGCCGTTAAAATTGAGCGTGGCTGGAGCGAAGCCGCAGCTCGCCCCCACAGGTATCGTCCCGCTACAAGTGAGCGAAACATTGTTTCCAAAAGTCTGGGTCGGCGAAACCAGCACCGAGTAAGTCGCGACATCACCAGCCACGACCGTCTGGCTGGAGGGGAGTATGCTGACCCCATAAGTGGTCGCGGTGAACGACGCGCTGGTGGAGGTTGCAGGATTTGTATTATTGCTGGAAGTCGCCGTTGCCGTGACCTGACCTGTGCCCGCCGTGGTCGGGGTCACAGCAAAAGCAACCGACGCCGTGGCTCCCGATTGCAGCGTTGGAATAAGGCAAACCGCGGTGTTGCCCGTCGGTGTACTGCAAATGCTGCCGGAGCCGGCGGACGAAGTGGTAAAGGTAGCCGCCGTATTGGTGGAAAGTTGCGCGTTCACCGTGATGTTCGTGGCCAAATCGGGTCCATTATTGCTGACCGTAAATGTGATCGTGACCGGGTTGCCTGCGCCAACCGCTCCTGTAGCGGGCGCTAGTATCGGAGCGACACAGCTAATACATAGATCGCTCGCCGGGCGCAATAAAACCGCGAACGCATCCATCGTTCCATTGAGCGCACTCTGGTAGGGATTTATGATCTCCAGGGTACCCGTGGGCGAAGTGGTGTCACCGGCAAAATAAACGTTCAGGCTGGGATCGACCGTAATGCTGGTCCCGCGATCTGTGCCTGTGCCGCCAAAGTAAGTGGCGTAAGAACCGACCGTGCTCGTGCTGGAATTCGTCGTCGTATCGATATGGGCGAAGAAAGCGTTCTGCGCGCCGGCGAGGTGAGATTGAATGGGTGTCGACCCCGTCGCTGTAACAGCCGGAAAGTCCGTTGAATTGGTCGCGCCCGTCAGCAAGGCTCCGGCCCCTGTATCTACCGCGATGGCCAGACCACTGTCGTTCAAAGATCCACCAACATAAGAAAAATAACTGAGGGTTAATTGTGTGGTTGTGGTTCCCGAGGCCTCGGTCGGATTCGAAAACTTTGCCACGTAAGCATCAGTATTCGTTATGTTGGGCGTCGTGGAACACGGCAAAGTTGCAGTTGGCGCATTTAGGCAGGGTTGAAATTCACCGGCGCCGGTGGGAATAACAAAATCAGGAGATTGGGTCGAACCCGTAATGTAGATGCTCGATGCTGTCGTATCAATAGTGAGCGCGGTCGACGAATCGGCATTGGCGCCGCCAAAATAAGATGAGAAAAGTAACTGCGCAGCATTCGTCTGCGCAGCGGCCGGGTTCAGCTTAGCCACAAAACCATCGGTCGGCTCGGGGGTAGTCACGGCGGAACATGTCACAGGTGGGACTACGATAGTCGGAGGAGGTGTGTTGAGGCACGGCTGATAGGCGTTCAAGATGGGGAAATCGCCTGTCGTCAACTCGCCAGTACCGCCGGTGCCTTCACCGCTGTTGTAGAAGTTCGTGGTGCCGCTGAAGTAAATGATGCCGGTGGTATCCACTGCAATCCCGCCGCCAACCGCGATCGTCCCGTTGTTGCCGCCGAAGTATGTTGAATAAGGAATGCTGTTAATGCCGCTGAGCTTCGTATTCACTTCGGTTACGAAGAATTGAATGGTCGAGCTG
This sequence comes from Candidatus Sulfotelmatobacter sp., assembly GCA_049583165.1. Taxonomy (GTDB): domain Bacteria; phylum Acidobacteriota; class Terriglobia; order Terriglobales; family Acidobacteriaceae; genus Sulfotelmatobacter. The sequence goes on along the minus strand of JBAUVJ010000489.1, from coordinate 15,400 downwards.
GGCGCGGGCTGCTGCTGAAATGGAACGGGGAGAGAACTTGAGGGGAAGCCGGTGGCTACATCTGTAGAGGTCGTGGTACCGGTCACGAAAGCGTCGCTATTGTTGTCAATCGCGATCGCAGTGGCGACGTCCGTGCCATTGCCGGAAAGATAAGTCGAATAGTTGAGCGCGGAAAACGTAGGATTCAACACGCTCACGAATATGTGAGAAGTTCCGGTGCTGCTGGCTTCCGGTGCACTCTGGAACCCGCTCTTGATCGGGAAATTCGTCGAGGTGGTCGTTCCCGCCACATACGCATTTCCAGCGCCGTCAACCGCCAGCCCGGACGAATTGCCCACCGTTTCGCTGCCCGCCAAGCTGTCCGTTCCGCTACCGCCGAGGTAGGTCACGGCAACCAAACCAGCCGCACCCAGCGACGGGTTCAGCTCCGCGACGAAGATGTTCTGTACGCCAGGAAGTGTCCCTTGGTAGGCAGTCGTGTAGCCTGTCGGGATAATCCCCGAGGCTGAATTCGTGGACCCTGCGAGGTAGATATTGCCGTTGCCATTGACGGCAATTGAAGGAATACTTTCCGCGTTGTTTCCACCGAAGTAAGTGGAATAGCTGATGGTGGGGTCGATCACCAACTCTCTGCTACGGTCATAGGCGCCAATCTCGAAGCCCACGCGGTTGGCGGCGCGCAGAACGAAGTGCCCTTCCACCGGCATTTGCCGGCCCGCGCTGCGCTGATAAATCCGCGGAGCCTGCAAGCGCACGTCGGCGCCGCCGCCCTTGAGAATCAAATCTCCGCCCGCCAATTCCAGCTTGCTTTCGCCATCAAACTGCAACTCAGCCTGTGACGGATCAGCCCCGGGAGCGACCTTGAAGTCGTATTCCAGATGCCCCTGGCTTCCGTAAAAAACCAGATCGATACCCGGATAAACGCTTTGATAGTGAACCCCGGCAAATTGCGGAATCCCGGTGTACCACTTCTTCGGGTCGTTCCCAATAAAATAATTGCTCTTGCCAGGAAGCGGGTCGCTTCCGGCAACGGTCGCCGACGGATTCGCTCCAACCAAACTCATGCGCACCGAAGTCATGCGTACCGAGTTCAAGCTCCGTCCGGACCGGGCTTTATCCGACGATATCGGCTGCGCCGTTTGCATGGCCAGCATGGCTCCCGTCGGATCAAGATAGAGGCTGTATCCTGAGCCGTGCGAAACGAATTTCACACCGGAATCAGCCTGGCCTTGGTTGGGTTCGAAGATCAGTGGGAGGTTAGCGAGCAACGCTTTTGCGTCCGGCTTTGACTTCGAAGCTCGGCCAAAGAGCTTCGGGGCCGAGGATACATGAGTTTGAACCAGAGGGGATGGAACCAACGAGGCCTGCGCCAGCGACTTCCGAGCCGACTGTCTGGAGCCCGATCCGAGCAGAAAGCAAGCCGCCAGCAACAGCGCTAGAGCCGCTCCCAGCACCCGGACCCACTTCAAGCTGCTTTCCGACAGTCTACTTCCCGACGACTCACGGCCATTACCCATCACGCTTTTCCTCCGGTGCACAACGATCATAAATGGAGAGAATTGAGCCCACGCGCGAGTCTTTACCCGGCGCCGGCGAAACCGCCCGCTGCTGACATGCCACTTTAGGACTGGCGGAAAATAAACAACTACTTAAACATCTGACGGATAGCCAAGTCAAGCGAGCGCCCGCACCCCCCGAGCGCTCCACGACCTGTCAGATGCGTTGGCAGCTCAAGAAAGATGCCGCGCTGACCCGAAAACACTGCCCTGGCTGGAACGCGTTGACCGAATTAGTTCAAATGGATTTTTGCTCTTGCAAACTGCCGGCAAATCTATAAAGTGGATGCTATCAGGGCCTGCCTCCAGGGCAAGGTCGGCACCCTGGGCCCTCCCAGCCTGGCTGTTGATTCCGTGCGGCGTTTGATTTTTTGGACTTGGGAAACAATGCTTTCGGAAAATACGCCACGGATGCACCCGAACTCTCAGGACCGGCGGATGGTGCGGCGCTTTGATATGCGCCTTCCTGCGGTTGTCCGGCTCGATCCGGACAACCAGTTCCAAACTGAAACCCAGAACGTGAGCGCGCGCGGAGTTTTCTTTTATCTCGACAGCCCACTCCCCTCGGGAACGCGCTGCGAGGTCACCCTGACGTTCCCGCCTCACATTACACTAACCAACGCCGTGCGCGTGCGCTTCACCGCCCGCGTTATCCGCTCAGAGTCGCCTCTACCTTCATCCCGCATCGGAACCGCAGCCATGATCGAAGACTACGAATTTCTCCGCTCCGCCGGAACCGCAGATCTCCTGAGCTCGCTGCAAAAAGATTGGAAAGCGGCAAACTGAAACCAGCACTCGGCAATAGGCATCTACCATTTAGCTAATTGCCAACTGCTAATTGCTAATTGCTCCCCGATCACTCTTCCCCAAGTCCTTCATCCTCTGCCGCAGACGGTCGAAGCGCCTCACGATGCTGCCGAGATAGAGCCCGTGAATCAGCCAAGTGGCGATGTACGCGGCATAGAGAAATTTGATGGAATTCATGGCGCACCCGGTCCTGGTGAGATTTTGTTTAGCGGCACGCCAGCCCGAGCCGAAACAGCCGATGAACCGTTATTGTCCAACAAAGTCTCAAGCGCCTCTGATTCTTCGACTTCGCGCCGCAGCCACTCCAGTCGGTAACGCGCCCAGCAAACCAGAACGGCGAAGCAGGAAAACGCCAACCAGTTGATCAGCAGCACATGTAGCATGCGTGGATCGATCGATCCACCGCCGCCAATCACGGGCTGCGGATGCTGCGTCCTGAAAAACCAGATCGAGAAATAAACCAGCGGCACATCCAGCGCACCGAAGATGGCCAACACCGCAGCCAGCTTCGGAGTTTGCGAACTATCGGAAAATCGCCGCAGAACCAGGTAGCTCACATAAATCAGCCACAGAACCAGCGTGGTGGTGAGTCGAATATCCCAAGTCCACCAGATGCCCCATACCGGCCGCGCCCAGATCGGCCCCGTGACTAAAACAACCGTGCAGAAAACAACCCCCACCTCGGCCGACACAACCGCAAGAGCGTCCGCCTTCGGATTTCGTCGCACTAGATAAATAACCGACGAAACCAGATTCACGAAGAACAATAAGAACGCAGTCCAGGCCGAGGGCACATGGTAGTAGAAAATCCGCTGCACATCGCCCATCGTCCGCTCCATGGGAGCAACCCAGATTGCCTCATAGAACGCATAAGCCAGCAGCAGTGCCGTGAGTACAGCGAGGATGGGGAAGGCCCGTTTCATTCCGCCTGCAAAATGGTTTCGAATAAAGCCAGACAAGCAGTAGTAAACACCACATCGTAGGTTAGAAGCAATACGATCCAGAAGCGCGCGGAGCCGTCACCGGCAAGGATGATGCGCGTCGCCTCAACCATGGACTGCACAGCTGGGATCGAGATGGGGAACAGCAGCAACGGCAGCATAATTTCGCGGCTGCGGGTGCGCAATGACATGGCAGCAAAAAATGTTCCATTCACCACCAGCGCCCACGTCCCCAGAATTCCGACCGGGATCAGCTGCCACGCTGGGCCCAGGGCGCGCAAATTGTAAAAGATCATGAACAGCGGGGCCATCACGACTTCCAGCAGGCTCACTAGGATGAAATTGCCCAGAGCCTTGGCCCAGAACAACGAGTTGGCCGGAGCTGGAGACACGCGGTAGGCATCGAGCACCTGGTTGCGCAGCTCGCGCGCCCAGGTCTGGTTCAGGGCAACCACGGCGGCAAACAAGAATGCCACCCAGATCAGTCCGCCCGCAATTTCTCGCGACTCTTCGGCATTTGGGTCAAACGAAAAGCTGAAGATCACCACCACAAGCAGCGAGAAGAACAGCATGGAGTTCAGCGCATCGCGGGAGCGCCACTCCAGCCGTATGTCTTTCATCAACGTCGCCAGCGTGATCGAGCGAAGCGAACTCACGCATCCCCCCCGGCGCGATCCGGAGAAAGATCAGCCGTGCGGTCAACGATTTGCCCAGCCCGCATCCACACAAATTCGTCGGCCACGCCCGCCAGCAGCGGTGCCTGATGTGTGACCACAAAAATAGTCTTGCCGGCGTCGCGCATGGCTTTTACTAGCCCGACCATCTCCCGCGCCGAGTTCACATCCACGTTCGAAAATGGCTCATCCAGCAACAGAATCTTAGGGTCGTGCAAAATCGCCCGCGCCAGCGACATCCGCTGCCGCATCCCCTGCGAATACTGTCCGACCGGCCGCATCAACTCAGGATCAAGCCTCACAGATCGAATCACCTGCTCACAGCGGCTGTCGCCAACAATGTCATAGAGTCGCGCAAAGTAGCGCAGGTTCTCGATCCCGCTCATCTCGTCGTAAAGCAGTGACGGATGAGCCATATAGCCAACTTCACGGCAAGCCTCATGCGGACTCTTGCCCAAGATGGAAATCGTGCCGCGAGTAGGATGTGCCAACCCCGCCAAGGTTCGCAGCAGAGTAGTCTTCCCTGCTCCGTTTTCGCCGAGAATTACGTGAAGTTTGCCGGCATCAAACTCCGCGTCCACACCGCGCAAAGCCGCGAAGCGTCCAAACTGTTTGACCAAATTATTGACCGTAATGATAGGCGAGCTTTGTGGGATGGCGTCAGTCACAGGCACTCGAGAATCACTGACAAAATGTCAAAAAAGCTACGATAGCGAATCTATGCACTTTTGCTGAGATTTGCAAAGTGTCGCTATTCTTCCTTATCTTCAGGCTCTGCTCCGTATTACGCGGAACCACGTAAACTCTCGCTTGACACTAAAGACGTTCCATAGCACTATACATTGCTATACGATGTATAGGACAATAAGCACTAACGGCGAGCGTGGCCAGCATTGGGAAGCCCAACTCCGCAAGGGATGCCTGGAGATGGCAATACTTTCCACTCTATGGCAGTCGCGTCTTTACGGCCTTGAAATCCTGCGCTCCCTGTTGGAAAGGTCGCAACTCGAAATTGCCGAAGGCACGTTGTATCCGATCTTGTCTCGGCTTAAGACCGAGGGATTGTTGCAGTCCGAATGGGTCGAAGCCGAAGCCGGACACCCGCGGAAATACTACTGGTTATCCGCCGCGGGACGACGACGCGCCCTGGAGATGGCCGAGACCTGGACCAAGTTTTCCGCCAGCCTCGCCGCCCTAGTCCAGCCGGTCTTAGGAGGTAAAGAGCGATGACCGCGTCAACCCAGACTACCGACAAGCGCGTCGAAACTTATCTGGTTCAGCTGGATGCCGCGTTGGCCGGAGTTGCCCCGCCAGACAAAGATGAAATCCTTCGCGAAATCCGTGCTCACATTCTCGATTCGATGGCAGGTTCCACCGACCAGGACGCCGCAATCGACCGCGTGCTGCGATTGCTCGGCGCTCCGGAAGAGTTAGCCGAACGCTACAGCACAGAATGCCTGCTCACGCGCGCCAGCCGCAGCTTCTCCCCGTGGCTTTTGCTGCGAACAAGTTGGCGCTGGGCCAGACTCGGAGTTAAGGGGGCGGTTGCCTTTCTGTTCGCGCTCTGCGGTTACGGCTTAGCGTTCGGGCTCACGATTGCATTGCTTCTTAAGCCATTTGTACCCGGAGTTGGAGTGTGGTCGGGCCAGGGGAATTTCAACGTCGGGGTTACTTCGAACACTGCTGGGATGCATGAAGTACTTGGGCAGTGGTTCGTGCCGGTCATCGCTCTCGTCAGCCTTTGCGGCCGCGGTGGGGACCACCAACGCCCTGCGCTGGTTAATGAGAAAGCGTTCCCGGAATCCGGCGTACCAGATTTCCCGAACTGCAGTCTAGTTCGCTGCCCTAGCTCACCGTGGCGGCAGAGTTGCTTTGCACCTGCGTCATGCTCTTGGCCGGCTTGGCCTGCATCTGATTGCCGGGCTGCTTCGGAGCATATTTAGACGCGCATTTGGCTTGCAGGGCTTTGGCGTGAAACACGCCGTCACGTCCAAAGCTTCCATCGGCCAGCGCTTGAGAATCGTCTTTGAAAGTATCGGGAGGCGCCTCGGTGCCGGTGTAATCCACCGAGAGCAACTGATCCTGCTCCATCAACACAAACTGAACGTGCGTGCCCGTACGCTTGATCGATCCCGGCTGCACATTTCCCGCGACCCGCAATCGCTTCGTGTAAGCGCCATTCCCCATCTTATGCAGTTCGCTGATGGTGACGTAGTAGCTCTTGCTGTCCTGCACGCCGGTGTAAGCGAGATAGCCCAGCAGAAGGCAAATCACCACCGTGGCCGCGCCAAATTTAAGATAAGTCTTGCCTTGACTGGACATAAGGGATCACCACCGTCGCCGTTATTCGATGACTCTATTCTTTCCCTAATTCAAAATCAAGATTACAAACGGCCACAAAATTACTCAATTGAAGGAAAGTTCCAAAATAGTTCCCGTCGCCGGAGCACCTACAAAGTCGCTTCCATCTGTAGGCCTTCGATCATCTCGTTGAGCACCTTCTGGACTCCTTCGCGCTTCTGCTGCAACTCGGCCACTTCACGCTGCAACGACTGCACCTGATCCTCCTGGTCGTTCAGTTCGCGGACATAGCGCGCCAGCAGCGCCTTTTCCTCCACGCTGCCTTTCAAGGCTTTCATGTTCTCCCGGACCCGCTGCTGGTCTTCCGAGATTCCCGAAATCTTTGCTTTGCGCGATGCCGCTTCTCCGTCCAGCACGGCGATGCTGCTCTTCTGCACGATCAGCTTTCGCAACGCCTGCTCGATTTCAGGATTGATCATCTTCTGAGCGAGAAAGAATTTGATTTGTTCTTCGCTGACGTTCGAAAGCTGGTAGCTATTCATGACCGGCCGGTATTCCTTGACCAGCAAGGTTTCTGTTTTCTTCGGCTCCACGGTGAGGCGGAAGCGGTGAAACGACGTGGAACTCTCGGCAGGTTTCGCATCGTCGGTGAGCTTCCAGCCGGGTCGCGCCGGGTGTTCAATCACGATCGTACGTGCTGAAGTGTCCCGGTTGCGGATGGTGTAGGTATTTTCCTGGCGCTCCTGAGTGGACTGCAACATCGTGCCGTGGGCGATGCTCACTTTGGTGACACGCTGGTTCTCGACTTTCTGCTTGCCATCGACCAGAACTCCCAGGTCGGCCGCATAAGAAAGCAACCGCTTCTCGCCCGGCTTGATCGCATCCATCAAGCCTTCGCCGGCAAAGGCGCCTCCCTCGAGCACATTGAAGCTGCCACCATCGAGCGTCAGATCGCTGGTATTGTCGACCCAGAGAGCCCGCAGGACTGCGGTTTGTGAGGGATTCCAGACGGAGACTTTCTCCGCATCGATGCGCGCTTGCAGAATCGGCACCAACGCTGACTGGTTCTTGCGGATGGTGACGCGGTCCTGAAGCTTGTATTCGAAGAGATCGCCGAGGTCGCGGGTTTGTGCAGTCGTGGTTGAGGCCTCGAGAGAATCCGCCACGGCTGTTGCCTCGACGACATTACGACCGGCCCAGGCTTTGTACATTCCAGGTCCAACCCCGCCGCCGCTGCCCGAACCAACTCCCGCCCCCATCCGCTCTTTTGGCGCATTGCCGGGGATTCCGCCGATGATGCCACCGGCAGTTCCGCCCAGGACGCCATTGACCACCTGCGCTGCCTGCGGAGCCGTCGCGCTCGCTTCCTCCATCGTGGCCTCATGCGTCTGCGGCGTGATCATGGCATTTTCCGGCAATGCCACCACAGGGCGCCGCGTATAGTACGGCTGCGAAAGCTCCTGCACAAACGATTGCGGCGCTCCCGCCACCAGCGATAACTCCACGTTCTTCCAGTCTTCTCCGACTGTGTTATCCACAATGGCCCAGCCCTGCAACAGCGGCTTGCCCTCATTCGGAATCACAATCCGGTACGTGCTCTTCCACACCGGCACTTCGCTGATGTAGCTGACCAGCAGGTTGCGCTCGCCCTCGCCCGCGGTGGAGATAGTCATGCGGCGCAAGTCCTGATCGCGGCTGGAGGCAACCAGGCCTAAGTACTTGCCCACTTCTTCGTTCACTTCTTTTTCAGCCACACGCACAGTGGTGGAGGGGGTCAGATCGAACACGCGGACTTCTCCGCCATCGCTGATGAGAGAAATCTGATCGACCGTAATTTTTTGATCGTCCTTGATGGGAATCTCGCGCTCGTCGATGCTGAGCAGGCGTCCCGAGGCGCTCTCCGAGCCGCTGTGTACTTCCAGGCGCGCGCCGCGCAACGCGTCGAGAAACTGAGCCGTGGTGGGGTTCTGGCCCACGGGCAAATGCAGAGAACCCAGGCGCCACTCCAGTGGTGCGTTGGAGTTATAGCTGACTCCAGTAATGCGTCCTTTGCCGAGATCGAGCACGGTCAGCGACTTCAACACATCATTCAATTGCGCGGTGGTGAAATCCACGTTGACGTCCTGGCTGTCGCGAACCCGGCCCGCATGTTCAAAATAGCCGACACCATTTTTGTAGAGCACAACCCGGGTGACGGGCAGACGTGATGCCGAATCAGCAGTTGCGGAAGAACTTGAGGATTGGCCAAATGAAGACTGGCCCGATGAAAGTGAGGCGAGCAAAAGACACAACACTGCGACTTTCAGAAAGCGCATGGCTCCTCCGTTGAGCTGGGGGCCGCTCATCCCAGGTGGAACGTGCGCGATCCGCGTTCATGCGCGACGATTGGCCCGCAATGGTGTTAGACACCGTAACCAAGGTGTCTGGAGCCATGGATGCGGGCTCATGTGCTTTTAGATGGCCGGAGCACTATTCCTGCGATTGAATCCTGAAGAGGTAGACGCCTACTTCAACGCTTCTATTGGATCCACTTTCGTCGCCCGCCGCGCCGGCAGGTAACTGGCAAGAAGAGCAATACCGAAAAATGCCAGCGGTGTGAAAGCAAATGTTGCCAAATCGCGCACACTCACTTTATAGAGCATGCTCGACATCAGCTTGGTCAGCAAAAGCGCGACAATCAGACCAATGGCTATGCCCACTGCCGTCAGCATGAATCCCTGGCGCACCACCAGTCGCAGGATGTCCGCACGTTCCGCCCCCAACGCCAGGCGGATACCGAACTCGTGACGCCTTTGCGCCACCGAATAAGACAGCACGCCATAAATCCCGAGCACCGCAAGTACCAGCGCCGTGGCGGAAAAAATACCGACCAGCAACATCGTGAAACGCGGCTGCGCCCGCGAACTGTCCATGAGTTCGTCGACAGTTTGAATCCTGTTTACCGGCTGCTCAGGATCGACCATTGCGATCTGACCGCGTACCGCCGAAGCTATGCTCTGCGGCGGAACGGCAGTTCGAACCAGCAGATTCATATTGCCCCAGGGCAACTGCGGAAAAGAAAGATAAAGTTGCGCCTGCGTATCCTGCTCAAGGCCCTTGTTCTTGATGTCGGCGGCCACCCCGACCACCTCCGCTGGATCCGGCCAGCGACCTACGACGATGTGCTTGCCCACTGGGTTCTGGTTGGGCCAAAAATGACGCGCGAAGCTTTCATTCACAATCACAACCTTGGGCGCCAGCGCACTATCGGCGGTAGTGAAGTCGCGGCCGCCGCGCAAAGGAACGCGCATGGTCCGGAACCACTGCGGGCTAATAGCTTCAATATCGATGAACGGACGTTTGGGCAGAGGTACGTCCGGCTGTCCCTCTGCCAACACCGGAGTAAGACGAATAAAACTCAGCGGCAACGCCGCCGATGTTGCCGCGCCACGCACACCGGGCAGCGTTGAGACGCGCCTCAATATTTCGTCAAAGAATGCGATCTGCTGCTGCGGTTTCGTGTATTTCCCGGTTGGCAGCGAGATGTTCATGGTAAGCACGTTCTGCGCGTCAAAGCCGGGATCGACACGCAGCAACTGCATGAAGCTGCGCAGCAGCAGTCCCGCGCCAATAAACAGCAGCAGTGAAAGCGCCACCTGGCTTATCACCAGCAAATTCTTCATCTGTGCCCGGGCGTGGCCGGTCGAGATGCCCCGCCCTTCATCGCGCAGCGAAGTGTTCGCATCGACCCGAGCCAACTGGAGCGCGGGGACGGTCCCAAACAAGATTCCGGCAAAGAGCGAAATAACTAGCGTGAAAAGCAACACGCGCAGATCGAGGCCAATCGGAACCCCTTGAGGAAGCTGGCTTCCTCCCCACGCGACCAGCGCCCGGGTTGCGGCCCAGCTCAACCCAATGCCCAGCACACCAGCAACCAGCGCCAGCATCATGCTCTCGGTCAGAAGTTGCTGAACTAGGATGCTGCGGCTTGCTCCGAGCGCCGTGCGCACCGCAATTTCTTTCTTGCGGGCGAGAGCGCGCGAAAGCAACAGGCTGGCCACATTCGCACAAGCGATGAGCAGCACCACCGCCACTGCGGCAGACAACATTAAAACCTTGCCGCGCACATCACCCACAACCAACTCGCGCAGCGGTTCAGCCATCATGAACACCGAAGGATCGGCGTCAGGTGCCGTCGGGTTCTGCTCTCGATAGTGCTGGTTGAGCACAGCGAGCTCTCCATTAGCCCGCGCCAACGTCGTTCCCGGCCGAAGCCGCGCCACCATATTGAGATAACCGACGCCCAAGCGCAACCGCTGCGGAGTCATCAGCGAATATTCAAAGTAGCGCGGTGTCCAGATGTCGGCCGAGCCAACAAACGGGAACTGAATATTGGAGGGAAGAACGCCGATGACGGTCTGCGGCGCGTTGTCGAGAGTCACTGTCTGGCCAATAATGTTGCGATCACCGCGGAACCGGCTACGCCACATCGCGTCGCTGAGCATGACCACCGGCTTGCCTTCCGGACGGCCTTCCTCATCCGTAAACATCCGCCCCAGCTCCGGCCTAACTCCAAGCGCGGAGAAAAAGCTCGGCGAAACACGCGCCACGGGAATCTGGAGCGGCTCGCCGTTACCGGTAAGATTCAGATTGTCATTCGCCCATACCGCGATCGATTGAAACGACTGGTTCAGATCGCGCACCAACTCATAACGCAGCAGCGTTCCTTCGCGATCCGAGGTCTGATCTCTCGACGTTACACTCACAAGTTGCTGCGGCTCAAGATAGGGAAACGGTCGCAGCAGCAGCGCGCTGGTCACGGTAAAGATGGCAGTGTTCGCGCCAATTCCCAAAGCCAGAGTCAGGATCGTCGCAACGACAAACCCAGGACTCTTGCTCAGAAGCCGTGCGCCGAAACGGAGGTTGCGAAGAAAAGCCTGCATGATACAGAAATTATAGCCCTGAGAAAGTTGCGGGAGGGCCACCCACAGCCTCCGGAAGCGGCAACGACCGGCCGCCGCCGCAAGACTCGAAAGTCTCACAACTGAATCTGGCAGCGTCCGCTAGAATGAATACAAGGCGAACCCGGACACGAATCTATGATCCATCCCTGGCACGACGTAACTCCCGGCGACAAACTCCCGCAGGAATTCGATTGCGTGATCGAGATCCCCTTCGGATCGAGCGTGAAGTACGAACTCGACAAAGCCAGCGGCCTCATCAAGCTCGATCGCATCCTCTACTCCGCGGTTTACTATCCCGCGAACTATGGTTTCATTCCCCAGACTTTCGCCGAAGATGATGATCCGCTCGACGTCCTCGTGCTCTGCCAGGAACCGGTGGTGCCGCTCACCATCATCCATGCCCGCGCCATTGGCCTGATGACCATGATCGACGCTGGCAAGCAGGATCATAAGATCATCGCCGTCGCTACCGAAGATCCCGAGTTCAATTCCTACCGCGAAGCGGCCGAGATGCCGCCCCATCGCATGATCATGCTGCGGCGCTTCTTCCAGGATTACAAACAGCTCGAGGGAAAGGCCGTCGAAGTGGACGACATACGCCCCGCGGGCGAAGCCTATCCCATCATCCTCAACGCCCTGCTCCGCTATAGCGAACAACGCCGCAAGGGCTTCAGGCTACCCGAAAAGCACTAGCCGGCCGGTAGTGAGTCAGTTTTGGCTTATCATCCTGAACAAGCGTTCTTTGCGCGGTGAAGGATCTGGGGGGCCGCGCGTCGCGTTGCGTTCTTAGCGACGCACTAATCGCGCATTTGGCACGCTTCCTTTATCAAACTTACTCGCCGCTAAACCGTCGGCAGATAACTTCGGCATACGAACTGCATTGTCCTCCCGCCGCTGTACCGCGGTAACTTCCACCTGCCTTGAACAGTCGATAGAATTTAGCGAGTCTAGTCCTGTAAATCCTGTTTCGCCACCTGGGAATTCATTCTGCCGAAAGGCCCTCGAGGAGACCATGAAAACTGCACGTCATTGCACCCTACTCGTGTTTCTTGTTGCTCTATCTGCTGCCATGAGCTTTGCTGACGAACCGGGAAGGCATCCCGCGTACCTGCACGCGCTCACTGATCTCCGCCATGCGCGCGCCCATCTGGAGAACCTGGCTCCGAATCATCACATGGACAAGGAAGAAGAGCACGCCATCGAAGAGATTGACAAGGCTATTGCGGAAATCAAGCGTGCCTCCATCTGGGATGGAAAGAATCTGAACGATCATCCTCCAGTTGATAGTCGAATGGATCGCGCCGGCCGTTATCATCGCGCCATGGAATTGCTGGACAAGGCGCATAATGACATCGCGCGTGAGGAAGATGATCCCGCCGTGCGCGGTCTGCGCGATCGCGCTATCCATCACATCGACGAAGCTCATCGCATCGTCGATCATCTGATCATTCAGGCAGCTAACTACTAAATCGACAGTGTAAAAGCTGAACGAAAAACAAGCGCCAAAAATTAAGAAAGGCCCTGAATTCAGGGCCTTTCTTTCTTGTAAATTGTGGTCCAGTAGAAGCAAGCTACCAAACATGGCACGCATTCTCCGCAACCATGGGCTGTCCCGCCTTGCATCCCCATGCCTTCCGGAACTCCGGCATGTTCTGCACCACGCCATCCACTCGATACTTGCCCGGCGAATGCGGATCGGTGAGCGCCCGGGTACGCGCAATCTCAGGCCGGTGCTTCTCACACCAAACCCGGGCGAATCCCAGGAAAAAGCGCTGCTCGGGCGTATAGCCGTCGATCTTCTCGCCTTCTTTTCCAGATTTGTCTTCGGCAATCATGCGTTCAAGCGCCATCAAGGCGATGCGCGCACCGCCGTTGTCCGCGGTATTTTCGCCCAGCGTGAGGCTTCCATTCAACTTCACGTCATCAACCGCCACAAAATTTGAATATTCATCGGCTACGCAACTGACTCGTTTCTCGAACTCCTTGCCATCCTGCGCCGTCCACCAGTCATGCAGATTGCCCTGCGGATCGAACTTGCGCCCCTGGTCGTCGAAGCCATGGGTAAGTTCGTGGCCAATCACCAGGCCGATGCCGCCAAAGTTCACCGCATCGTCCATGCTCTTATCGAAGAACGGCGGCTGCAATATGCCCGCGGGAAACACGATCTCGTTGAACGACCCGCTATAGTAGGCATTCACCGTCGGCGGAGTCATGCCCCACTCTTTGCGATCGAGAGGCTTGTCAATCTTTGCGATCTGGCGCTTCGATTCGAACTCGTCAGCACGAGCGATGTTGCCGACCAGGTCGCCCGGCTTAATAACCACCGAGCTGTAGTCGCGGTACACATCGGGATAGCCGATCTTGTTGCGAATAGCCTCCAGCTTCACCTTCGCCTGCTTCTTGGTTTCGTCGCTCATCCAGGACAAATCCCGTATGTCTTCGTTCAAAGATTTTTCCAGCGCGTCCACCATTTTGAGCATGCGCTGCTTGCCTTCAGAACCGAAAGTTAGATCGACATATCTCTGCCCCAATGCCTCGCCAAGTTCGTGATCGGCGAGGTTGGCGCAACGCTTCCAGCGCGCCTGAATTTCTTCCTGGCCTGTAAGTTTCTGCTGAAGTTCAAAGTCGGCCTCCACAAATGGTTGGGAAAGCCACGGCGCCGCTGCGCTGAGCACATGCCAGCTCACGTAAGTTTTCAGAGCCTCAAGCGGCTCAACCTCCAGCACTCCGTTTACCAGCTTGAAGAACTCAGGATTCGTAACATTCAATTGAGTGAAATTCGGTGCACCCACCGCTGCGAAGTAACGATCGAGATAGAAATTGGGGCCCAGCGCTGCCGCTTCGTCACGCGTCATCTTGTGATCGCGATTCTTCGGATCCCGGCGCTTGGTGCGGTCCATGGAGTCAACCGCCAGCATGGTCTCGATTACCAGAACAGTTTGCGCCGAACCGGCGGCCTGCTCCGGAGTTTGGCCCACCAGCGTGAACAGCCGCGTGGCATAGTCAACCAGAAATTGCCGCTTCTCCACTTTGTCGGGATCGTCCTTGATGTAGTAGTCGCGATCCGGCAGCGTCAGCCCGCCCTGATCGATATAGGCGACAACTTGATCGGCGTTATGCAGATCGGGTGCCGAGTAAAAATTGAAAAGTGGACTTGGCCCGGTCAGGTGCACGTGCGCGATCTCGTCAATAAGAGCGCCTTTATCTTTTACCGCCGCAATGCGGTCCAGTTCCGGTTTGACCGGCGCCACGCCCTTTGCGTTTACAGTCTTCTCATCCATGCATGAGCCATAAAGATCGCCGATCTTCTGGTCGATGGCGTTGCGGCTCGCCCCGCCAGCCGCGGCCTTTTCTAAAATCTCGTGCTCCACATCAAGATTGCGCTCGTGGAGTTCCACAAAGCTCCCCCACTGCGCTTGGTCGGCCGGGATTTCCGTATTCTTGATCCAGTTGCCGCAAGCGTACTGATAGAAATCCACACAGGGGTCGATCGTTTTATCGATGTTGTCGATATTGAAGCCAGGAGCTGGCTTGTTGGACGAAGCGGTCTGGGAAAAGCCGCCGCTTGCGGCCCCAATCACAAACAAACTCATAAGAATAAGCTGACGGGCACAACGCATTGTGCGATCTCCGGAGTGCGATCTTGTACAGACGGAAACCGATTCTATGCTCTCCCTGCTTTCTCGAACAAGTTCGATGATCGGCCGCAATGGCTGGGAAAAATAAGAGACCAAGGTGTCAAAGCGTTTGCTAATAAAGCGCCGTTTGCGTATCCCGATTCGAGAAAGCATTTCTATCTTCTAGAAAAAGCAGTCCTCCTCAATTGGCGCGGAGCTTGCACAGTCCCTAGAGAGTGCATCTCGAACCGCCTGCCCACCACCGGCAATCGGCCGCCCAACCCCCTTGGCAATTAGGCATCGCGATGAAAAAACCAGATGACAGCCCAAGGAGAAAACATTTTGTCGACTGCCCGCGCCCTCTTTCTAATGTTGCTGATCGCAGCTCCCGCCGCAGCCCAGGAACATCTGCCCAGCGAACCTCCCAGCGATATGCGAGTCGAAAGCAGCTCAATCGCAGGATTTACCCCAGCCTCTACTCCGGTGACTTCGCTTCCCGACGCCCCCACTTCGCAGAAAATTAGAGTGATCGATAAGAAGTTCATCACTGTTATGGGAGCG
>JBAUVJ010000488.1:0-10038 GCA_049583165.1 Candidatus Sulfotelmatobacter sp. | reverse complement strand
ATCCTAGCCGCGTTCTTTGCGGCTAGGGTGGGGATTTTGACTTTCGCAGCTCTCGGACTCGTAGCCATATCTAACCAGTCTTCCCGTCCATCTCCCTAACCGCGCGCACAAACGCCCGCACCTTCTCCGGGTCTTTCTTCCCCGGCCGCGCCTCAACACCAGAAACCACATCCACTCCCCAAGGGCTCAAAACCTTCATCGCCTCGCCAACATTCTCTGGTGTCAACCCGCCCGCGACAACCAACTTCACACCCCCCTGCCGCATTCCTTCAGCAATAGGCACAGCCTTCTCCCAGTCAAAAGTCTTACCCGTTCCACCCGGCTGACGCAGATCGCCCGAGTCGAGCACGTATCCAAACATGTCCCGCAACCTCTCTAACAACGAAGCACCCTCCTCCGGCAGATTCTTGCCCCACCTGGCAAAATCGGACGCAAAATGTTGGATCTGCTCTGCATCTTCGCCGACCAAATTCATGGGCACCGCCATCAGGAATCTCGGATGCTTAGGGAGGCATGAAACTCCAATCTCCTTGCCCCCTCCGCGCCGCGCATTGTCTTGTCCCACCATATAAGTCTGAGTTCCAGTCAATCCGGCTTGCAGAAGAACATCATTCGGTTCAAGCTCACCGTCGTTAACAAAAACTCCGATCTTCTCCACTCCCTCCGGCAACTTCCCCACAATCTCCCGAACCGCCTCAACCGAAATATTCCGCGGACTCTTCTCATAAAACACAAACCCCACCGCATCCGCCCCGGCCTCAACCGCAGTCAGCGCATCCTCCAGATTCGTCGTCCCACAAATCTTCACCCAAGTCATATTTCCAATTGTCAGCTATAGGTAAAAACCGGGTGCCCCATGTCTCGCCTCTTTTGCGAGACATGGGAATCTCGTCACTCGCAGCTAGGCACTAGTTACTAGGCACTAGATACTCGCAACTCCGCACCCAGCCACCAACCCCCGCAAACCCTCCCCAGGTGAATCCGCCCGCATCAACGACTCCCCAATTAAAAACGCCTGATAACCCGCCGCCCGCAGCCGCGCAATATCCTCTCCCAACCCGATCCCACTCTCCGCCACCCGCACCACATTCTTAGGAATCCGCTCCGCCAACCGAAACAGCGTCTCCGCATCCACCTTCAACGTCCGCAGATCGCGTGCGTTCACTCCGATCAGATCGCACCCCGCATCCAGAGCCGGCTGCAACTCTTTTTCATCATGCACCTCACATAAAACATCCAACCCGCGCGCCCGCGCCCCCCGCGCCAGTTTCGTCAGTTCTTCCCGCGACAATGCCGCCACAATCAGCAGCACCGCATCCGCGGAATTCGCCCGCGCCTCCAGCAATTGAAATTCATCCACAATAAAATCCTTGCGCAGACACGGGACCTTCACCGCCGCCGACGCCAACCGCAAATTCTCCAACGACCCCTGAAAAAACTCTTCATCCGTCAGCACCGAAAGCGCCGCCGCTCCTGCGGCTTCCAATTCCCGCGCCAACTCCTCCACGCAAAACTCCGCCCGGATCAATCCCTTCGACGGCGATGCCTTCTTCAGCTCCGCAATCACCGCCACGCCATTTTTGCTTTTTTCTTCGAGCGCCCGCCGAAACCCGCGCGGCACATGCCGTTCCGCCCGTCCCTCCAACTCCCGCAGATCGGCGCCGCCCTTCGCCTCGTCCACTTTCCGCCGCGTCTTGGCCACGATCTGATCGAGAAATGTACCCATGCCAGCCATCCATGCCCGTTCCCGCAAGCCAGTCTGCACTTCACGACCGCAAGCAGTCCTGCAATTATAGAAGACCGAACTCGTTCCCTGGTCACGACCTAAAAAACAAAGCCTCCACCACCCTCGCGGGCAGCGGAGGCCACAACCCAATCCGCCATCCTTATTTCGCCGCAGCACTCGCCGGTTTAAACGCATCCGCGAACGCTTTCCCGTTCGGCGTTCCCACTCCGGTTACGTTGTCCCAACCCACTTTCGTGTGCAGCGCACTCGAACTGTTACATGTGGTTCCATCAGGTTCACTCGCGGGAAGCGTCGAGCAATCGGTCCCAAACGAAAGCACCAGCGCGGTATCCTCGACAAAAGGATAGTCCCATATTGCGCTAACAAATTCCGCCGGCGTCACTCCGCCCAATACCTGGCTCGCCGTATATTTGTTCGTCTTCGTCGGTTCCACAATCGAAGCCGTCACATTAGTCGCGCTGCCAACCGGTACCACGTCGGTGACCGCTCCCGCCGGCAATGAATATATATATTGTGCGGCCTGGCCGAGCGGCTCTCCCGCCTCCTGATTGGCAATGGCCCACAGCCCGGAGAACATTGGGCAAGCCACGCTCGTGCCTCCCCACACCTGCCAAACTTCCTCCGGAACCTGCCCCGGAACGCTGATCGCAATCACCACTCCGGTGAACGGGTCCGCGACCCAGGCAATATCCGGAACCTGCCGGTATTTTCCCGGCAGACTTTTCTGGAATGCCGGTTTCGGAAAACCAGCCACGCAGACCACATTGTCATCCACAATGTTTTGGATCGCGCAGTTGCTCGGCCCTCCACCCGCTCCGGCGTAGAATCCGAAACCCTCAGGCGGGTCGGCGATGAATCCATCACTCGCCAACTCAACCTGATTATTCCCCCACCCCGCCTGCCACTCGATCGAGTTATTCGCCTTCAACGCCAGAGTCACTCCACCCACCGCGGTCGCCCACGGCGAATCCGCCGGAGCATTCACCGCCGCCGGAATTCCGAAAATCGTATTGTCTCCATCATCTCCCGAAGAAAAATTGGTGGATATCCCCAAAATCGCGGCTGTCTCGGAAATCAGGTTTTCCGTATCCAACACCGACGCTGGAACTTGAGATTCAACCGCATCATAGCTCCCCGAAATCGTGTTCCCGAGCCCGTAGTTCACCGCATAAAACTCAGCCTCATCCACATCCTGGAAATCGGCCGAGGGCGGAACAACCAGATCGATGTTGGCACCAGGCGCGATGGCGTGCGACCATTCCACATCGATGTTGATCTCTGAATCATCGGGAGCCTCGCACAAGCTCGGCGTCGGCGTATAGATGATGCTGAAGTTTTTTGAATTCAGCAGCGGCAATCCAAACTTCTTCGAAAACGCGTTCGCGTCGGCTGTGATGGTCGGGGTCCCGCACCAGTCAATAATGACGATGGTCTGTCCCTTCCCGTTAAATCCCTCCGCGTACAGTTTCGTCAGGTTGTAAGCCGTCTGGATCGGCTCTGGCGTGTAGCCGCAACCCGCGCTGGTCAGGCTCTGCAAGTTGATGTGATTCCCCTTGTAAGTCCCGATCGGAAGCTCGCCATCATTGTTGGTGGAATACTTTTGCGTCACCACCCCATCGAAGCAATTCGAAGTATAGAAATTCGAATCCGCCGCTGTGGCCGCCATTGCCGACGCTTCCAGAAATCCCGACTTGCCCGCCGGAAGCTTCGCTCCCCGCTGCATCGCCGGATGCTCATACTCCCCGGAGTCCAGTCCCGCAACCGCCCTCACCAGCGGACCGGCGGCGCCTTCCACATACGGATCGCTCGCGTTCGCCCGCACAACCTTGTCCCGCACCTGGTAATTGTTCAGTTGCACACGGAACGCGTTCTCCACATCCCCTACCGTCCCCCGCGCTCTCACAAAAAAATTGTCGCCGTCCACCTTCACCACTTTCAGATTGTGCGATTCAAAAAACTCCTGCACTGTCTTCGCTTCTCCCGTCGTCGGCGCAAACCGCGCCGCAATCTGCGCCCGGGTCAGCCAGTGCCGGTAGTTGGGCGACGTGCGATCGTACAAATCCTGCGCCGTCGCATCCATCTCCACCCGGTTATGCGGGTTCAGCCAGATGCTCACTTCGATCGTCTTCCCCGGATCTTCCGTCCCCAGGTTTTTCGCCGTCGCTACGTAGCTCGGCGTACTGTGCGCAATAAATTGTCCGCTGGCCGCCTGGGCCGGCAGAACTGCGCACAAGGTGAGGGTTAGTACAACAAGGCTCGAAGTAATAAAGCTCAGCGCTAAAAAACTCAGCCGTGACATTCTGATTCGATCGAAGCGGGCTGGGCGGCAGAAAGCGGGATTTTCCTGATACATTGCTCCTCCTGAGTTTTGCCGGCGAGTGCGCGCGGCGGTGAAGAACATCGATGATGAAGTGATTGCAAGCGTACAGCTTCAATCGCGATTCGGCTGCCTGAATCCAGCATCGCCGCCCCGCCCGGTCGCGGCAATCCTGAATCCTTCCCCAAGAAAAAAGACCACGCCATCCTACTGTCTGCGCTCAGGAAAGACAATAAGCCCAAAGACTCTCCCACCAGTTATTTTTGGATCCCGGCCACGCAATTTATTGAGCCCAGGATTCGTGATGGCAAACGCTTACTGGCAAACGCTTTCAACTTCCTTGTAAGGCTTCTCCGCGTGCTCGGGATACTTGATCCCTTTCACCTGCATCATCTGGTCCAGCAGCGTCCCCGCATCGTGCAACCCCACATCCGGATCGCTGTCATACGCCGCATCGCTCTCCGCTTCTCCCAGCGTCACCAGCTGGAATCCTTTTTTCTTCAGCAGGTCCAGCGCATCCGGCAAAATCGTGCTGCTGAACGCTCCCAGGTGCATCAGCAACACGTAACTGATCTCGTGCCCGTAAATCAGCTTCGCCTGCTCCCGCCCCAAATCAAGAAATTCCGACGCCGTGCTCAAATAACTCGAGCGCAACCATGCAATCGACTTCGTATCGTTCTTCGCCGCGCACCGCGCATACGCCGTGTTCCATAAGTAGTCTTCCCAGTCCAGCGTCACCTGTGCAATCCGGTATCCCCGCGTCTTCAGATAAGCCCGCACCGCGCGCCGCTTCTCCACCGTGTCGCCCTCATGCAGATACGGATATCGCAACCAGCGCCAGTTATTCATGGCCTCCTGTTTTGGCGCGCCAAGATTCAACAACTCCAGCACCGGCTCATCCTCTTCAATCTCGCGCTCGAATGCCTCCGCCGTGTTCTGCTCCAGGTCCATGTGCGAGTAAGTATGATTTCCTATCGGCTCCTTCGCCGCCCACAACTTCAGCGCCTCGGCGCCATCCTCGTTTCCTTCTAGTTTCTTCGCATTGATAAATCCATACACCGGCGGCACGTGCCGCTTTTTAAAAATCTCCAAAACATTTTTAGTATTTTCCGCCCGCGTCACCCCCGGCGGCAGCGATCCATTCAGCGGCAAATCATCCATCGTGATGGCGAGCTTCTGCGCCAAGCCCACTCCGCACAACATCAGCACCGCAAGCCCGCCACGGCAAGCCAACTTCATAAGATTTTTCATGCAGAGAGTGTACGGGACTACACACCGCTCGCGAAAGAGCGTGGAGGCTGCTAATTTTTCTTAAGCTTTCGCAGCGCAACTCAGGGTTTCTCGGAATTCCATCTCTTGAAAGTCGCCTGCATCTTCGGATCAGTGAACAGTGCGAAGCAAACATCCCGCTTCACCGGTCCATCCACAACACATTTCATGTCGGTCCGCCTGGCAACCTCGGCCGCAGGAATCAGAATCTGATGGCCGAAGCGAGCTGCGTCGGCGATGGTCGCGCCATACACCACGCGGTCAAGACGGGCCCACAGCGCACAAGCCATGCACATCGGACAGGGCTCGCACGTAGTGTAGAGCGTGTAGCCCTTAAGCGAATACGAGTTCAAGCTCTTGCACGCGAGTCGAATCGTGCGCACCTCGGCGTGCGCGCTGGGATCATGTTCTTCCCCCACGGCGTTCGCGCTCCGCATCAGCCTCTCGCCGCTCTCGCTGTGTATGATTTCCGCCCCGTAGGGCACCGGATTCGCCGTCTCCAGCGTCAACGCCGTCCACGCCGCCAACTCGCGCATCCGTTTCCCGTCAAGCGCCGGGTCTGCAACGTTTGCAGCCGAGACAAATGATGCTTCGCAGAACATCGCAGTCGCACTCGCAAGCGAAACAGATTGCAGGAAGCGTCGGCGCGACGTAACAAAAGAAAAAGCAGCATCCAGATGGCGCATAAAATTTACTCTCCAGGGATTTTCGCCCGCCTAGAGAAGACACAAACTACCCGGCGCATGGCCGCAAGCCAGAACTCTAAAAGATTTTTTCCTTTGGTGCCATCGAAGGGACTCGAACCCCCACACCGTTGCCGGTACATGGACCTGAACCATGCGCGTCTGCCAATTCCGCCACGATGGCAATCTTTGATCTACAAGGCAACGCCCTGCAATGCAGCGGCGGCCCCAAGGCCGCCGTGTCAGGAAGACCAACGCTCCCTATTTTACCTGCATGTCACTGCCTGTCAAACCTGACCCGATGACGAGGACGCCGTACCCTGTGTTTTCCTCTGTGTCCTCTGTGGTAAAAGATTTTTCTTCGAACCTCACCCCAAGTTCGCCGTCATCGTGATCTTCGCGTTCAATACCTTCGACACCGGACACCCTTTCTCCGCCGCCTCCGCGTACTTCTGAAACGTCGCCGCGTCCGCTCCCGGAACCTTCCCTACCACATCGAGGTGGCTCGCTGTAATCGTCCAGCCCGAATCCTGCTTCTCCATGGTCAGCGTCACATTCGTGCTGATGCTCTCCGGCGTCAAGTTCGCGCCGCCCAATTGCGCCGAGAGCGCCATCGAAAAACACGCCGCATGAGCCGCCGCAATCAACTCCTCCGGATTTGTCCCCGGCCCGTTCTCAAACCTCGAGGTAAACGAATACTGCGTATCCTTCAGCGCTCCAGCCGGAGTCGAAATCGTTCCCTTCCCATCCTTCAGTCCACCCTTCCACACTGCGCTCGCTTTGCGTTCCATCACGTTCTCCTCATCATGAATAAAAATTTGAATTCCTTTTCCATTGTAGACGCAGATGATCCTCCCGCAAAAAAGGCCTTCTTCGCGAGAAAATTTTCTCCCACTCCGAAGGCCACGCATCACCGCCTCAGCAAACTTATTCCACGATTACAACCACCGGAATTTCCACTCCCGGATGCAGCAGGTCGATCAGCACATACTCACCATTGATATAGTCAATGTAGCAATCGTCGGTGTAAGCCCAATCTCCCGGCCACGGATTCGACAGCGTGAACCAATATCCGCTGTACTGAAACCGCGGTTGCCCTTGCACCACCGTCGTGCGCACCTTAAACGTGTGCTGGCGTCCAAAATTCGACTTGAACTTGGCGTCCGGAATTCTCTGGCCACCTTGCGCCTTCGTCGCATGATCCCCACCCGCCTGCATGGGACGATCCTGCTCCTTGCTCTGCTTCATCATGTCTTTGTTCTGCTTCTCGTCCTGCTTTTCCTGTTGCTTCTCGTTCTTATCCGGCTTCGCCTCATCCTGCTTCATGGGCTTCGCTTCGTCCTGCATCGGCTTCGCTTCATCTGGCTTCGCTTGCTCCTGTTGCGGTTTCGCTTCGTCCTGCGCTCTCACCGTCGCGCTCGTGCTCAGCATCAACCCAAGCAATCCTGCTCCCATCAATCCTGCACTCAAACTCTTAAATCTCACGTCTTGAAGTCTCATATCTCGAAGTCTCATAGAACTCTCCTTGACCCAAGCTTTGTTTTGCCTCCAATTTCGGGCTCCCACTCAGATGCCGCAGCTCCGCGCGCTGGATGCTGTCTTCCTCTCCCACCCCGATCTACCCGATCCACCCTATCCGCCGTCTCAGCAAAATCCAAAAGCGCAAAATTTTGCGCTTTCCACAGACGTTTGCGCTAGAATGCTTTTGCACTGAGGAGCGTTCTTCCACCGACTCGCGGATGCGCTCTTTTGCCTTCCCCCAGGAGGTAGTAGATGTACCGCTCTTATTCCAATCCTCTGGCGGACTCTCGTCCGTCTCTGGATGTCCAATCCCTGATCCGCAATCTCTCGCAGGATTTCGTGACCGCCTTCAACACCGGCAACTATGACCAGGCCGCCGCGCTCTTCGCGCCCGACGGCGCCTACCTCGCGCCTCATCACGATCCCGCCTACGGTCCCAAGGCGGTCGAGCGCCTTCTCCACGAATTCGGCGACGCCGGATATCAAGACCTTCGCCTCGAAACCATCCGCGTGGAATACTCCGCCGACATGGCCCTGGAGGTCGGCCGCTACACCGTCGCCATCCGCCGGCCCGATGGCACCATTCAGGCCGACCGCGGCAAATACGTAAAAGCCTGGCGCCGCCTCGGAGTCTGGCTCATGGTCGCCGACAGCTGGAGCAGCAACCTCCCGCGCTAGAACTCCGGTGCCCCATCTAGAATCCGGGTGGCCCACTCTAGTCGCGTTCTTTGCGACTAGAGTGGGATTCCACGAACGTTTTCGTCTTCTCCGAACAAACTCCCTTCCACGACATTGTCATTCCGAGCGAAGCAAGATCACCCGCGAAGCGGATGATCTTGCGAAGTCGAGGAACCTGCTTCGAACTCCCACTCCGGATCGCAACAAGCCTGAATCGTCAGCCCCGTCTCCTTCAACAAATCCCAAGCCTCCCGATACTCCCCATACTTCTGCCGCTTCGCCCGCGGCGTAAAGTGCAAACTCGAATTCGTAATCCCCGTCACCTCAAACGGAATGATGTACCAGTCGTCAATCGGGATCAGCAAAATCGCAAAAAAGTCCACCGACCCCGCCTCGTACTTCTCCCGCCGCGGCCCCATCACATTCAAGCTGTACTCCCCGCCCCGCCGCTTGTAGATCGTCGACTTCACCTGCACCCGCAGCACTCCCCTTTTATTTTCCACTCCCACGTCGTATCGCCCCGACTCCCCAAACGGCTTCGATACCTTCATCCCCAGCCCCGCCGCCATCATCATGAAATAAAGCTCCGCCCACTCTCCCCGCTCCTTGCACCCCGGCAACTTCCCGCCAGCCAGCCGATTCGCCTTCCGCCTCATCGCGCCCACCCTTTCTCCACCACAAACAAAATCGCGCCCCTTGTGAGGACGCGATTGATTAATTCCGAACGTACAAGACGCCAACAAACTCATGGGCGTCAGAATTTCACTCTATTTCTATTATAGCCTTTTGCATATCCCTGCTGGGACATATTAGCCAAAATATATCCCTCTTGCTTTCATCAACATGCCCCAAATCCACCTCTCCCACCCTCTTGACAAGAAATGTGGGACCGGGTCTTCGACCCGGTCATGCCGAGCAAAGCTCGGCCAGCCGTCGCCCGCGCTGACGATGCATGTCTCACGCAACCGCATACAACTTAAACCCCAACACCCGCCCATACCGCTCAAAGTCCCGGTCAGTTGTAAAAATATGCCAGTCGCGCCGTTGCGCGACCGCACAGATCAGGAAATCGATGGCCGACCCCGCGAACCCTCGCCCACGGCACGCATTGTGCATACGCGCCGCTTCCTCATAATCCAGCACGCCGATGTTCGGCTCATCGAAAGCTCTGAGATAGTTGCGCAACCTGCGAAATCGCTCCTCCTCCCGAATTCCCGAAAGCAATTCCTGCCTGACCGCGCCCACAATTTGCGCCCGCCCCTCCCGCACCAACTCTTCCAAGGCTCGGATCAGAGCTCGTTCCCGCGCATTCAAATCCCCCTGCTTGCGCCGCAGCGCCAACGACCACACCGGCGTATCCACCAGAGCCGTCATGAGCTTGTCTTACTCGAATGTCCGCCCACACGCGCACTCTTCCGCCCGCGCCGTTCCGCCTTGTAGTCGTAGTCCGGATCAAAATCGAAACTCCCAAACGCCTCCAGAATGCGAACCTGCCTGCGCCGCTGAATATATTCCCCCAGTGCCGCCGTCACCGCTTCTTTCTTGGTCTTGTGCTTCCCCGCCCGCCGCGCCTCTTCAATCAATCCATCGTCCAAAGCCAGATTAGTCGCCATGTGTAGAGTTTCACACATTGGAATGTGTAAATCAAGCCCTTTGCACGCGCGGGGGAATTCGTGTCAGGACATGACTTCGGTCCTGCTGCAAGACTTGGACTTGAAGGGGTCCGGCTTCAGCCGCGCCGTAAGCACCCTAGAAATTTTCTGTCATTCCGAGCGGAGAAAAGATCATTCGCGAAGCGAATGATCTTGCGGAGTCGAGGAACC
>JBAUVJ010000487.1:0-3648 GCA_049583165.1 Candidatus Sulfotelmatobacter sp. | reverse complement strand
AGTTATCGTCAAAAAGGAGATTGTCGACCGCAAGATGCGTACATCCGTCAGACTTACAAAGGGCGGCGCGTCCGAAATCGAGGAATACTGGAAGAGGATGGACGAAATTCGCGCACGCATGCTTGGGCAGGAACGCCCATCTTCTAAGAGACAAAAGCCGATTCCGCTTCAGCCGCGATATCAACAACCTTAGAGACTGATCCCGCACCAGAGGCATTTTGATATTCGGCTTAGGCCCAGTCAGTTGACGCAAAGTGGCAATTACCCTCATTGACTATTCCGAACGCTCCACAATCCAAAGCTCCATCGGGAGCCTCATTTCGGAGCTGCTGGCGATTTTGCTTCTGGCGTCCAGGGATTGCTGTTAGCGGGTGCATTGGGATTGACTCCAAATGGCCAGATGTAGAGATTCATACTGTTGTTGCCTTTCGTCTCTACAATCGCGTATTCGCCAGGCGGCAGATCTTCGGTGGGAGTGAGTTTCAGCCAACTGCTACCCACGTGGTCGATTGTGGTTTTCACGGAATTTTGTTCCTGATTGGTCTTGCTGCCGGCGACGTGTTTGAGATCGCCGACGATGCGTTTCCCTTTGTTTACTTTCAAGTGCACGATGCGGAATCGATCAACTGCGCCTTGTTCTGGCTGTTGAGATTGCTCGGGCTTGCGAGGTGCGTCGAGGCTGGGTAGCGAGGGCTTGGCGGAGTCGGTTTCGCCGGGCGGCGGTCCTTGATCGGAAACGTCATCCTCCATTTTGATATAGATGGAGGGAACAGCGACGTGCGCGTAAACCGTGGCGTGCTCGCCGTCCAGTTCGACGGTTTGCTTCGGATTAGCAGCAGGATTCAGCCCTCCACGAAGAATGCTGGCTCTGGAAGCGCTGAGATCGCCCTCGGTCTGCTGCACTTCGACCAGTTGCGGCTGTCCCTTGAAATTATCCAGTAGGAACATGCCGGAAAGCTCCGGCAGGTGCAGTCCGGGCGCCACTTGCGGCAAGTTGATTTCCGCAGCTTCCCGCTCGGCATCGGGAATGGCAGGCGTGGCCGCACGATCCTTCTCATATTTTTCGGTGGCGGGCCAATCCACCAGCGAGGAAGGAAGTTCCTCCCAATCTTCGCGCTCCGCGCTGTAGTAGCGCACGCGCTCCCCTTTCACCTCATACTTCGTGATCGATTGATAAGAGCCGTCTTTGAGGATGAGGCGGCGGGCGAGTTGCTGGGCGGGAGCGTGAAGCGGGAAAGCCAGGCTAAGGGCGACGAACGCGAGTGCGCAGAGTAAGAGGCGACTGAGATGCGCGATTCGGACAGTCATAGATATTCCCAATTATCGTCTTTTTGCCTGACTTCTGTTGGATTCTCGTATCGCGATTTTCGTTATCTCGTTGTCATATCTCGATTATCCCCTCAGGAAATTCTTTCACCAACCAAGGTGGCTGATTTCCGTCGGACCGTTGTGGTGCTATAGAGTGAAAGCGATGAAACGCACTCTACAAGAGATTGCCGTAGCCATCGAAGCCCGCCTGCGAGGGGATGGGAGCGTACAGCTGAGTGGCGTGGCAAGTATCGTGTCCGCGTCGGCACACGAGTTGGTGTTTGTGGAAGATGAAAAGTATCTTTCACGGGCGATGCAGTCGGGCGCGGGTGCATTGATTGCGGGAGAGTTCGCAGCGGAAGCATCCGGAAAACCGTTACTCATTTGTCGTCACCCCAAACTGGCGTTCGCGCGTGCGGCGCGCTTTTTTCGGGATGGCAAACGTGAGGCGCTTGACGCTGATATACGCGCAAGCGCCGTGGTGCACTCGTCCGTTCGCCTTGGGCCGCGCGTTTTAGTGGAGGAACGCGCAGTGATCGCCGAAGACGCGGAGATCGGCGAGGGAACGCGCATCGGTGCGGGGTCTGTGATTGGCCGTGGCGTGAAAATTGGTACCGAGTGCGAGATTTATCCGAACGTCACAATCTATTCGGGGACAACGCTCGGTGATCGCGTGATCGTCCATGCCGGCGCCGTGCTGGGAAGCGACGGCTTCGGCTATGTGCGCGACGCCAGGAGCGGGCGCTATGAGAAATTTCCGCAGGTTGGAAAGCTGGTAGTTGAAGACGATGTGGAGATTGGCGCCAACACCACGATTGATCGTGGAGCGCTGGACGAGACCCGGATCGGGCGGGGAACGAAGATCGATAATCTGGTTCACATCGGCCACAATTGCCGGCTGGGAGAGAATGTGGTGATTGCCGCGCAGACCGGGCTCTCCGGAAGTATTGTGATTGAGAACGATGTCGTGCTCGGCGGGCAGGTTGGCATTGGCGAACATGCGCGCATTGAAGAAGGCGTGATGCTGGGCGGTCAGGGCGGCGTGCTGCCCAATAAAGTTTTGCGTGGCAAGGGTGTGGCGTTCTGGGGAACTCCGGCGCAGCCAGTGCGGCAGTATCTGAAGCAATTGGCTGCGCTGGCGCGCTTGGGGAAAAAGAGGTAGGAGTGGCAATCGTCGTGATTGGCGGGCACTCGCGAAGCCTGGGAAAAACCAGCGTGGTCTCTGGCTTGATTTCCGCATTGCGTGAATATGATTGGACAGCGGTGAAGATCACGCAGTACGGGCATGGAGTCTGTTCGGCGAATGGAGCGCCCTGCGACTGTGCGACCGCCGATCATACCTGGGCGATTTCAGAAGAGAAAGATCGGAGCGGCGAATCGGATACGTCACGCTTTCTGGTTTCAGGAGCGGTACGAGCGCTGTGGGTGCGGACGGAACAAGGTCGACTGGCGGAGGCGATGCCGGCATTGCGGCGGCGAATAGAAAACTCGCGCAATGTAATCCTGGAATCGAACAGCGTGTTGAAGTTTATGCGTCCGGATCTATATATAACGGTGCTTGACCCGGCCACGGAAGATTTCAAGAAATCGGCACAGGAATTTCTGGATCGCGCCGGTGCAATGATAATTCACGATCATGCAGATAGTAGCGCGGCGTGGCACGGAATTTCTTTGAAGCCGGCGGCGGGACGGCCTGTGTTTCGAATAGCGCCTCCGCTTTACGTGACGGCGGAGATCGTCGAGTTCGTGCGTAGCCGGATCGGCGAATGCGTTACTAAGAACTAGGATCTGAGGACGGCGAACTGTTTTTGCTATCCTTGCCGGTGCGGCAAATTCATTACAGCGCGTGGTTGCTGGTAATCCTCTCATCTTTGTTGCAGGTTCTCGTTTTTCCTTTACCTGGACTTTATGTTTTATCGTGGGTGGTGTTCGCCCCGCTGATTGTGGCTGTGCTGCGGGCGCGACCAGCGGGAGCATTAGAGGTCGACGGTTCGGTTAATCTCCAGGCTGCGACCCCCGGTCAGGCTTTTGCGCTTGCCTATGCTTCGGGAATTTTGTGGTACGCGGGCACGTGTTACTGGATTTATGACACCATGCACGAGCATGGCGGGCTTAGTGCGCCGGTGGCTGCGCTAGCGTTGTTCCTCTTCTGTCTTTATCTCGGACTCTATCACGGTCTTTTCGGATTGCTGCTGGGATTGGCTGCGGGGCCGGGACGCGACAATCGGCGGGCGCTGGTCGCGGTGCCGTTTCTATGGGTCGCGGTGGAGCTGGCGCGGACTCGGGTCACGGGATTTCCCTGGGATATGCTGGGCACAGCGCAAGTGGATAACATTTCTC
>JBAUVJ010000486.1:0-3157 GCA_049583165.1 Candidatus Sulfotelmatobacter sp. | reverse complement strand
CTGCACATCATGCGCGCCTACTACGGTTGCAACGGACATTTCGTGAACGTCACTGACCTCTTGCGCAGCATGAAGCAGGGCGGCAGGCTATTTGTCGTCGTCGATAATCGCAGCATGGGCGGCGATCCGGATCCGTCAGCGCCAAAGTTTCTGCGTGTCCTCTATTTCAGGGACGGTCAACGGCGGCAGATCGTGGTTCCGGAGCATGGGGAGTTGAGGCTGCCATAGGCTGATAGGCGGACTTCAACTCACCAAAAAACCATGGGCGGACCTGCCGGATCATTCCAGCGTTCGCCCATTTATTTGCGGCTTTTCTTCTTATTGACTTAAATTTCGCAAACTGAATTCCACCATTGACTCCGGTCGCAGATGGGAGTAAATTCGCCGGTTCTGGGGAAACTGAGGGGATGACGCGCACAACACGGCGTGTGGGAGTAGTTCTTTTTCAGCTTGGCGGTCCCGACACGCTGGCTGCGATAGAACCTTTCCTTTATAACCTCTTCTGCGATCCCGATATTATTGACTTCCCTTTTGCCCGCCTCGGGCGAAAAGCACTTGCGAAATTGATTTCGACCACCCGCGCCCGCAAGGTGCAGCACCATTACGCGACCATTGGAGGAGGCTCTCCGATACGCCGCTTCACCGAGCGGCAAGCGCGGGCGCTGGAGTTGGAATTGATCAGCCAGGGAATCGATGCCCGCTGTTTCGTGGCCATGCGATACTGGCATCCGTTTACCAGCGAAGCGATCGCGGAACTGCGCGCCGCGGAGTGCAACGAGGTAGTTCTGTTGCCGATGTATCCCCAGTACTCCTCAACCACCACGGGCAGCAGCCTCAACGAATGGCAGCGGCAATTCCACGATCATGTGCCGGTACACAACGTAGGCGCGTTCTATCGGCATCCGATGTACTTAGAGGCGTTGGTGGAAAAAGTGGACGAGGCTCTGTCGCGCTTCGAAATCCCGGCCCGCGCGGAAATTGTTTTCAGCGCCCACAGCATCCCCATGTCCATCGTCGCCAAGGGTGATCCCTACCAGCGCCACATTGAGGAGACCGTGCGCCTGGTGATGGAGAGCGGGGGATGGCCGAATCGCCACCGGCTCTGCTACCAGAGCAAAGTCGGCGCGAGTAAGTGGCTGCAACCTTCCTTGCACCGGACACTGCGCGAGCTGGCAGCAGAAAAAAAGCGGGAAGTTTGTATTGTGCCGGTGGCCTTTGTTTCCGACCACGTGGAGACATTGGGCGAGATCAATCATGAGGGACGCGAGGAAGCGCGGCGGCTGGGCATTACTCATTTTGAGATGAGCTCCGGGCTGAACGATTCTCCAAAATTTATCTCTGCGTTGGGCCAGTTGGTAGTGCAAGCGCTCGACGAAACCGTTCATTCTTACCCTCCACTTCATACGGGGAGGCAAGCGGCGCCAGAGTTGCTGGCAGCCGCGGGAGATTAAGAGCTGAGTCAATAAAGAAACAGGAGGGAACCCATGACGGTTCCGGGCAGCGATCCACCGAGTCCGAATCCAGACGCAGCGCAGCCTGCGCCGAAGGTAGATGCCACCAAATACGTTGGCACCCCGGCAGTAGGAACCTCAAAGGCAGCAGCAGCGGCTGGAGTTTCCTCTCCTGGCCCCATCAATACGGATATCGACCGGAGACGCCGAAGGCTGGTTTGGGTCGCCGTGACTGCATTCCTGACCGCTTGGTTCCTGGCATTTTTCCGATTCTTTCTTCCCCGCACTCTTTTCGAACCCAATTCAGTTTTTAAGATCGGCTATCCCTCGGAGTTCACTCTGGGTGTCGACACCAAGTTTCAGCAGAAATACCGGATTTGGGTTGATCGCACGCCCGACCGTCTGTTTGTGATCTACGCGCGCTGCACTCATCTGGGTTGCACCCCTGACTGGAAACCAGCCGAGAATAAGTTTAAGTGTCCGTGCCACGGCAGCGGTTATGACAGCGAGGGGATCAATTTTGAGGGGCCGGCGCCGCGACCCATGGACCGCGCCAACCTGATGCTGGCTCCCGACGGCCAGATCATTGTCGATACGTCGCGCCTGTATCAGTGGCCGAAGGGGCAGCCATCGCATTTCAACGATCCGGGAGCATTTCTAACGGGAGTGTAATTGTGGCGAGGGCGCCCTCGCCCGCGAGAGCCAACTGCACCGAAGAGTGGGACTCATCTATATGGCAGACGAAAATAACGGCAAGAACGGCAAAGTGGGCCTGGTCGAGCGGGTCAAAGACGACATTCAGGCGATGAAAGTCGACATCCCCGCGAAAGCTAAGGAGCAGATCGAGGGGCTGAAAGATCCCACGAAGACTCAGGTCTACACTTCGATCTTTCGCCACAAGCACGACGACACGCCGCGCAATCGCGCACTGGGCGTGCTTTCGAACGTGTTCCTGCATTTGCATCCGGCGAAGATCAACCGCGATTCCGTGCGCTACAGCTACACCTGGGGCATGGGCGGGATCACGTTTTTTCTGTTCATCATCCTCACCTATACCGGCGTTCTGCTGATGTTCTACTACCATCCCAGCAAGGTACAGGCGTTTCGCGATGTGCTGTATCTCGAACATGACGTGCCTTTCGGAAAGATTCTGCGCAATATGCACCGCTGGGCGGCTCACTTGATGGTGATTGCCGTGGAGCTGCACATGTTCCGCGTGTTTCTGACCGGCTCGTACAAAAAGCCCCGCGAATTCAACTGGAACATCGGCGTGCTGCTGTTGGTGTTTACTCTGTTGCTTTCTTTCACCGGTTATCTTCTCCCCGACGATCAACTCGGATTCTGGGCCGTGACTGTGGGCACCAATATGGCGCGGGCTACGCCGCTGCTGGGGCATGAAGGCCCGTTCGGCTCCATGCTGGGCATGACTCCATATAACGATGTGCGCTTCGGTTTGCTGGGCGGGTCGATCGTGGATGCGAATGCGTTACTGCGTTCTTACATTTGGCATTGCATCGGAATTCCCATTGTCGCGTCGGTGCTGATGATCGTGCATTTCTGGCGCGTGCGGAAAGATGGTGGGATCTCCGGCCCGGCGCCGGTGATGCTGGAAGCGGAAGCGGACAAGCCGCGGCGTGGGCCGAAGGCGGCCGGAGAATAGTACGACTCATGTAGCGACAGCCGCCCTCGGCTGTCGGGCCGGACAT
>JBAUVJ010000485.1:0-11670 GCA_049583165.1 Candidatus Sulfotelmatobacter sp. | reverse complement strand
TCGAAGTGAAGAGCCGGATCGCGCGCAGCGCGTCGTCGTTGCCTGGAATCACATAATCCACTTCGCTCGGATCGCAATTCGTGTCCACGACCGCGACCACCGGAATACCCAGCTTACGGGCTTCTCGAACTGCGATTTGTTCCTTGTTCGAGTCGATCACGAACACCGCATCCGGCAACCGGCTCATGTTCTTGATGCCCGCCAGATTGGCCTGCAAGTGCTTGCGTTCGCGCTCCAGCTTGATCACTTCTTTTTTCGGCAGTAGCTCGTAGCGGCCATCCGTGGCCATCTCGTCGAGCTCCTTCAGCCGCTTCACCGACTTCTGCACCGTAACCCAATTGGTCAGAAGTCCGCCCAGCCAACGCTGGTTGATGTAGAACCCGCCGCACTTCGTCGCCTCTTCGGCGATCGCGTCCTGCGCCTGGCGCTTGGTTCCCACGAACAGCACAATCTTGCCGTCGGCCGCCAGCTCCTGCACAAATTTCGACGCCTCTTTGAACATCTTCAGCGTCTTCTGCAAATCGATAATGTAGATCCCATTGCGCTCTCCGAAGATGTATTCCTTCATCTTGGGATTCCAGCGCTTCGTCTGATGCCCGAAGTGAACACCCGCTTCGAGCAGCTCCTTCATGGTAATAGTAGCCAATGAACCTCCTTATTTAGTCTGCATCGGAAAATCAGTTTCTGGTTTCTAGTTTCCCGTTTCCAGAACCACTGGAAACTAGAAACCGGAAACTTGAAACTTTCTCCCGATTGCCATTCCCGTCCCCGCGCCGCGAGGCACAGGAAGAATTGAACACCTTAAAAATCAGTTGTCAGTATCTAGTTGCGACTAACCCAGCCAAGCCCTTGTCATTCCGAACGCGCGCAACGCGCGGGTGAGGAACCTGCTTTTTCTCGCAACTCACGACTCGCAACTATCTCTTCGAGAACTGGAATCTCTTCCGCGCGCCCTTCTGCCCGTACTTCTTCCGCTCCTTGCCGCGCGAATCCCGGGACACCATTCCCTCCGACTTCAACTTGCCACGAAGCTCCGCGTTGAACTGCATCAACGCCCGCGCCACGCCCAGCTTCACCGCATCCGCCTGGCCGCGCACTCCGCCGCCCAGCACGCTGGCGACAATGTTGAACGCCGCCCCAGTGTCGGTCGAAGCCAACGGCGCCTTCGCCGCCGAGCGCTGTGCCGGAGTCACGAAGTACTCCTCAAACTCGCGCCCGTTCACCTTGAACTCGCCGCTGCCCGGACGCAAATACACCCGTGCAATCGCCCGCTTCCGCCGTCCCGTTCCGTAGTATTGCACCAACTCAGCCATTATTTTGAGCCGTCAGCACTCAGCCGCAGCCTTTCAGCCAACCCCGGCGCCGCCCACCTTTCAAAAGATCGTTACCGTTCTTACTGGAAACCAGAAACTCGAAACTATCTTTACGCCCTTACTTCCAACTGCAACACCTGCGGCTTCTGCGCCTCGTGCGGATGCTTGTCGCCCTTATACACATTCAGCTTCGACAACATATGATCCGCCAGCTTGTTCTTCGGCAACATGCGCTTCACCGCATCTTCAATAATCTTTTCCGGCTTGCGCGCCAAACGCTTGCGGTAATCTTCGGTGCGCAGACCACCCGGGTAACCCGTGTAATGGTGATACTGTTTCTGCTCCGACTTCACCCCAGTCGTCTTCACCTTCTCGGCGTTGATCACAATCACATGATCGCCCGTATCGAGAAACGGCGTGTACTGCGGATTTTCTTTG
Organism: Candidatus Sulfotelmatobacter sp.; assembly: GCA_049583165.1. Classification (GTDB taxonomy): domain Bacteria; phylum Acidobacteriota; class Terriglobia; order Terriglobales; family Acidobacteriaceae; genus Sulfotelmatobacter. The sequence goes on along the minus strand of JBAUVJ010000485.1, from coordinate 9,919 downwards.
CCCATGAGGATGCGCGCTACCTGCGAGGCCATACGCCCAAGCGTCTGCCCATCCGCATCCACGACGTACCACTTGCGCACAATTTCCCCCGCTTTGGGGAAATAGGTTGACATCGGAACTCTCCCAGAATGAAAAAAAATGGCGAAACGCGATTGAGATTACAAAGAAGACCGCTCGTTGATTCCCCGGCGAGGACGCCAGACCATCAGGCGGGCAACCGCGAGACTTCCCAAAGCTTTAAAGATACCGTAGCCCTCAACCGATTGTCAACGCTGAGTTACTAAGTAGTTGGCACTCGCGATAGATAGGGCCGCTATCAGCCAGACAAACCAAAACCGTAGGCTCATCTTTCGGCTCTCTTCGGCCCTTCCATGAATTTTCCTACAAAGGAAAGAATCCAGAGCATTGCGTACAAATCCGCGATGCCGAAGGGCACGATCACGACGGCTGGAATCCACCTGGTGGTCCAAGGAACAAACAAAATCAGCGGGAGATGAAGCGCTGCGAGAAAGCCCATGGTGATCCAAAACCATACATGCCGCCTCAGCTTCCATCTCAGTGCAATGGCGATAGCAACCATCGCGGCCGATATAAGAGACGGACGTGCGAGGTCGTATCTGCCGAAGTAAACGAACAGGAGAGCCAAGGGGATTGTGCCGAAAATGACGCACAGGACTCCCCACCATGGTAAGCGCATTCGCCTGTCTTCCGGTGTTATTACTTTGTCCAGTGGCACAAATAGACTCGTCGGGGCCAACGCAGATAGTCACAACTCGCGGTCGGTAAGCATTCGGACAAATCTTGTCTGAATCAGGCCTGAAACTCTGACGCTTCCGGAAACCGCAGCTTGCACTTGGCGAGCGCCAGCGCGAGCAGTTCCTCAATCTTGGTCTCTTCGCAGTTGCGGGACATGGCCAGTTCGCTGACCAAAAGGTAACGGGCGCGTTCCAGCATCTTCTTCTCGCGAAACGACAGCGGCTTGGCCTGATGCAGGGCGATCAGGCTCTTCAGCACCCCGGCAACCTCAAACAGAGACCCGGTCCGCATGCGGTCGGAATTCTCCTTAAACCGGTCCTTCCAGTCAGCGGTGCTCAGGTCGTCGGCAATCGAAAGGAAGTCCAGGATCTTCTGCACCTCGCCGTTCCGCACCACCCGCCGAATTCCCACGCTCCCCACGTTGCTGCACGGCACCATCACCTTGAGGCTGCTGGCTTTAATGTTGAGGAGATAGAACTTCTCCACCGTGCTCCCCACCGACCGGCTGCTGATTTGTTCGATTACCCCGACCCCATGGTTCGGGTAGACGACCTTGTCGCCGATGTGGAAATTCAAATCACCGTTCATAAAAAGCACCCGGGCAGGAAGAGGGTCGAGTGAGGAAAATCCGTTACCTTACTATAAACATCTTATCCCGAAATGGCACAAAAAGCAAGGTTCCCAGGTTCATGTAGGGACAGCCGCCCCCCGGCTGTCCATCGAGCAAAGCTCGATTGCAGTTTCTCGCTAGCTTAACGGGACAGGTGGCCCACTCAAGCCTGCCTTTGGCTTGAGTGGGCCAGTTCGAGAGCTGGTCAGAGTGTTGCCGGATTGCTGAGCACGGCGCAGAATGGAATCAGCAAATTCCAGCCCCGATAGGGGCGGCATATGATAGCCCGGCACGTCAGTGCCGGGTAGTAGCAGAAAGTTTGGAGCGAGTCCCAGAGGGACGACACTAGGCCAAAGCTATGTTCACCGTTTGATTTTTATTTTCTCCATTCGGAACTGCAGCTGTCCAGCTCCAAAGATCCACATGTAGGGACAGCCGCCCCCGGCTGTCCATCGAGCGCAGCTCGATCCGCCGTTTCTCTCCAGCTTGGCAAAACCTCAACAAACTGCCACACTGCCACGCAGAGGCACCGCGCTTGGAAGGAAGATCTTGAAAGAAAAATCAATGAACGGACGCGCGGATACGCCATCGCCATCTCCGCCCGGCCGCACCCTCGGCCTCGACGTCGGCTCCCGGCGCATTGGCATCGCCGTCTCCGACCCGCTCGGCATCACCGCTCAGGGTATCGAAACCCTCCAGCGCCGCAACAAGCGTCACGACCTCGCCGCCCTCGAACTCATAATCCGTGACTACGCCGTCAGGCAGATCGTCATCGGGCTGCCGCTGCGCATGAGCGGCGCCGAAGGCACGCAATCGGACAAAATGCTTGTCTTCGCCGAGGACCTGCGCAAGCGCTTCCGCCTGCCCGTCCATCTATGGGACGAGCGCCTGACTTCCGCCGAAGCCAACCGTCTCCTCCGCGAGACTGACTTGTCGATCGAAAAGCGCGCCAAAGCCGTCGACCGCTTGGCCGCCGTCCTCATCCTCCAAAGCTGGATGGACGGAAATCCCCCTTCGCGGTCCCATCCCTCACTTCACGAAGAACCCGAATAATGTCCCGCGCAATTACCTGCTACCCGCCCGTACCGCTACTGCTCTCAACCCCGATCTCCCCGGTAGCCTCTGTGGAATAGACGGCCGGCGCTCTCCCCGAGAAAGCTTGCCAACACTGGCCGTCTTCAGCAGAATGGAGTCCGCCTCTCGCGCATCAACGTACCCCAGCCGCCGCGCCAGGCTGATCTGGGTCTCCACTTCAAACAAAAATACTCGAAACTGGCAAAGAAACTGCGAGAGCTCTTTCCTGGAAGTTCGCCCTTCGCCTTCCACAATGCTGCTGAGAACCGACACCGCCGACCGCCGCAACGGCATGGTCAACGCCTTTGTCTCGTTAACCGGGAATGCCTTTGTGACCCGGTAAACATCCTCCGCAATATCGATAGCTGCGCGCCAGGCCTCCAGCGCACTCTGCGTCGCTCTCATCGCACCTTCTCCTTGGCTTGTTGAGCCTCGCTTTTGACCCTAGGCGCACGACCCGGCAAACTTCTGTGACGGATGTCACATCAGCCGCTCTAATTTTCGACAGCCTGTTAACCATTATGGGAAGCGGTCGCGCTACAAAGGTGTAGGAGGGAACTCTTAGTGGCCCAGCATGGCGTGCCGGTACGCAGCTACATTCTTGTTGTGCTCTTCAATCGTCCGCGCGAAGCGATGGTGCCCCGCCGCATCGGCAACAAAGTAATAATAATCAGACTGCGCCGGATGCATCGCCGCCTCCAGTGCGCTTTTCCCCGGGTTCGCAATCGGACCTGGAGGCAGCCCCGGATACTTATAAGTGTTGTATCGCGAATCGAAGCGCATATCGTCGTGATGCAGCGCCCCGCTATAAGTTCCCGCCAGCAGTTCGGCATAAATAATGCTGGGGTCCGCATCCAGTGCGATATTTTTTTCGAGCCGGTTGTAATAAACGCTCGCTACTAGCGGCCGTTCCTCGGCCACGGATGTTTCCTTCTCGACGATCGATGCCATGATCACCGTGCGCTCTACACCCTCCGGCACAACCGGAACCGGAGTCGATGGCACACTCGATGCCTCAACGGTCTCTCCTGCCGGCTGAATCAATCCGATCTGAGATGCGACTTGATGGAATTGCTTTACCATGGCCCCGGCCATCTCCTGCATGCTCATCATGCGGCTGAACTCGTAAGTATCAGGGAAGAGATAGCCCTCGAGTGAAGGTGCGCCCGGCGCGAAGCCGGCAACCAGCGCAGTATCCGTTTGCGCGACTTTCAAAAAATCTTCCGCCCGCCCCAGCCCCGCCGCTTCAACCGCCCGCGCAATATCAAACATGGTGAACCCTTCCGGAACCACAACCGTCCGGAAGTAAACATCGCCTCGCCTCAACCGCTTCTGCACGTCGATGATGTTCGCCGGCTTTTCGAACAGATATTCGCCCGCCTTGAGCGACCGGCGATGGTGCAGGTAATGCCACAAGATGAACGCATTCTCACTGTGAATGACCCCATTCGCCTTCAACTCCGCGGCAATGTGCCGCGTGGAATATCCCTGCCGCAGCATCACAAAAGTCTGCCCCGAAGGCTCCGTCGGCATCAGGATCGCCCAGGCAAACCACCCCGCCGCGCCCAGCACGCCAATCACAATCAGCCAGAAGATCGTACGCACGATAAAAACAGTGTAGATGATCGAAGCAACGCGGATTCAGTGTCTGAGCTACTCGCTCGTTAGTAAGCAGGTTCTTAGGATCGACGCTCGTCAGACAGACGGACAAACAGGACGAGATAGACGGGTGGACAGGTGGCCCACTCAAGCCGTTCTTTGGCTTGAGTGGGGATATTTGTACCTCACAGATGGGCGGGTGCCCCGGTCTGTTGACTTCGCATCCCCCACCCCGCCGTGGGGCCCGCTCTTGCGTTCTTTGCAAGGGCGGTTAGGATGCTGCCTGTAGCATTAGATTCAGAGTCAAAGTCGGCACTGAGGGCCGGACCGCGCCCACCCTTCGCAAAGAGCTGTCTTGCGACTGAACAAAAGAGCGCGAAGCGTGGGGTGAGAACTGAACAAAAAGCCCAAATAATTTTGAGGAACCCTTTTTCGGCTTCAGAGAATCATACTAATTAAAGCGAAATGTGCGAGGTGGGTTATTCGTACCAAGAAGAAGGACGCGAAGAGCGCGATCATCATTGTTCTAGCGGCTTTGGTTTTGGCCGTCGTCATTCCAGGAGTTGGGCGCGTAGCCGCGCAGGATCAAGCCCCTCCTCCACCTTCCGATCAAGCCCAGCCGGATCAGTTGCAGCCGGATCAGGCTCCGGTGGATCAGGCGCCAACCGATACCGCGCCATACGCCAAGATGTCGCGTGATCAACTCGAGCGGATCGTAGCGCCCATCGCGCTGTATCCCGATGCTCTGGTCGCGCAGATTTTGTCGGCTGCTACTTTTCCCACGCAGATTACCGACGCTCAAGATTTCTTGACCAATCATCCCGACCTGAGTAAGGCCGATCTGGGCAAGCAGGTGGACCAGCAACAGTGGGATCCCAGCGTGAAGGCGCTGGTGCAATATCCCTCCGTTTTGGCCAATCTCAGCAAGAATCTAGGATGGACTTCCGAACTCGGCGACGCTTACTACAACCAGCACGATGACGTGATGAAGGCCGTGCAGGAAATGCGCAAGAAGGCGCAGAAGGCTGGGAATCTTAAGCCTACGCCGCAGCTCAATGTGCAGGATGACAACGGCCAAGTTGACATCGATCCGGTAGATCCGAATGTAGTGTACGTTCCCGAATACGACCCGTGGGCGGTTTATGGATATCCCATTGCGCCGTGGCCCTACTGGGTGGATGTGCCCGGGATCTGGTGGGGTGGGCCGGGCCTTTATTTTGGGCTTGGATGGCCGATCAGTCCGTTTTTCGGATTTGGATGGGGATGGGGTGCTTGGGGTGTGGATTGGTATCACCACGGCATTTTCTTTAACCATTCGCCGTATTTCGCGCGGGGTCCGGCGTTTTTCGATCGCGGAGGGTACTACGGCGGGCGGGGTGACTTTGGGCGGGCTGGAGGATTTCGCGGAGGATTCGGCGACCGGGGTGCATATCGCGGATTTTCAGCGCCGCGGGAAGGATCGGGAGTGCGGTCGGGAGCGTTCAGCGGAATCAACCGCGGCGGCATGTCGAGAGGATTTTCGGCGCGTGGGCAGAGGAGCTTCGGCGGCGGCTTCCATGGCGGAGGATTCGGTGGCGGCGGCTTCCACGGCGGCGGTGGTGGACGCCGCTAGCCAGGCTTGTGGAACTTTGAGTCACTGCGTGCGACGCAGCTGAGAAATCGAAAGGGTGCCAGCATGTCACGTAGAGCAAGAAAAATAGAAATGATGAAGCAGCAAATCAAGTGGACCGTCGGCTGTGCGGCGATCGCGATGGCTTTTGCCTGTCTGCCAATAATGGCGCAGGCACAGCAAGGGACGATGGCCAGCAATGCCTCCCCAACCGAGCAGCCGAAAGGCAAGCGCTTTGCCAAGCCAGCGGATGCAACCGCAGCGCTATACGCGGCCGCGCGCCATGATGACGATGCGCAGTTGCTCGTGATTCTTGGACCCGATGCGAAGGAAATTGTGGAATGGAACAAAGACGCGGACCAGCGCCGGGAGCAGCGCGCCCAGTTCGTACAAAAGTATGAGCAAATGCACCGCTTGATGCGCGAACCGGATAATACCGTTGCGCTCTACGTAGGCGCGGAAAACTGGCCGCTTCCGATTCCAATTGTCGAATACAAAGGTGCCTGGTACTTCGACGCGGATTTAGGAAAGCAGGAGATCCGCTACCGGCGGATCGGCAGAAATGAAGTCGAGGCGCTTGAGGTTTGCCAGTCCCTGGTGGATGCAGAGAAGGAATTCCACGCGAATGCTCACTCCTACACGGCGAAATTTATCAGCGCGAGCGACTCGCGCGACGGCCTGTACTGGAAGAGCACGAATGACGGGAGCAGGAGTCCAATCGGCCCTTACCTGGCGCATGCCGGAGTGGAATCGGACAGCGCCAGTGCGGAACCTTTTCACGGATATTACTATCGAATTTTGCTGAAGGCTTCGGATGGGTTCGCGGTGGTGGCCTATCCCGCCATGTATCGCTCCTCGGGCGTCATGACCTACATCATGAATCCAGACGGCACTGCATACGAAAAGGATTTAGGCGACCAGACATCGGCCAACGCCAAACAGATGAGTTCGCCTCATCCGGACGATTCCTGGAAGAAAGTGGAATAAGAGCGTGTCTGGCGCGAACTGAAAGCGGGTGCCCCATTCTTCGCGTTCTATGCGGAGAGTGGGCTCGATGGCGTATCCAGCGCGGGTGTTGATTTTTCCTTAGACCCTCACCGCCCCCCGGAACCCCCGACCCGCATAATAAGACTCCGCACCGTTGTGATACATAAAGACGCGGCCGAAGCGGCGATCGGCAAACAGCGCACCGCCAAGCCTTCTCATCTCAGCAGGCGTTTTCAACCAACTCGAGGTCTTGCTATCGAACTCTCCAAGTTTTTGTAACTCCTGATATTGCTCTTCCGTCAAAATCTCAATCCCCATGGCCGCCGCCGCGTCCATCGCGTTATTTTTCGGCTTATCTTTTTTCCTGGAATCCAGCGCTTCACGGTCGTAGCAAAAACTTCTGCGGTCTTTCGGAGTTTCCGGGGAACAATCAAAAAAAATGTATTCGCCCGTCTTTTTATCGTGACCAACCACATCCGGTTCGCCGCCAGTTCTTTCCATCTCGCCGACTGACCACAGTTTTTCCGCGCTCGCTTCCAGCTTCGGTCTTACTTTGGCCCAATCGAGACCTTCATGCCGGTTCCTGTTTTTCTCAAAGCGAGCCTGCAATGCCTTGAGTAATTCTTCGCTTTGTCCTGCTGACAACTCTTTTTTTGTTTTAGCGCCTTTCATATCGGGTTCCTCTTTATTACTGTGTCGTGTCAGGCCGATCTTCTCGAAATAAGTCTTTTATCGAGTCGGTGCCTGCACCTCGAACGTCGCAACCGGAGAGCGCACCCACAAGCCAGCGCCACTCTTAGTCTCGGGCGCTGACTCATCTAAGACCTCTATGTAGACGGTGTACTCGCCTGGCTCTTTAAAGTCATACAACGAGGAAAGATCATATTTTCGGGTAAAGGAGGCTCCAGGCGCGATGAGCGGTTCAAATCCGCCCGTTCGAAGTTGTGGCTCCCCTGGTTTGAGACGCATCGTAAGCTGACGCTGGCGTAGCGTAGTTGGCGGTTCACCCTTAGGTCCTTCAACATAAACTCGATCCCGTGGGTAGGCAATCCCCTCATTACTCAAATTCTTCGCAGCACTCAGATTCTTAACAGTCAAGGAAACCCAAGGTTTTTGCCCCGCGGGAATGTGCTCGATCGGAACAGCTATGCTCAAGCTTATCGTCGCAGACTGATTCGTCACGGATGGCTTGGCGCCCATAGCGGTCTGAGCGTCAACTGAAATACTCTTAGCAGCGATGACAATAAGAGTTGCCCCAAAAAGAGCGGAAATACGAAGATTGGTCATATCGCTCCTCATTGAAGACCTGCTCAGTTATGATAGCCGGGCTTTCACTGCAGCGTCTTTGTTAAGCCGATCTCTTCCAAATAAGTCGTCGAACGACATGGCCTTTCCACATCCAAAGTCCCGTCAGGACCATGACAGGAAAGAAGACAAACCGGGTAGGGTGCGCATACCCCGGAAGTTTGTCAAACGGACTGTAAATATAACCGTAAATCGGAATGCTAACGACAATGTGAATCCAACGAAAAATCGTACGCTGTTGGGGGATCCTTGCTCTCATGGTCAAGCCTCCTTTTCAATGTCCGCGTCATTGCGGCCCGACGGCAACTCGTTCCAGCCCACCAATAAACTTCTGCCAGCCGTAGTTCACGCCTTTGTAAGCGGCCTCTCGGTGTCGGGACCGACACCGTCCCATTCGCTTACCAGACCGGCTGCACGAGCTGAATCAAATTCCCGCAAGTGTCATCCAGCACCGCAATAATCGCCCCGGTGACCTTCGTGACCGGCATCGAGAACTTCACCCCCCGAGCAGCCAGACGGTCGTGTTCGGCCTGAACGTCGTTCACCAGGAATTGAGCCGCCCGCATCTGCTGGCCGTGCAACGCCTCCTGGTAGGCCTTCCCGGCCGGATTGCTGTTGGACTCCAGTATCAGCTCCACTCCGTCCGGATCCTCCGGTGAAGCGACCGTCAACCATCGATATGGGCCCTGTGAGAAGTCGGCCTTCTTCTGGAAGCCCAGGATGTCGGTGTAGAACCGCAGTGCTTTTCCCTGATCGTTCACGTACACCGTGCTCCATTTGATCTTCATTGCGTTCTCTCCTTCACATCGTTCGTGTTTTTACCCAATACAATGTCTTTTTGCGCCGGCGTTATTGCAGCCCGGCGACCACCCGGTCCAGGTTCCCGATGAACTTGTTCCAGCCGTACTTCGCGCCCTTATAGTTGGCGTCTTGATCGGGACCAAAGCCAGACTGTTCCATGCGGAGCAGCGTTCCGCGTTCGGTGGCAACCAATGTCCACGTGACCACGCTCCCCAGCCCCAACGTGCCCCAGGTATAGGAGAGCCTTTTGTTAGGTTCAACCACCATGACTTCGGAATCGATGACGCCGTTCCAGTTCGCCACGGGTTTGGCGCGAAAACTGAATCGATGGCTCACCACAGGCTGGAAGTCGTTTTCCATCAGCCATTCTTTAATCAGCGCACCTTCCGTGAGCGCGCGCCAGATTTTTTCCGGCGGATGCGGCATTTCTCTCTCGATCACAAGTGTGCGTGTATCGTCCGTAATAGTCATGGGTCTATCAGTCATGGCTCCATCCTTTTGAGCAAGTCTTCGAGGCGGTCAAACCGGTCATGCCAGAAGCGGCTGTAGTAACTCATCCAGTCCACCAGCGGCCCCAGCGCTTTCGGTTGAGCGCTGTAATGGGTCTCGCGGCCGCGGTGTCGAGCCCGCACCAGCCCCGCGTGCTTCAGGACTCTGAGATGTTTCGAAACCGCAGGCTGCGAGACACCGGAGTGGTCGGTCAACAGCCGCACGGTCAATTCTCCATCACGGCTTAGGCGCTCGAACAGCGCCCGCCGGGTCGGGTCGGCAAGGGATTTGAACAAGCTGTCGGGCGCGCTCTGCATAGTAAACCCATAGCTCCTTAGTTATTAATTAACAATAACCATCCGGTTATTGATTGTCAAGTATTTTTTTCCTCGAACCGAATTTTGCAAGCTTCCACCGCCGGGTGAGGACCCCCGCCCCACGTAACTTCTTGCACCCTTTCCCTCGCGCTATACTCAAATGTTCTGGAGATCACCGATTCCTTCATGAGACGTAGCTCGCCTTTTGGCCTTCTGGTATTGTTTCTCGCGGTCATCCCCACCTCGGGCTGTCTATTTCGCACGCGTCCGGTCGAGGAAACCTATTCCAAGGTTCCTCTCAAACAATCCTCCCAGGCGGACTTGATTGGCACCATCAACCAGCAGGCGCAGAAGATTCAGTCGCTCCAGGCT
>JBAUVJ010000484.1:0-3879 GCA_049583165.1 Candidatus Sulfotelmatobacter sp. | reverse complement strand
CCGCGTGCCTGAGATTTCCGACTCGATCGTCGAGATCGACCGCGCCATGCGCCTCGGCTTCAACTGGGAACTGGGACCATTCGAGCTTTGGGACGCGGTTGGCGTCGAGTCCACCGTGGCTCGCATGAAGAAGGAAGGCAAACCGGTGGCTGCGAACGTGGAAAAGCTGCTCGGCGCGGGCAAGAAATCCTGGTACACCGATGATGCGAAAACCACCTCGGGGCGTACTTACTTCGATCTGGCAACTGGCAGTCAGCAGCCGGTGCAAGTTCCTCCGGGAGTGTGGTCGGTCACGGTAGCGAAGAAATCCAACGGCGTGGTGAAGAAGAATTCCGGGGCGTCGCTGGTCGATCTTGGCGATGGCGTAGCTTGCATCGAATTCCACAGCAAGATGAACTCGCTCGGCGGAGATATAGTCGGCTTCATCCTGCAAACCCTGAAGCCTGGCGGAGCGGGCGACAACTTCGACGCGTTTGTCATTACCAACGACGCGACAAATTTTTCCGTCGGCGCCAACCTCATGCTGCTGCTCATGAGCGTGCAGGAAGAAGAGTGGGACGACGTGGATCTCGCCATCCGGCAGTTTCAGAATATGACGCAGGCGATCAAGTTCTCACCGAAGCCGGTGGTATCCGCGCCGTTCGGATTGTGCCTGGGCGGCGGAACGGAAATTTCCCTGCACGCCGCGGCGCGCCAGCCTCATGCCGAACTTTATGCGGGATTAGTCGAGGTCGGTGTAGGTCTGCTACCCGGCGGCGGAGGCTGTAAGGAAATGTTGCTGCGCGCGGTCGACGGCGCGAGCGCGGCGCGCGGCGGGAAGGTTTCCGGTGAAGGCCTCGCCGGCTCCATCGAGATGCTAGAAGCCATGAAGTGGGCATTTGAGACTATTGCGACCGCGAAAGTCGCGACTTCCGCGCACGAAGCCCGCGCCCTCGGCCTCCTTGGCGATAGTGACCGCATCACCATGAATCGCGAGCGCGTGCTCTCTGACGCCAAAGCCCGCGCCCTCGAACTCGTCCGCGCTGGATATGAGCCACCCATTCCGCGCGTCGACATTCCCGCGCCCGGCGAAAATCTTCTGGCCACACTAAGGATGGGAATCCACATGATGCGCCAGGGCGGCTACGTCACCGACTACGAAGTGAAACTGGGCACAAAGATCGCCGAGGTGCTCTGCGGCGGCAATGTCACGCCGGGCACGCCAGTGAGCGAGCAATACATCCTCGATCTTGAGCGTGAGGGATTCAAGTCACTCTGCGGCGAGAAGAGGACGCAGGAGAGAATTCAGTACACGCTGAAGACGGGGAAGACGCTGAGGAATTAATTCTTAGATTTCTCCCATTTCCCTGTTGAGTATCAGCTCCGCAATATTTCAATCCGATTTTATCGCTTAACCCGTACTTCAAGTGAGGCAGTTAAAACGGAAAGGAATCACATGAAGAATCGCAATGTTGCAATTCTGCTTGCGCTGTTTGCAACGTCGTTTGCAAGTATCGGCTTCGCGCAAAATCCCATGGTCGGTGGACATGATATGTCGGCGCAGGAGAACATCGTGCAGAACGCGATGAACTCGAACGACCACACAACTTTGGTCGCGGCGGTCAAAGCAGCTGGATTGGTGGATACTCTCGAAGGTGCAGGACCGTTCACCGTCTTCGCGCCAACCAACGAAGCCTTTGCCAAACTTCCGGCGGGCGCCGTGGATAATTTGTTGAAGCCGGAGAACAAGGATCAACTGACAAAAGTGCTTACTTACCACGTTGTGGCGGGGAAGTTTACGTCCAACGATCTCAGGAAGAAGATTAAGGAAGGACACGGCACCGCTGAACTAACTACGGTCGAGGGCGGCAAACTGGCAGCCATGATGGACGGCGGCAAGATTGTCTTGAAGGACGAAAAAGGCGGCACCGCGACGGTGACCATTCCGAATGTGATGCAGTCGAATGGCGTGATCCACGTGGTGGATAGCGTGTTGCTTCCCTAGGCTCAACCTAATCTGAGGCTTTTACTCAAAAGGCGCTCGCGAGAGCGCCTCGCTTTTTTGCCCGGCGAAATTTCTCGGGAGCGGGGCTACAATGATCGTCATGAGAAATCGGCTGTCGCAGGTTTGCGTAACGGCTTGGCTTTTTGTCTTTGTCCTGATATTGGGATGCACGCCAGGCCGAGCTCAATCAGCCTCAGAGAGTGAACCCGCTCCCGACGTTCCGGATGCGATCCAGGCGCCTTCGGGGCTGCAAGTTGCGGTGTACACGCATGCCAGTGGAACGCAGATCTATACCTGCCAGGCTGCGGCAGACGGGAAATACAGTTGGACACTCAAGGGACCTGACGCCGAATTGCACGACCGTAAAGATAAAGTGATTGGCACGCATTTCGCCGGGCCGACGTGGAAGTTGAAAGACGGCAGCGAAGTCACGGGTAAAGCTGTGGCCCACGTCAACTCGCTCGATGCAGATTCTATTCCGTGGCTGTTAGTGAACGTTGTAAGCCATACCGGGAACGGATTGCTTAGCAACGTGACCACTATTCAGCGCGTGCACACGCACGGTGGCCAGCCTCCGGCCGAAGGGTGCGACGCCGGGCATCGCGACGCTGAAACAAAGAGCAACTACACGGCCGACTATTACTTCTACGCTCCGGGCAAATAGGTGTGAACGTTCTAATCAAGCGTCTTAATTAAAAACTTATAGTGGCCCCTTCGAATACAAGCAGTTATCGGCAATCGTCTATAGAAAACCGGATTGTTACCGTTAGGAAAACGACGGTCAGTGGACTTCCCGCGGGGAAGGTTGAAGAATAATCATAGGTGGAATCGAAATGAAGTATTTTGTCATCTATGAAGAGTCAGGCGCGGGTTGGAGCGCGTACTCTCCTGACCTTCCTGGACTCAAGGCGGAAGCAGAAACGCTGGACGAAGTGAAGAAACTCATCCAACATACAATGGAATTTTATCTTGCGGGCATGCGCCGTGAGGGCGAACGAATGCCTTCGGCCAGCGCGGCAACTGAAATCACACCGGTAGATACTCATGCGTGAAGTCGTAATCGTTTCATCCGTGCGGACGCCCGTGGGGCGCGCCTTTAAAGGTACGCTTCGGGCTACTCGTCCCGACGAACTGGCGGCCATCGCCATCAGGGGGGCGCTGGAGCGGGTTCCGCAACTCGACGCGAAAGAGATAGAAGATGTCATCCTCGGTTGCGCGATGCCCGAGGCTGAACAAGGGATGAACGTGGCCCGCATCGCGTCGCTGCGCGCGGGACTGCCGGTCGAAGTCTCGGCACTGACGATCAATCGATTTTGCTCGTCGGGCCTGCAAGCGATTGCGATGGCGGCTGAGCGCATCATGAGCGGTGGTGCGGAGGCGATTGTCGCCGGTGGCACTGAGTCCATGTCGATGATCCCGATGGGCGGGCACAAAGTTTCGCCCAATCCCTGGCTGGTCGATCATTATCCTGACGCATATCTCAACATGGGGCTTACGGCAGAGCGCGTCGGACAGCGTTTCGGCATTACGCGCGAAGTGGCAGATGAATTTTCCTTGCGCAGCCATGAGAAAGCGCTGGCCGCAATTCAGGCAGGCAAGTTTGACGAGGAAGTTGTCGCCGTGCCGGTAAGCTTTAGCACCGCAAACGGATCGAAACCGAAGCGGCAGGAGATTGTTTTCAAAATGGACGAAGGTCCACGGGCAGATACGTCGCTCGAAGCGCTTCTCTCGTTGAAGCCGGCGTTTCATGTGAAAGGCACAGTGACGGCGGGAAATTCTTCGCAGATGTCGGACGGCGCTGCGGCTGCGGTGGTGATGTCGGCGGAACGCGCGAAGACGCTGGGCATCAAGCCGCTGGCACGATATGTGTCGTTCGCGACTGCGGGATATAAGCC
>JBAUVJ010000483.1:0-1786 GCA_049583165.1 Candidatus Sulfotelmatobacter sp. | reverse complement strand
CATCAGCTGCGCCGCAATGAGTGTCATGAGCCACGCGGCTGCAGCTGCCAAACAAGCAATCAACAGATTCGGGATCCAGGAGCGCGCGCCGAATTCCCTGATCAAAAGGGCGTAGGTCAATTCCGTCCCGGGCGGAAGAAATGCAAAGTAATCGCGGTACGGCAGTCGACCCGCAACAATTCTATTTCCGTTGTTCAGAAAGCCCACCGCATCTCCCCACGGCAGGAGTGGGACGCTGGGAAAGATAAACGAACGAAAATAGCAGACTCCAAAGTTAAATAGAGAGACCAGGGTCGCTATCGAAATGGTGCTTAACCGAGATTGATGAGGGCCTATGATTCGTGGTGGCCCCGGCTGTATGCGCACAGTTTTCCGTCCTCTTAATCTCGCAGATCAACCCGTGCGATAGCGCTGAGGCCCAGCCCTCTTCCGCAATCGGTTGCGTACAACAATGTGTGGTTGTCCTCCCATGATGGCAGCGTCGCGTTGCATGCCGCGTGGGTTAATTGCTGCTCGACTCCGGTTGCCAGTTCGCGGACCACGAGGTGCCACGACCCCAACTGTCGACGGCTGAAAGCGAGCCATTTCCCGTCGGGAGAAGTCGCCGGGTATCTCGCGGGTCCTGCAATTCCGCTCAGTGGCTCAATGACCCCAGTGGTACGCCTCACGATAATCAGGTGCGCTCCACTCGAGGGGCCAGCCGCGGCGATCAAGTCGCCTTCGGAAGTAACACTAGTATCCAGGATGTTCGGCGCGCCAGTTATGATCAGTTGCGCCTTGGTTGGAGACTGCGCTTCCGACAGCCAAACGGAGGTTCTCCCGTCCTGTTCTCGAATGAAAGCCAGCCATCTACCATCCGACGAAAGCTTTGGCTGCTCACCCTGCGCTACATATTCAACCATCGGACTTGAAGACGCGAGCGAAAGCCGCAGGATGGATGATTCCGTGGTCACCTGTTCGAAATACCCGACCGGGTCGCGTGCATCCCCCCCAACTGAGAGTACGTCATGAGTGAGGGGTATGCTTCGCTCTTCACCATTTTTCCAAGACACCGCAGAGTACATCCGGTCGAACATCCTGGTGAAAACGACCTGGCCTCCTATCGCAACAGGATTGCTCGCACTGTGGCCAATGGAGATGTTCGATAAGCGGCGTCGAAAGTCTTCGCTTCGGTTCTTCAGCGAACTTAGATTGGAAATCGTGAGTACCGCGCCCGCCAACGCGGCCGCAGCCAGCCATCTCTTTCCAATCCGAAACCCTTTGCCAGAAGCGAGCCTCCAGAGCAGTAAGGCATAGAGACCAAGGGTTCCGACTAGTCGCGGCAGGAGCAAATGTCCAATCCGGCCCGGCACCGGAGCGCAGACAATCGAAAACAGGAGTATGAACGCGAGTGCCCAGCGCTTGTCTTCCAGTTTCAAGAGTTCATCTAATCCAACTACGCCGGTAAACACCAGCACACAATAGTGATAAGAGCCTGGCATAGAGGAGAGCAGAAGAGAAAGAGGTACCAGGGCCGCCCAGTCCAATGCCTTCTTGGGCTCTGCGGAGTCGTTGCGTGTCGCCCATAGGAAACCGAATAGCAAACCGGCATTCGTAAACGCCTGGGTCAAGGCAAAAAGTATGGGCGAATTCAGAAGCGGCGAAGGGTTCAGCTCGGGCTCGAAAAGGAGGAGGTGACGCCAGAGTGGCGTAAATGAATTCCACTGGAGTTCGTAGGGCCCAACTAACTCGCCGCGAAGCGCTCTAGGGAGCACTTCGACCAGGAGTATCCGGTGCACCTCTGTAC
>JBAUVJ010000482.1:0-11245 GCA_049583165.1 Candidatus Sulfotelmatobacter sp. | reverse complement strand
GCCGCAGCCGAAGCAGTGATAAAACTGCCGTGTAGCATGCACCGAAAACGACGGCGTCTTCTCCCCATGAAACGGACAAAGCCCCGAATAGTTCTGCGCCCCGGCCTTCTTCAGCTTGATGTAATCGCCGACGATGCGGACGATATCCGCCTGCTGCTTGACGATTTCTTTGAAGCCGGCTGAATCGGTCATGAGAGGAAGACACCACTCCGTACGGATTGTCAGGCAGAAAAGGACTATCGAAACTATACCGGAGCGGGATTCTGTGGAGAAGTTGTGGAAGACAGAATTATTCCGTTGATGCCCTAGGAAAATTAGACCGCACGATCAATTCTTTGGATAAAGACAGCAAGTTATACCCGCAGTTCCACTACCGTCGCCCCGCCGCCGCCTTCGTTCTGAGGAGGCTCGGCTACGGACTCCACATGCGGATGCTGCTGCAAGGCTTGCCGCAGGGCTTTGCGCAGGATGCCCATTCCGCTGCCGTGGACTACGCGCACGCGCGGCAGGCCGGCGAGGAATGCGCGGTCGACAAACTTCTCGACCTCACGGGTGGCGTCGTCCACGTTGAAGCCGATCACGTTAATTTCAGAAGCCGCGCTCTCGCCTTCGTTGTCGAGCGACACCGAAATTCCGCGCGCCCGCGCCGCCTTCACCGGAGAATCCGCCGGGTGCGCTTTGACCAGCACCTCGGCGATATCGTCGCGCGCGATCTTCATCTTCATCGCGCCCATCTGGACTTCGAAGTGGTTCTCATCCAGTTTGCGAGAGATCGTTGCCGAGCGCCCGGTGGATTTCAACTTGACGCTGTCGCCTTCGCCAACCTGCTTTACCACTTGTGGTTGCGCATGAGGATCGCCGCGGTCGGCTCCGCTGGCATGCGCGACGACGGTAGAATCGAACTCCTCGCGGAATTCCCGGCGCAGTTTAGCGATCTTTCTTTCCGCGTCTTTCGCGACCTTTTGGGCGGCTGCTTTGTCCTGGATTGCATTCACAGCCTCGCGCGCGTGGTATTCGAAATCGCGCAACACGCTCTCCAGCTTTTTCTCCATCTCGCGAACTTTGCTTTGCTGTTCTTTTTTCCCTTCGGTTGCCAGGCGCGCCTTTTCTTGCTCAAGTTCCCGTTCTCGCGTGGACAGTTGCAAGCGCTCGCTTTCCATCTCGCGCAACCCGGCATGAAGTCTGTCCAGAAATTCGCCGACATCGCGGGCTTGCGTGCCCAGCCGCGCCCGCGCTGCATCGATAATCGCCGAATTCAATCCCAGGCGCTGCGCGATGTTGATTCCTGCCGATGCTCCGGGTACGCCGATCTTTAATTCGTACGTGGGCTGCAACGTGGCTTCGTCAAAGCCCACCGACGCGTTGATAACGCCCGCGGTATTCGCGCCGTAAACTTTTAATGACGTGTGATGCGTCGAGATCACCGTCATGCAACCGATGCGGCCAAAGTACGTGGCGATCGCTACGGCCAGCGCCGCGCCTTCTTCGGGGTCAGTGGCCGATCCTAATTCGTCGAGCAACACAAGAGACTGCGCGGTCGCGGTGCGAGAAATGAAATCGATGTTGGTGACGTGCGCGGAGAAAGTCGAGAGATTCTGCTCGATCGATTGATAGTCGCCGATATCCGCCAACACTGAATCGAACACCGGCATTTCGGCGCGATCGGCGGGAACCGGAATCCCGGACTGCGCCATCAGGGCCAGCAGGCCCACGGTTTTCAGAGTCACAGTTTTGCCGCCGGTGTTGGGGCCGGTGATGACCAGCTGCCGGCGGGTGCCTTCGAGTTCCACGCTGACCGGAACGACCGTGGCGCCTTTGAGTTTTAGATTTCGCTCGAGCAGAGGATGGCGGGCGTAGTGGAGAAGCAGGCGAGCTTCGCTCGCCATGGACAGCCGGGGGCGGCTGTCCCCACATGTTTCTTGCCGGTCATCGGCGTCCGAGCTCAACTGCACGGCGACGCAGTTGTATTCTTCGGCGAAGCGGGCTTTGGCAAATTGCAGTTCCAATTCGCCGAGCACATCTAGCGAGGCCAAAATGTCTTCGGCCTGCTCGCCGATGCGGCGCGTCATTTCGAGCAGGATGCGATGAATCTCCTCCATTTCTTCATCGAGCAAACGCACCAGCTCATTGTTTTGATCGATGGTTTCCAGCGGCTCGACGAACACAGTTTGGCCGCTGGAGCTCGCACCATGCACCACGCCCTGTACCCGCCGTCTTTGTTCAATCTTGACCGGGATGACAAAACGCTCGCCGCGGATCGTTATCAGTTCATCCTGCACCGCACCGCCTTCCGATAGTTTTCGTAAGTGGCCGCGGAGCGATTCCTGAATCACGCGCCGCTGCCTTTCAATCTCACGGCGAATCCGCGAAAGCTCGGGCGAGGCACGGTCTTCCAGCGTGCCATCGGGCTGAATCTTATTCTTGAAGAAGCGCAGAAACTCAGTGAAGTCCGGCACACTTTCGGAAAGTGTTCGTATCCGGCGCCACTCGGTGCGCATGCTCGCGGGAGGTTGCAATGCGATCTCGCGCCACTCGGCGGAGCGATCCACCACCAGCAGAACGTCGCGGATTTCACTGGTCTCCAAGGTCGCGCCCGAGATGCGAGATTTCTCGACCAGCTTCGTAATATCCAGCAGACCAGAGAACTCGAACCGTCCGCCGACGCGCCGAAACTCGCGTACTTCCGCGGTTAATTCTTGTTGCTGGGCAATCCATTCGGAATCAGAAGAAGGCGCAAGTTCGGAAATCCTCGACTGTCCGAGAGGAGATGAGGCGTATCCCCGAAGCAGTCCGCGCAGGGCGTCGAACTCGAGCACGCGCGCGGAGTTGTGGATGAGCGGTTGCGACATCGGAATAATGTTACAGGAGTGAGGATTGTAGGCGTACGCGGCGATCCTATGCTTGGGCTGCGGCTAATGCGTGGCGGCCACTCTTGCTCGCGACCTGCAGACGCAGTGTGAACAATGCTCCGCCTTCAGGATTGTTCTGGCAGGTTATTTGCCCCTGATGATCCTGAACCACGCCATATACGGCGCTGAGGCCCAGCCCTGTGCCCTTGCCGACCGGTTTGGTGGTGTAGAAAGGATCGAAGACGCGATGAGGCTCTTTGATGCCGCGGCCGTTGTCGGAAAACTGAACTACCACTTCGTTTCCCTGAGTCGCGGCGGTGACTCGAAGCAGTCCCCCACCGGCCTCTTCTAGCGCGTCCAGGGCGTTTTCCACGATCTGAACGAACGCCTGGAATAGCTGGTGGCCGTCACCCCATACTTTTGACAGGTTGGGCTCCAGGGTAGTTTCGATGCGGATCTTCTGATCGTGGCGCTGCAGCTCCCGCATCTGGACGCTGCGCTGGAGCAGGATGGCCAAATCCACCATGGTTTTTTCGCCGGAGCTTTGTTGCGCGAAACTGAGCAGGCTCGATATAAGTTCGCGGGTGCGTTGGGAGTGGTGAACGATCTTGCGTACCAAGGAATCCTGTTCGCTGGTCAGGCGCTGATTCGACCAAAGCTTTTCCGAATATTCCATGATCGCGGTCAACGGGTGGTCGATCTCGTGCGCGGCGCCCGCGACCAACTGGCCGAGGGAGGCAAGCTTCTCTCTCTGAACAAGATGGTTCTGCAATCGCTGTTCGTTCTCAAAACTGCGCCGCGAATCTTGCAGGAGGCGGATCAGAGCCTGGTCCTGAAGATATTGACGCATGAACACGAATACGCCGAGTACCAGCATTGCGGCCAGGACGGTGAACAGACGAAACATTCGCGCCATAACCGGGGTGTCATCCCAAAGGAACGCCCACAGTCCAAGCAGCGGTAGCGACAGAATTGCCAGCATCCCCAATCGAAGAGCGATCACGCCCCACCTGTCAGAGGTTTTGGGTGGTGCCGCATCCAGTTGCCAACTCCTCGCACTTAGAGCGGTCGCGGCCATCCAGCTTGCCGCGCCTATGAGGGGAACATCGTACAGGCTACCGGTGTAATACCGGCCAGCGCCGGTTGCCATGTGCGCTGCCTGCGAACCGATCGCATAGAGGGCGTTCGCCACCATCAGGTTGCAGTACACCATCTTCCATCCGATCGTCGCCCCGCGCGCGGCGATTCCCATCACCAGCACGAGAACGCCGCCCTCTACCAGGTAGAGGACATCGAAGCTTCGTTCGTACTCCAACGCATTCACCGATACATACTGCGAGGGAAACAGAGCGTAGGCATAAAGAAACAGCCACCAAACCAAGAGCAGGACAAAGTCCAGTGGACCCACGCGAAACTTTTGCTCGCCTTCCGTCCGGTGCGCCCGTAGCCCTACCGCGGCAATCATGGGGATCAGATGTAGGAATAGAAACACGTCCATGAACCATGGGTCCGGCATTACTCCATGGCGGAGAACCTCGTGATAAACCCATCCGGCCTGATTGGCCGCCCAGAGAAAATAACCTGATCCCATCAGCGCCCAAAATCTTCGGTTCGTTGTCTGCGTCGCCCATGCGTTGAAAAGCATTGCGATGCCGGCGGTGAGGATGAGAAGAAGATAACCAATGTCGGAGATGGCGGTGAGCCCGGAGCCTCGGGGAGTTAACAAAGACACTGCCGCGAAGGCAAGTGTTACTCCGCCCGCCAGTGCGAACCAGCGATTTCGTCCAAACAGACTCATCCGGTTACATTTTATGGATTAAACCGGCAATTCCCAGATCGCTTTCGGGTTGCAGGAGATTACTTCAGTAACCTTTCAGCAGTCCTTCTGGATCGTCCGGACCGCGGCATGAGGAGGGTCGGGACGCGGCAAGTCCTTCCGGGTCATTACTCCTGGTTCCTGCTAGAATTGGCTTCGGCGCGCGTCGATGGCTATTTTTCGTCTCTGCGCTCATCATCTCTGGTGCCTTTATGGCTTTCCCTGCTGTCCGCCTTCGGCGACTCCGGCAAACCGAGCAAATTCGAAATCTGGTGCGCGAAACTCGCCTCAATCCTGAGGCGTTCGTCTACCCAATGTTTGTTTGCCCAGGCGAGGGAGTGCGCCGGGAAGTTGGTTCGATGCCGGGGGTCTTCAATCTATCGGTGGACGAAGCGGTAAAAGAAGCGGAGGAAGTTCATTCCCTGGGCGTGCCCGCGGTGATTCTCTTCGGCCTTCCCGACAAGAAAGATGAAGTTGCTACGGGAGCGTGGGCCGATGACGGTATTGTGCAACAGGCTGCCCGCGCCGTAAAGCGCGAAATCCCGGAACTGATTTTGATAGGCGACGTCTGCCTCTGCGAATACATGTCTCACGGACATTGCGGGATCGTGAAGGGGACATCAACGCCGAAGTCGCTGGGAGCGGCCGTCAGAGAAGCTGTGAATACCACGCGGGAAAGGACCGGCGAGAGCCGCGCGGTAAGGAGCCGCGCGGAAAAGAAAAAAGTTATTGACGAGCTGGCGGAGATCGCGGGCCGCGCCGTTGACTCAAAGTTTGAAATCGATAACGATGCCTCTCTCGAACTCCTGGCCCGAACTTCGGTTTCGCTGGCGCGCGCGGGTATCGACATCATTGCGCCCTCCGACATGATGGACGGCCGTGTCGCTGCTATCCGCCGCGCTCTCGACGAAGCCAGCTTGATCAATACCTCGATCCTTTCTTATGCGGCAAAATTTGCCTCCGGATTCTACGGTCCCTTCCGTGAGGCCGCGGACTCGGCCCCGCAGTTCGGCGACCGGCGATCCTATCAGATGGATGGCGCCAATCTGCGCGAGGCAATGCGCGAGATCGAACTCGATGTCGAGGAAGGAGCGGACATGATCATGGTTAAACCCGCCATGCCCTATCTCGATGTCATTGCTGCCGCTCGGAATCGCTTCGACTTGCCGCTGGCTGCCTATCAGGTCTCCGGCGAATACGCCATGATCGAGGCTGCCGCACGCAATGGCTGGATCGAGCGTGACCGCGTCATCATGGAGTCTCTGCTGAGTATTCGCCGCGCAGGAGCCAGCATTATTCTTACCTATCATGCCAAAGACGCCGCGCGCCTTCTGGCGTGAAGCGTCTTCGTTAATTATTGCTTTAAACCGCGCTTCAGAAACGTGGTTCGGGCTTGGCCGCCGAGGGCAAGATCAGCCCGCCGGCCGTCGATCAATATCTAAAAAAACATCAGCCTTCGGTGCCGGTAGGATTTCGCGTTGAGAAACGTTCCCGCATTCGGTCGCCGATGTCGTGCACTTTATCGCCAATCTGGCCGCGGAATTCTTCGCCACTGGCTGGTGCGAAGAGCAATGCGGCGCCGAGACCAACGCCTACTCCAGCAGCGAAGGTGAGCACGTTGCGAAGCGTGTGATCTTCTCCCGAGTAAATATCTTCCGCTCGTTCGCGCAGGTCCGACATGTGGTCGGCAGCGCGATCCACACCATCCGATACGCGCTCGCGCACATCACTCGTATAGCGAGTGGTCTGGTCAAGGAAATAGACTGCCGTCTTCAAAATCGATCGAATCAAATCGTTCATTAGAATCACCTCTCCTGTGATCGCTAAATCAACCCATTATCTTAGTTGCCAAAAGGCAGCCGAATGGTGCTAAAAATCTGCAAATGTGAAATCGCCGGCGAAGGCTAACCGGAGCCCTCGGGTAAATCCCCTACGTAATAAAACTATCCGGGGCGATAACAAAGTTTTACAAAATTGTGTGCATCACCGACGAGTTCGATCTTTCTTACTAAGTACGACCAATACAAAACCAATCAGATCATAAACGGAGGAAACGTATGCCTATGCAATCCCAAGAGCAACCAACCCTCAACGTGAAACTCGTTCACTTTACAAAGCAAAATTCGCCGGACGAACCGGTGCAGGTCGCCTTTGCCGTTACTGACGATCAAGGGAAAGAAGAGATCGTCACCGGCGAGGTGCCCTACACGTACGATCTCTTCCATCTTTTTCAGGAAAACAACTGGCTGAACATTCGCCGCGGGGTTGCCTCGATTCGCGAGAGCCGTCCGCAGCGCCGAGCGATATCAGCCTAGTCGATAAGTAGTCTTAGCCGTGGAACCTCAGCATATCTGGGGTTCCATTTTCTTTTCCTCCCACATCCGCATCCTCCGAGTACAAACCTTCACCTTCCTTGACTCACTCTTTACTCTCAGGCGGACAACAATGTGTTCTCAGCCGTGTTCTTATCGGCAGAAGACTTTTTAATTCCTGAAAGGCGGACCTTTATGAATGCAGAAATGCCTCAGCCTTGGGAGGAACCTTATCGAGCGGCGGTGCTGGAAACAGATCAGCGCAAGTTGGCTGACAAGATCGACACAGCAAACATAATCCTCTGGCAGCGTTTGCTGGAACTTGGGTGCTCAGCCGATCGGAGTCAGGAAAGGCAGCGAGTCACGGACGCTTTGCTGACTCTTGATATGATTCGACGAATCGAACTTAAAATTCCGGCCTGATGGCCGGGAAAGTCGCTTGCGTCGAAATACAGCACGGTAGATTTGTCACGGTGGTGACGGTTTGCCGAAATGCGCGTTACGCATTGATCGCTATCATCGCCGATTATTATGGGCGGCATTTCGTTCACGTTCTGCGCCACCCGTCGCAAAACTGGGGCTGGCTGCTGCTGCTCGCGGCCATCGTACTTACGCTGGTTTTAGCCGGAGTTTTTCTCAATCGAAGGTTTGCGACGGCGGCAAGCGGCTAGAGTTATCTATGGTTGCGTTCCCGCGTCGAGGATTTCCTTACTTTCGTGCTGTGCCACCGCGGGATAGGCAATCTGCTTCCGGCGGCGCAGATCGTTTGGCAACTGCGACTTCAGCAGCCATAGACCGGCCGCAGTGGCGGCCGCCCACGTTACCGATAGCAAACCCAGTTGCAGTATGTCGACGACGCGGCTGCCATGACCGTAAGCTGGAAGCGGCACGGTCTTTGCGACTTCCAGGCTGATGCCGCCAGCAACAACCGCGGTCAATGCAGATTTTCCTAATTCATCCCAACGCAGGGTTCTCAGCGAAACCATTTTGCGATAATGCAACAGCCAGGCCAGCGCCAGGAGATTCGCTCCAATGCCAATATCGGATGCGAAGGCCAGGCCTACCACGCCGTAGTGGTGGAAGAGGAGCGAATAAACCGGCAACGATGCGCTCGTGATGACGGTAACCGCAACCATAGGCGTCAGCGTGTCGCCCGCTGCATAAAAAGCGCGAGCATAAAGTCCTTGGGCGGACCACAGGGCAAGCGAAAGCGAGAACCAAAAAAAATACACAGCCGTGGTTTGCGTGTCGGAAACTAGAAACCGTCCGCGACGGTAGACCAGGTCAATCAAGGGAACGGCGGCAGCCATCATCCATCCAGTGGCGAGAAACGACGCGGCGGCGACGCGATAAACAGAGTCATTTACGGTAGCGGCGAATTCTTCGAGCCGCTTTTCGTTGAACAACCGCGCGAAAAATGGCAGGGAAGCCTGTCCCGTTGCCTGGCCTAGGACAGCGATGGGCACGGCAAACAGGCGCTTTGCGTAATTGAGGCGGGCGATGTCGCCAATGCCGCTGGAGGCGTAGTGGCGCAAGATCCAATCGTCCGCGGTAACCAGCGAAACGCCGAGCATCAGTGGAACCGATAGCCGCACCCACTCGCGAAACGCAGGATTCATGATGTCGAACGACGGGCGATATCCTGTGCCGATGCGCGCGGCTCCAATCACGCTGGCCAGAAAAGGGCCCACCACGCTTCCCAGCAGTGCGCCGTAGGCCAGCGAGGCGATCCCAAGGCGATGTCCGCCGATCACGCCGCCGACAATAATGAAGATGTTGTAGAGCAGCGGCCCGAAGGCGGGAAAGAGAAAGAGACGATGCGATAACAGAACGGCGGAGACTACGCCGCCGACATAGAAAAAGATCTGCGCCGGGAGAAGAATGCGCGTGAGATGGACCGTCAACTCCACCTGCGCGGGGGAGAAACCGCGAAACATCCATCGCACAAATTGAGGTGTAAAGATTTCGGCGAGGATGGTTCCGACGATCATCACCGTGGTCATAACGGTGATCACGACAGAGAAAGTTTTCTTCGCATCGGCGTCACGGTGCTCGGCCAAAAAGCGCGTATAGATCGAGATGAATGTAATCGAAGCCGCGCCGCCGGCCACGATGTAGTTGAGCCAGTCGGGAAGCGTGAACGCGGCGACGTAGGCGTCGGTCGAACCACCAGCGCCGAAGGCGTAGGCGATATAGGCCTCGCGAACATAGCCGATTACGCGTGACAACATCACCGCGGACATCAGCAGGAGCGTCGCCGAAAAAGCCGTGTGCTGGTGGGACGGGCGAAGGAAGCGCAGAACTTTATTCATGAGACTTATTCATGAGTCTTATTCACGAGTCTTATTCAAGAGTCACGGGGCGCAGATGTGCACGAGCTAATTTCTTCCAAAGCCTATCAGAGGCTCGCGTGCAAGTTAGTGTTTATCGCGAAGAGGAGCTTCGACTGTTCCTTTATTGATACTCCGTCGATTGATAGCGGCTTCTGATTATTTCTCCATGTCGTAAGCGCTGGAAAGCGTGATGTCGGCGTGTAGGGGCAGATCTTCGGATGAGCGTCCAACCTCCACGACATAAGCCCCAGCGTCGGCGTGCCAGTGTTTAGCGGAGACATCATAGAAAGTAAAGGCACGCGAATTCAGCGGCACGGACACGTGTTTGGTTTCACCGGGAGCGAGATCGACGCGAGAGAAGCCTTTCAGTTCTTTAGCAGGACGCGGCACTTTCGGATCGGTCTCGGCAACGTAAACCTGCGCTACGTCTGCGCCCGCACGTTGGCCAGTATTGGTCACATCAAAGGTTACGTTATAGCGCACACCGGTTGAGGACTCACTGGCGGGGCTGACTGCGATGTTGCTGTACTGAAAAGTCGTGTAGGACAAACCATAGCCGAAGGGATAGAGCGGCTTGACGTGATTGTGCTCATAGCCGCGATAGCCAACGAACACACCTTCTTTGTAGACCACGCGATTGGTGCCCAATTCAGGGTAGTAGTTGTCGTGAACCGGATTATCGGTCCATTTTCGTTCGAAAGTGACGGGGAGATGTCCCGAGGGATTGACGGCGCCAAAGAGAATTTCGGCGAGCGCAGTGCCGCCCCGCTCTCCGGGATACCAGAGTTCAAGGTAGGCGGGAACACGATCAAGCCAGCCTTCGGGATCGACGTTGCCGCCGGAGGTGTCGGCGACGATTGTGTTTTTATTGACCGAGGCAAGTTCGCGGATCAATTCTTCCTGGCCGAATGGAAGGCTGAAGGTTCGATCCGACCCTTCCGCTTCGCTGTTCGAATCAAAGCCGGCCGCAACGACCACGACGTCGGCCTTCCCGGCTTCCGCCTTCGCAGCGGCAGAGACGATTTTGTGCTGATCCTCAATGCCGATTCGCAGATGGCCGCCGACAGGGAAATTCTGGTAAGCCTCGGCAACAATCTTGTGCGGTCCCGCGGAGAGTTGCAGAGTCGTGTAGTCCTGCAAGGCTATGGCATACTTCCAGGTATCGAAGACGATTTTGTCATCCACTATGAGGCGGTAGCCGTTGCCTTCACCGGAATACTCGGCCGCGACGATGTAAGAGGAGTCCGCGGGCGCGACATAGAAACCTGTCCAGCGGCGTGACGTGGGCTTCTTGCCAGCTTCGAACAATGCCAGAGCTTCATCCATGTCGGCGAAGTCATCCCAGTCTTTCGCCGAAAAATCGAGGTGATGCACGGTCCGCGTGGAAACCGGAGAGCCGGATAGATCGCCATTGGAAAAAGTTTCGAGTTTGAGGCCGGGTGTGCCGTTTTGTTTAGCGCTTACAAATTCCGTGGAATTGGCGAGGTCGATCATCTTAGGCAGACCGCGTTCGTAGTAAACGGTAGCCGATGTGCCGAGGTACGCGCCGATGCCCTCGAGAATACTGACGGTCGAAAACGGAACTGCCTTGCCACTGCCTCCGGCGACGGGTTGCGCAGGATACGCGTCTGGACCGACGACAAGGATGCTCTTGATCTTCTGTTTATCGAGAGGAAGAAGAGATCTCTCGTTCTTGAGCAGCACAATGCCTTCCCGAGCGCCGTCGAGCGCGACGCGGTGATTCTCTTCGTTATATTTCGAGAGTGAAAGATCGGTTTGGCCGCGATCAAGCCAGCCGAAGCGGGCGGCGGTGGTCAGGATGCGGCGTACTTTTTCATCGATGGTTGCTTCTTTGACGTGACCGTCGCGGATTGCCGGAAGCAGATTCTCCTGGTTCATGTATTTGCCTTTCGGCATCTCGAGGTCGAGACCGCC
>JBAUVJ010000481.1:0-3930 GCA_049583165.1 Candidatus Sulfotelmatobacter sp. | reverse complement strand
CTGTTAGGGAAAAGATCAGGCCGGGGGCCAATTCATTGTCGTCTCTGAATCTTGCTTCGCGGAACTCAGCGACCCCAAGAAATTTGGCTCTCGAAAAGTCGGCGCATGCTCTGAAAGTGGTGGAGTTAAACAGTGCCGCCTCGGCGAACTTGGAGAAGCCGAACTCCGCGTTCGCTTCAAATAGCGCAGAGCCGAATCCAGCTATCTGCATGAAGACGCCTGCGAAGGTAGCATCTTCCCTGAAGACAGCATTCCAGAAGCCAGCTCTCCCCTTGAACGTGGAGCCGATGAAGGATGCCGACCGCGCGAAAGTACATTCTCTGAAGTTAGCGTCCTGCACAAACGTAGCTTCAGAAAACACGCAGCGCGCGTTGAAGCTTCGCTTTTCATAGTTTGCGCTGGGGAAGACGAACCGCGTAAAGTCAGCGAGCCCGTCACCCGCATCGTCAAGGATATGATCAAAAGCCTTTTGAAACGCTGCGTCGTCCTTGGCGTCGGGAGCGTGCATCAGGCAGTAAGGGTTGGGATCATAGGCAGGCCCAATCAGGAGCCGCCCGCAGGGGTTCCCATCAGACATCGGCGCCGAGCACGTTCGACGTCGAGTCCCCGCATTCCCCTCGTTAGGTGCTAGATCGGTCATGCTCGGCGGAAATTCTAGCAGGGACAATTCGTAAGGTCTATCCTCCCCGCACTAATCTTGCAGACAAACCCTCCCATTCCCGATAGAATGTCCCTTCGACTTCCAGCCATGCGCGCAATTACACCCACATTATCGAACACCCTCCGCAGCTGGAGCGTTCTTCCCAGCGGACTCTAATCCCCGTTCTCTTCTTCCCGAAACGCGCTATCATTCGCATCGCCAACACAAGCGAACCGCTCAAGGCTCAAAGCTCATGGCTAATTCATACGACGTAATCGTAATCGGCGGCGGCCACAATGGACTGGTCAATGCCGCCTACCTCGCGAAAGCGGGGAAGAAAGTGCTCGTGCTCGAACGCCGCCACATTCTCGGCGGCGCCGCGTGCACCGAAGAAGTCTTCCCGGGCTTCAAATTTTCCGTCTGCTCCTACGTGGTGTCGCTGCTGCGGCCGGAAATCATTCGCGACCTCGATCTCCCACGCCATGGCCTCGAAATCCTTCCGCTCGATGGCACGTTCACCCCCATGCCCAGCGGCGATTACTTGTGGCGCGTGAACGACCACGGCAAGACTCATCGCGAGATCGCCCGCCACTCACGCGTGGACGCCGAAGCCTACGACGAATTCGGCAAAGCGATGCAGGCCATGTGCCGCTTCGTGAAGCCGATTCTCAGTATGGTCCCGCCTGACCCCAGCACGCTCAACCCACGCGAACTGATGAAGCTGCTCTTCATCGGCAAGCGCTTCCAGGGCATGTCGAGCTACGACAAATACAACCAGGTCCAGCTCATGACCATGAGCGCCATCGATTTTCTCGATCAATGGTTCGAGACTGACGTGCTCAAGGCGACGATGTCGGCCTCGGGAATTATCGGAACATTTCTCGGCGTGCGATCTCCTGGCACGGCATACGTTCTGCTGCACCACTACATGGGAGAGATTGACGGCGCCTTCCGCGCCTGGGGATTCGCCCGCGGCGGCACCGGCGCAATTTCGAACGCCATTGGCGATGCAGCCCGAGAAGCGGGAGTCGAGATTCGCACGCAAGCCGCGATCGCAAAAATCATTGTGAAGGATGGCAAAGCGAAAGGCGTGGTGCTCGCCAACGGTGACGAAATTTATGCTGAAACGATTTCGTCGAGCGTCGATCCCAGACTTACGTTCAACAAGTTCATCGAAGCCGAGCATCTTCCCGCCGATTTTCTCGAAGACATCAACCGCTTCAAGTATCGCGGGTCTTCGGGAAAGGTGAACATGGCGCTCGACGCGCTCCCGAACTTCAAAGCCATCCCCGGATCGGGGGCACACCTGCGCGGCGCAATCTCCATCTCACCGTCCGTCGAATATATGGAGCGCGCTTACGACGATGCCAAGTACGGTAATTTTTCGCGCAAGCCCTACATCGACATGGTGATTCCATCGCTTACCGACCCTTCGGTTGCGCCGCCGGGCAAGCACGTGCTCTCCTGCTTCGTGCAGTACGCACCCTACAAACTACGCCCCGGCTTGAACTGGGATGACCAGAAAGAGGCCTTCGGCGATACCGTGGTCAACACCATTGCCGAATACGCGCCCAACATCAAAGACATCATTCTGCACAAGCAAGTCATCACTCCACTCGATCTCGAACGCGAGTGGGGATTGAGCGAGGGCAACATCTTCCAGGGCGAACTCTCGCTGGAGCAACTTTTTTTTCTGCGCCCCGCGCCGGGATACGCGCGCTTCCGCACTCCCATTCAAAATTTATATATGTGCGGATCGGCCACGCATCCCGGCGGTGGAATCATGGGCGCACCCGGCCGTCTCGCGGCTCTCGAAATTTTGAAGGACAAGGGAGCTGCCTAACATGCCCGAGAGGAAGCGCGATATCGTCATCATCGGCGGCGGCCACAACGGGTTGGTGACGGCCTTCTATCTGGCCAAAGCGGGGTTCAAACCGCTCGTTCTCGAGCGACGAGCACAAGTCGGCGGCGCGGCCATCACCGATGAGTTTCATCCAGGGTTTCGTTGCTCCACGCTGGCGCATACCGCGGGTCCGATTCGTCCCGACATTGTGCGCGACATGCAGCTGGAAAAGCATGGCCTGAAGTTCATCACGCCGGACGTCTGCGTCACCGCGCTCTCGCCCGACGGGCGCGCACTCTCCCTGTACCAGGACGCAAACAAATCCACGCAGGCGATCGCAGCTTTTTCACAAAAGGACGCTGAGAAATATCCCGAGTTTGAGAAATCACTCGCCAAGATCAGCAAAGTGATTGCGGAAGCTTTAGCCACAACTCCACCCGATATCGACCACCCCAGCGGCGGGGATCTATGGAGCATGCTCAAGACTGGCCGCGCCCTGCGCAACCTCGGCAAGCGAGATATGTACCGCGTGCTGCGCTGGGGCCCCATGGCCGTGGCCGATCTGGTAGCAGAATATTTTGAAACCGAATTATTGCGGGCCGTAATCGCTGCTCGCGGAATCTTCGGAACGTTTCTGGGACCGTGGTCCGCCGGGAGCGCTTTGCAGTTGTTGATTCGCGCAGCCGGCGATTCTCATCCTGCGGGATCTGCATTCTTTGCTGCCGGTGGAATGGGCGCGTTGACGCAAGCGATGGCCTCTGCCGCGAAGGCCGCGGGAGTCGAAATTCGCAACGCAGCAGAAGTCATTGAGATTCGCGTCAAGGACGGTGCAGCCACTGGCGTGTTGCTTGCCACCGGTGAAGAAATCAGCGCGAAGACCGTCATCTCCAATGCCGATCCCAAGCGCACGCTGCTCAAGCTCACGGACCCCACGCATCTTTCCCCGGACTTCGTGCAGAAGTTGCAGCATTATCGCGGTAACGGCACGGTCGCGAAAATCAACCTGGCGCTTTCTGCCCTGCCGAATTTCACCGCCTTGAAAGATGACGAAGGCGCTGCGCTCAAAGGACGCATTCACATCGGCCCTGAGATCGATTATCTCGAGCGGGCCTTCGACGAATCTAAGTACGGCAATTTCTCGCGCCAGCCATACCTCGAAGTCACTATTCCATCGCTGACCGATCCCACACTCGTGCCCGAAGCCAAGCATGTGATGTCGATCTACATGCAGTACGCGCCTTACAAATTGAAGGGCAAATGGGAAGATCAGCGCAAAGCACTGGGCCAAACGGTAGTGCAGACGCTCGCACAGTATGCGCCCGATCTGCCGGAAAAAATCCTGACGCACCAGATCATAACGCCGCTCGATCTGGAAGAAGTCTACGGATTAACCGGCGGCCAAATTTTCCACGGCGACCTTGCGCTCGACCAGTTCTTCACCATGCGT
>JBAUVJ010000480.1:0-10511 GCA_049583165.1 Candidatus Sulfotelmatobacter sp. | reverse complement strand
GACTAGAGTGGGCCACCGACCTGACCTTAAACAGATGTCAAATCTCTGTCCCCTCTGATCCAAATTAGGGATGTCGTGCATCAGATGCGCAGGAGGCAACATCATGAGCAAAGTTTCTATTTGGGCGCAGCTTGAGGCCAAGCCGGGGAAAGAGCAAGAACTGGAAGCATTTTTGAAGTCCGCGCAGCCGCTGGCCGAGAGCGAGCCACTTACGCTGACCTGGTATGCCATCAAATTGGGGCCGGGAAAATACGGCATTTTCGATACGTTTGCCGATGAAAACGGGCGAAACGCCCATCTAAACGGTCCAATTGCCAAAGCTTTGTTCGCGAAAGCGGACGAACTGCTGGCGAAACCACCCCAAATCGCCAAGCCGGACGTTCTTGCCTCGAAGTGATCGCGATCTAAATCCAGCTTTCATAGCCGCTCTGCGGCCGCGTGGGCAAAATCCCATGTCTCGCAAAAACGGCGAGACATGGGGCACCCACGGTTGCCCAGTGCCGTAACCCGCCCGCTTCCGATAAACTAGTAGCGCTCGCATTTCTAGCTTTCTCAAATTCTTAGTTTTTCGAGGACTCCTAACTATGCTGCGCAAGAATCGTCTTTTTACTCCTGGGCCGACACCGCTGCTGCCGGCGGCGCAAACGGCTATGGCTTCGTTCACGGCGCATCACCGCACCGCGGACTTCCGCACGTTGTTTCAGCGAGTGCTTGCGGACATGAAGGAATTTATCGGCACAAAAAATGATGTGCTGGTGCTGGCTTGCTCGGGGACGGGCGTGATGGAGGCGTCGGTGTCGAATCTGACGTCGGCTGGCGATAAAGTTCTGGTGCTTACCGCCGGAAAGTTTGGCGAGCGCTGGACCGGACTGGCCAAGGCTTTCGGCTGCAATGTGGACGTGCTGAGCGTGCCATACGGAGAAACGTTTTCGCTGAACGACATTCGCGCGAAGCTGACTCCCGAGGTGCGCGCGGTGTTTGTGCAGGCGACCGAGAGTTCGACTGGCGCGCGCCATGACGTGCGCGGCATTGCAAAACTCGTGCGTGAGCAGAATGACACGTTACTGGTGGTCGATGCGATCACCGGATTAGGGACGACGCATCTCGATGTGGATGGCTGGGGCGTGGACGTGATTATCGGCGGCTCGCAGAAGGCGCTGATGATGCCGCCGGGGCTGGCGTATTGCGCGGTGAGCGAGCGGGCGTGGAAGCGGATGGATGCGACGACTTCTCCGCGGTACTACTTCGATTTGCGGAAGGAGCGCAAGGCGGCGGCGAAGGGCGAGTCGGCTTACACTCCGGCGACCTCGTTGTTTGCGGCACTGGGAGCGGCTTTGGAATTCGTCCGGGGAATGGGAAACGGCGATTTGGCGAAAGGGCGAGAAGCGCTGGTGGATAATGCGGAGCTCTGTGCGGCAATGACCCGCGCGGGGGCGCAGGCCCTGGGGCTGAAGCTTTACGCGGCTTCGCCGGCCGCTGCGCTAACGGCGATCTGTTCGCCGGATGGACTTGATTCCGGAAAGATCGTGAAACAGTTCCGCGAGTCGTTCGATGCGGTCGTGGCCAACGGACAGGGGGAGATGAAGGGCCAACTGTTCCGCATCGCGCACATCGGCTACTACGATTATCTGGATACGATCGGCATTCTGGGAGCGCTCGAACATGTTCTTGCCCGTGTTACGGGAAAAACTGTCGAGTACGGCATAGCGTTGCGAGCCGCCCAGGAAGTATATGCCAAGCGGTTATCCGAAAATCGGCAACTGGTAGAAGCCTGAGTATGAAGCTTGAGTCCGGGCAAAACGTTCCTCACTCTAATTGAATGGTTTTAGTTGACGGTAAAGTTCATCGCGGTGGAAGTTTCCGCCATCGTGCCGTCGGCACCGTAGATTCCCGTTCCGGCAACGGCCGGGTTGGTTACGGTTAGAGGGACGGTTGCGGAAGTTGCAATATCCGCAGCCGGGACAGTCGCCATCAGTTGGTTGGCGCTCACCTGGGTGGTGGTCAGTGCGGTGCCGTCCCAGTTGATGGTTGCCTTGCTCGAGAAGTCGCTGCCATTCACGGTCAGCACGAACGCAGCACCGCCCGCATTCATGTTGTCAGGCGTGAGTTCGCTTATGGCGGGCATGGTTCCGGCGGTTGCAGGTGCGGCCGATTTCGAGCTGTAACCGCAGGCCAGGGTGAAGGCGGTGAGCGCGGCGAGCAGTATTGTCAACAATTTTTTCATAAGTGTTCCTCCGTGGGTATCGCCCATTTGTGAAGTGTATGAATGAAGCGAAGTGGTGGTGTCAGCCTTGTGTCAAATGTCAGTCAAGGTTTTGTCGTCTGTATTTCGTATTAAAAATTCTGGCGTGAGGTTTCAGGAAAGCGATGAGTGCATCTGTGAAAATTGTCGTAGCGGAAAAGATTTCGGCCTCCGCGATCGAGCAACTTAAAGAGCCGGGATGGATTGTGCTGACTGCGGACCAGTTGGCAGGCAAGCTGAACGCGGAATTGGAGTCCGCGGACGCGTTGATCGTGCGGTCGGCAGTGCAGGCGGATGCGGAACTCCTGTCCCACGCGAAGAAGCTGCGCGTCATCGGAAGAGCCGGGGTGGGCGTGGACAACATCGATCTTGATGCGGCTACGCGGCAGGGCATTGCAGTGATGAATACGCCCGGAGCGAATGCCGTGGCAGTCGCAGAACAGACGCTGGGGATGATGCTGGCCATGGCGAGACATCTTTGCCGGGCCGATGCGCTGATGCACGCGGGCAAATGGGAGAAGAAATCGTTGCAAGGCACGGAGCTGCGCGGCAAAACTCTGGGCATTACCGGCCTCGGGCGCGTCGGCATGGAAGTGGCGCGGCGGGCGCGAGCTTTTGGAATGGAAGTTGTGGGTCATGATCCGTTTGTTTCGGTTGCCGTGGCCAAGGAGCAGAGCATCCGTTTGGTGACGCTGGACGAACTCTATGCCGCGGCGGACTACATCACTTTGCACGTGGGCCTTACGCCGCAGACCGCGGGCATGATCAACGAAGGCGCGATCAAGAAGATGAAGAAAGGCGTGCGGCTGGTGAACTGCGCACGCGGAGAGCTGGTGAACGAGGGCGATTTGGCTGCGGCGTTGAAAGGCGGCCACGTTGCAGCGGCGGCGCTTGATGTTTTCAACGAAGAGCCTTTGAAGAATTCACCGCTTCAGGCTGTGGAGAACGTGATTCTTACTCCGCACATCGGAGGGTCGACTTATGAGGCGCAGGAAGCCGTGGGGGTGCAGATCGCGCAGCAGGTGCGGGAATACCTGAAGCACGGAGTGATTCAGAATGCGGTGAACGTGCCCTCGGTTTCGGCGGAAGAGTACGCCGAGATGCAACCCTACATTTTGCTGGCAGAGCGCATGGGAGCATTTCTGGCGCAGATTTCCGAAGGATCGATTGAAGAGATTTCACTGCGCTACAGCGGCCACATCGCGGAGTGGAAGACGGAGCTGATTCGCAATGCGGCGATCAAGGGCATCCTGAACCAGGCGCTGGAGGAAAAGGCGAACCTGGTGAATGCGGCGTCCCTGGCGGATCTTCGCGGGCTTCGTATCCATGAGATCCACAAGGCGAAGGCTTCCACCGGCGGCGCAGGTAGCGTGCTCTCCGTGTTTTTGAAGAGTTCAACCGAAGAGCACATGGTAAAAGGCGCGGTGCTGCACGGGAGCGCACCCCGGCTGCTGCACATTGATGGCATCGACGTGGAAGCGCCGCTGGAGCGCAATCTCATCTACCTGCGGAACAGCGATGTGCCGGGGGTGATCGGCAAGGTGGGCACGATCCTGGGCGAGAGCGAGATCAACATTGCGGACTTTTCATTGGGACGGCGTGCCGCAGAAGCGTCATCGGAGCCGCGGGAGGCGATAGCCGTGGTTCACGTGGATGGTCGCGTGCCGGACGAAGTGTTGAAGAAGTTGGAGAAGATTCCGGCAGTGCGGCAGGCGAAGGCGGTGCGGCTGTTTTAGAAGGAACGGCCCGCAGCGGCTAAAGCCGGTTCTAAAAACCTTACGGGCTATCGCAGCGCTTAAGCGCTGCGCCAGCCAAAACCCGGCAGCATCAAATCAAACTGGATCGCGAGTCAGAGCAGACATGGATGGGACGGTTCAGGGCAGGTGCCGTCGCCGCTTACGAGCCGCGCTCATCCCTTCGCAGCTTGCGGCTCTCGGCCAGCAGGGCCATCGAGTGCATCAAATTCTGCAAGGTCACGATGCCCACCAGCCGCTCTTCCTCGACAACCGGAATGATGCTCAGGTTGCGCGCCGTAAGCTTGCGGAAGGCGGAGGCCAGCGACTCCTGGCGGATGGAAACTTCGAAAAGCTTGTTCATCACGGCCTGGACGTAGCCGTTGCCCTCCACACGCAGGGCTTCCAGAATGCGCTGCCGGGAAATTACTCCCACCATGTCGCTGCCGCGCACCACCGGGAAATCATCTTGCAGAGAGTGCACTGCCTTGTCCAGCGCGTCTTCAAGCGTGTCCGCGGGTGAGAGGGTGGCGAAGTCGGTCAGCATTACTTCTTCCAAGCGAACATTGTCCAAAACCGACTGGAAGATGACCGCGCGCTCCTCAAGCTGCGCGGCGGAAAAGATGATGATTCCGACCATGGTCAGCCAGGTGTTGCTGAAAAGTCCTGCGACCATTAAAAGCATCGCCAGGGCGTGGCTGATGGAGACCGCCCGACGCGTGGCTGCCGCGGGATCGATGGAGCGCGCGAAGTAGGCGCGCAGAATACGGCCTCCATCGAGAGGATAGGCGGGCAGAAGATTGATGCCGGCCAAATAGAGGTTGGCCCAAACCAGGCTGCGCGGCAGGTTGGCGGATTGCAGAAACGGCCACTCCCACAGGCGCGCTCCCGGAATAATTGCGTAGATCACGCCAGCCGAAATCATGGCGAAAATGAGATTCACCAGAGGTCCGGTGAGAGCGATGCGAACGTCGCGCTTCCACGTTCCCGCAGCGGATTCCGCGGGTTGTGCGTGTGATTCATCAAATATGGTGACGCCGCCGAGCGGTAGAAGAATGACGGCCTTGGGGATCAATCGCGACCTCCAGGCGACGAGCATGTGCCCGATCTCGTGGATTACGACGCAGGCCAGCACGATGCCCACCAGCGCCAGATCGCGCGGGCCATTGGCCGAGGGATGCACGCTGTATTCGGTCCAGAAAACAAATAATGGCAGGATCAAAAACGTCAGGTGGATGCGAACTTCGACTCCGAACAGGCGCCCGACGTGAATGGAGAAACTTCTCATAGTTGTTTTCAGTGCCGGTTTTCGACTGCGTGTTTCCGGCCACTACAGTTATTTTACATGGTCGGATATATTGGCCTCGGTATTCGAAGGTACATTGCCATGCGCGTGATCGCCGGGAAGTTTCGTGGACGTCCTTTGCGGTCATTGTCGGGGATGGATATTCGTCCGACTTCGGACCGGTTGCGCGAAACATTGTTCAATGTGCTCACCGCAGGCAATCCGGCGGCGCTGGAAGGAACGGTCTGGATGGATCTGTTTGCCGGAACGGGCGCGGTGGGAATCGAGGCGCTCAGCCGCGGAGCAAAGCAGGTCTTCTTTGTGGAAAATTCCGCGAGAGCGGCGAAATTGATTGAGCAGAATTTAAAGTCGCTTGAAATCGCGGAGGGATACAGAATTCTCGGCGGCGAGTTGGCGGACATTTTATGGCGATTGAAGAGAGAGCACGTGGCGGCTGACGTGGTATTTCTCGATCCGCCTTATCGAATGCAACAGGCCTGCGAGCGTACTCTTACGGCGCTGGCGGATTCGTCGTTGGTGTGGGCGATGTCGCTGGTGATTGCGGAGCACGAAAAGAAATTCGATCCCGGAGATGAGTTCGGATCGTTGCGAAGAATTCGCAAGCTGGTGCAGGGAAATACCGCTCTCAGTTTTTACCGCATCGGCGGGCGTCCGGAGCCGGCAAGATGAAATACCGGACAAGCGTGGCGCGAGCTACATCAGCAGTTCGTTATCCCGCCGCATGATGGGATGCTGCATCTCCTGAAGATCGTTCTTCACCATGTTGAGTCCGTAAACGCAGCCTTCGAATTCGCGGGAGAGATTGGCGAACAGCGGCGCGACTTTGGCGTATTCGAAGTGCTCGAACTTCGACACGATGTAATAGCTTTCCTTGCCGGCCTTCATCCACTCCACAAAATTTTCCAGCCGATGGCGGCGCAGCCGAATGTGATTGATGCTCTCGGGAAACATCCCGGCAAAAAACAATGCGTAATCTCCAATGTGCTTGCGCACCTGGCGTTCACGATCGAATGACGGGGCAGGGCCGTAGATAGGATCGGACTCCAGGAGCATTTCGCCCAGGTCAGTCAAAGGACGGTCGGCGACGTCGCGAATCTTGAACAGCTGATCGGCGTCGCAGAATTCCGTCAGCAAATGTGAAACATAGGAGACAACCTGGGGATCGCGGATGCCGATTTCCTCGGCGTAGTGGCGGCCAACCAATTCCTGGAAAAGCTGCCGTAGTGGATGCGATTCGGGAATCATCGTATTTTCGCCCCCTAGACCTTTATTGCGGGGGAGCTTGCAACTGCTAACTAATTAGTTAATCCAGCTCGACAACAAAAGCAAGTGACTTTTGTTTATCCAGCGCATCACTTTTGCTAATGGTTAGAGAACGCGATCGCGGAGAAGGTTTGCCACGCGTAATTGTTGGCACACTCACGGCATGGCTGCCAATATTATTGTGTTAGCAGCGAATAAAATGGATTCCTTGGAAAGGACTGACGCAAATGGGACGTTTGAATATCTCCAGCGGCACACCTTGGGAACCGATCGTTGGTTACTCCCGCGCGGTGAAAGTAGGGCCTTACGTGCATGTATCGGGGACAACGGCCACCGGGCCTGACGGCAAGATTGTGGGGGGCGGCGACGTGCGCGCTCAAGCGATGCAGACTTTGAAGAATATCGAAAGCGCCTTGCAGAAGGCTGGGGCCAGCCTTAAGGATGTGGTCCGCACGCGAATTTATGTGACGAATATTGGGTTGTGGGAAGAGGTTGGCAAGGCGCATGGAGAGTTCTTCCGCGACATTCGTCCTGCAACATCGATGGTGCAGGTGAGCGCGCTGATTTCGCCCGAGATGCTGGTGGAGATCGAGGCCGATGCCTACGTGGGATAGGGGCGAGAATTTACAGATTCTAAGGTCCGAGCCAGACCGGGCGCCCGCCATTCCTGGACCGGGCAAAAGATTTCCGGGGGTTTGTTTCAATTCCCTTGACATCGGCTTGGCCGTGAGCATAATTCATCAATCCGAAATTCTGGTTTTGGATGGGGTCGTGTTTTCTCAGCGATCCTGGGCGCTCGAGGGGAAATTTTATGAGTGTGCTGGAACTTTGTGACCGGGAAATTGCGGCGGTGCCATTGGAAGCAACCGTAGCCGACGCCATCAATAAAATGCTGGACCACCATGTAGGAGCGGTGGCGGTGGTCGACTCCGAGTATCGTGTGGCCGGAATTTTCACGGAGCGCGATGTGCTGCGCAAGATGGCGCTCAGCCACACCGAGCCGCGCGCTACGCCGGTTCGCGACCTGATGACCACTCCCGTGGAGATGGCGACGCAGCGAACTGGAGCGGGTGAGGCGCTAACGATTATGCTGGAGCGTCACTTCCGCCATCTGCCGGTGGCCGACGACAACGGCAAACTGCTGGGCATACTTTCCATTCGAAATCTGCTGGAGTGGCGGGTCGACGACCTCAGCCGTGAGTTGGAGTCGCTCGAGCAATACGTTTCTAATGACGGGCCGGGAGGGTAAGAACGGGCTGCCTGCGGCTTTGCGCTTTCCTGACTGATGTCCACCACCTCATCTGCTGCCGCGAAGACGATTGCTGGGGTGCGCATTGCCACGTCGGTCTTCTTCCTGCTCTTTGGTGAATATAAACTCGCTGGACCTGCCTTTGCCCACAGTGCATTCCAGGGATACCTGCAAGATTTCATCGCGAACGGGGCCGTGAGTTTTTACCGGCCCGTACTCTCGAATCTGATATTGCCGCACGCTGTCTTCTTCGGATACTTGGTTGGAGCAATCGAAACCTTTATTGGAATCAGCCTGTTGCTCGGTCTGCTGGTGCGGCCCGCTTCGATTCTCGGCGTCTTGTATCTTCTCAATCTCACTCTGTCCACCTGGTGGGAACCGGGCCATGGCGCCCCGTTCTGGCGATATTTCGGAGCGGAGCTTGATCATCTGCCGCTGTTGCTGCTATTCATCATCTTCTTTGCCGCGGACGCCGGAAGGGTGTGGGGACTGGATGGGCGGCGAAGGTAATGTATTTCTTGCTTCGCGCGTGTTGGTCAATTCAATCACACAAAAATTAGGAGAACCTGATGAAGAGATTTTGGCTTTCCGTCATGGTGGTCATTGTGATGCTGCTGGTGGCGGGGCATCTCGTTGCCCAGCAGAGTTCCAGAAATGTCGTTATCCATGCCGGCCACGTGCTCGACGTAAAAACCGGCAAGATGCTTTCGGATCAGATGGTCGTCATCGAAGACGGCAAGATTGTGAAAGTGGAGCCCGCGGCCGAAACCAAGGCGTCGGCGGATGCGCTCCGCATCGAGCTGCCGAACGCGACTATCCTGCCCGGGTTGATCGACGCACACACGCACCTGACCTCGGATCCGACGTTCGGTTACGAGGAACTCGGTATATCTATACCGCGAGAAGCATTGATCGGCGCCAAGAATGCCCGCATCACGCTGCAAGCCGGATTCACAACGGTGCGCAACGTGGGCGCGAATGGGTTTACCGATGTAGCTCTGCGTGACGCAATCAATGCGGGAGACCTGCCCGGCCCGAGAATGCTAGTGAGCGGGCCGCTGTTGGGCATAACCGGAGGACACTGCGATAACAATTTGCTGCCCTACGAATATGACGCCGTGGGAGATGGAGTGGCCGACGGCATCGCCGCGGTGCAGCACAAGGTGCGCGAGAACATCAAATACGGCGCCGACCTTATCAAGATCTGCGCTACGGGAGGAGTGCTCTCCAAAGGCGATGATCCGCAAGCTTCACAGTACACACTAGAAGAAATGAAGGCGATCGTGGCTGACGCGCATCGCCTCGGGCGAAAAGTTGCGGCCCACGCGCATGGCGCGCAGGGCATCCTCTGGGCGTCGGAGGCGGGTGTGGATTCGATCGAACACGGCTCTTACATTGACGATGCCGGCATCGCGGAGATGAAGAAGAATGGCACATATCTAGTGCCCACACTTTACTTGAGCGATTCGTTTATGGAAAACGCCGCAGCCATGCATGTGCCCGATTTTTATTTAGCCAAGGCGAGGGCCGTCATGCCGGCGGCACGCAAGAACATTGCGCACGCATTTGCCAGCGGAGTAAAAGTTGCCTTTGGCACGGATGCGGCGGTCTATCCTCATGGGCTGAATGCGCACGAGTTCGCGGTGATGGTGAAGCTTGGGTTGACGCCGTTGCAGGCCATTCAGGCCGCCACCATCAACGCGGCGGATTTGCTGGGATGGCCGGGCAAGGTCGGCAGCCTCGAACCGGGCGCATGGGCGGACATTATTGCCGTCGAAGGCGATCCGCTTAAAGATGTCACGACGCTCGAGCGGGTGAAGTTTGTGATGAAGGGCGGCGAGGTGGTGAAGAACGAGTATGGAAAGTGAATTTTACGCTTGCGGTTTTTGCTGCGCTTGTTCGGTGATCCAGTCCGTCCAGAAAGACGAGGCTCCGCTGGCTAGTAAAGGAGTCTCGTCGAGCACGGCAGCGACAAAATTTTCGATCAATGGATAGTGCAAGTTCACGTGAGGCGGGAGATTCTCGCGGACATTTTCGCTACCTCGGGGATAAATCAATTCGGGGCCGTTCAGCGGAGTCAAATCCATTTCGCCTTCGGTTCCGCGGATGCGGCACTCGTCGCGCTTTACTTTGGAGTGCCAGCGAACATCCACGATCCCGCGCACGCCGCCCGCGTAGTCGATCATTACGGTCGCATTGTCTTCCACTGCATAGTGATGAACCGCGTTCGATAGATGGCCGGAGACACGCAGCGGTTGACCGAAAAAGAAATTCAGGACGTCGATCCGGTGGGAGGCTATATCGTAGAGCGGGCCGCCGCCGGCCTTTGCGGGATCGAGCAGCCAACTGCGATGGCTGTCATTTCCGTCACGCCATTCATGGCAGGTGAGTTCGGCGAGCACAGGTTTGCCGATGGCGCCAACCTCCAGAAGTTGTTTGGCGCGCTGCACCTTGGGGTAGGTTCGGCGATAGTAAGCCACGCCGA
This sequence comes from Candidatus Sulfotelmatobacter sp., assembly GCA_049583165.1. GTDB lineage: Bacteria > Acidobacteriota > Terriglobia > Terriglobales > Acidobacteriaceae > Sulfotelmatobacter. The sequence goes on along the minus strand of JBAUVJ010000480.1, from coordinate 233 downwards.
AAGTGCGTCCGGATTCTTCGGCCGCCTGCACCATGGAGCGCGCTTGAGCTTCGTTCATCGCCATGGGCTTTTCGCACAGCACATGTTTGCCTGCGCGCAGAGATTCGATGGTCTGAGGTGCGTGCAGAAAAACTGGAGTGGCGACATAAACTACGTTCACGGCGGGATCAGCGAGAGCTTCTTCAAGCGTCGACCAGACGCGCGTGTTGTAAGGCGTGGCTTTTGCGCTATCC
>JBAUVJ010000479.1:0-4333 GCA_049583165.1 Candidatus Sulfotelmatobacter sp. | reverse complement strand
CCTCAAAACCGAATTCATGGAACCCATGGGCGTCACCGCCTACGCTCTAGCCAAGGCGCTGAACTTCCCCGGCATCTACGAAGTGGTGCGCGGAGAGCGTGCCATCAGCGCCGATACCGCTCTCCGTCTGGGAAAGTATTTCGGTTTGCCCCCGCAGTTTTGGCTCAACCTCCAGAATGACTATGATCTGCGCATGGCAAGGCGCAGCGGCGCGGCTGAGAAAGTCAACCCGCACTCGTCGCCCGGTCAAAACGTTCTCTCCGCCGTACGCTAGCAGGTCCGGCGCCAAGACCTGCCGGGTTCCCCCAGGCTAGACTACGCGCCGATTTTCACGGCCCACTCTTGTGACGTCTGCCCTTGCAATACCGCTTGCCTTATTGCATGACTGAACAGCATTAGGCAGTAGAGCGCGGTCACATGAACTAGCGCATAAACGCATGATTCCAGGGAGCTTCAGATTCAACTTCTTTCAGCCCCAAAATCGTGACCGGCTGCGCTGCTTCAGCACGGCTCTACGCGGTTGAACTTGGCAATGCCGCGAGCCTTCGCAGCCCGCCTTCCGGTATACTTGAAGAACATGCCAGTCCTGAAAAACATCGCTGCCATCGCCAAAGGCATGAGCATCACCTTCATGGAGATGTTCCAACCCACGACGGTGGAAAATTATCCCGATGGCGAAGGTCCGCTGCGCGGCGCCCGCTTCGAAGCCCGCTTCCGCGGCGCTCACGTCCTCCAGCGCGATGAAAACGGCTTGGAAAAATGCGTGGCCTGTTTCCTGTGCGCCGCCAACTGTCCCTCAAACTGCATCTATATCGAGGCCGCCGATAACACCGCCGAACACCGTGTCAGTGGCGCCGAACGCTACGCCAAGGTCTACAACATCGATTACAACCGGTGTATTTTTTGCGGCTACTGCGTGGAGGCTTGCCCCACCGACGCGATTACCCATGGGCACGGCTTTGAGCTGGCCACGTTTAATGCCAGCACTCTGGTTTACCGCAAGGAGCAAATGCTGGCTCCCCGGCCGGCGCACATGGGAGCAAATGTTGTGTTTAATCAGGCGGACGTGGATGGGGGAGCTCCCAAGGAGATGGTTGCGGGGAGTTAGAGTTTCCGAGTCTGAACTAGATAACGCCGGCCTTGAAAAGGCCGGCGTTTTTATTGCTGGTGACTGAGTTGCGAGTACCTGGTAGCGAGTGCTTCGCTCAAGATGCCATCATGTGGGGCGCGGCTTTTTTGCCAACCAGTACGTTTGTAACTGCATCTTTTCTGCATGATTCGCAAATTACAATCCGGCGAGTATCGGCTGTATTCCCGCAAGAAAGATTCGAAGACTGGGAAGAGAAAGAATTTAGGAACGTTTTCTTCGCTGGCCGCGGCAAAGAAGCATGAGCGCGCGGTGCAGTATTTCAAGAGAGCGTGAGAGTACACCGCTCTGGTTTCTAGAATGCCGTTACAAGGCGGAAGGTGAATTGGCGTGCCGGGCCGATTGCGTTGCCGGAAAACAGCCCTCCGAAGTCGATTAGTTCGAGCTCATTGCCCAGGTTCGCGACATCGGCTTGGAAGCGTATCGAGCGTTTTTCGTGCTGGTAGAGATCGACGCCCACCGAGGCATTTTGCGTAAAGTACGGAAGGATGCGGCCGAGATTAAAGTTGAGGTGATTGACCACCACCTGACCGTATTCCGTGGCATATTGCTGCGGGGTCAAATCCGGCTGAAAGGGCAATCCGGTGTTGTAGTCGGCACCCAAGGCCACCCACAAGCGCGGGGCAACCTGATAGCGGACGCGGGCACGCACGGTGTTCCGTTGGTCCTGCGAGTCGGGAAAATGTCCGGTAGTCGGGTTGATCGCGTCATCTCCCAAAAACAACCCGCCCGTCACCGGGAACCACGCGTTCCCGACGATATAAGAGTAACTGGCGAAGCCTGAGAAGCGCCCCCATCGTAAAACCTCCAGCTTGGCCTCGGCGCCGTAGAGAATAGCGTGGTCAAATGCGATGGGAAAACTGATCCCCGTGCTCAGAATTTGGGAGTCATCGGCATAATTGTTGACCTGACGGCGAAACATGTTCGCATCAAAACGAAGTTTTCCGAAGAACGCCTTGGTCACTCCCGCTTCATAGTAGTTCCCGTGAGAAGGCTGGACCGGCAGCTGCAATGCCGGAATGCTAGTGTCAATGGCCTCGGCAGCCGGAGAACTGGCCAAAAGTATGTTTTCGAAAGATGGCGTCTGGAAAATGCGGTCATAGGAGCCGTGAATATTTAAGCCGATGGAGGGAAAATAGCGCGAGATGGCGAAGCGCGGACTAACGGCATTTTGATTCAACAAAAGTTGGTAGTGGTCCCACCGCAAACCGGCATCGACCGTCCAATTGCCAAGGCGGATTAAATCCTGAACATAGGCCGATTGCTCAAGATCCGGACGGCTGCCGGTGAAGGCAAAGGTTGTCGCGCCGGAATCTAAGATCCCCAAATTGATAGGACATTGCGCGTCGTTTGGATTGCCACAATCGGGTATTACGTAGCTGGTGTTTTCGTGCAGAAAAATGGCGTCGGATTCTATGCCCGCCTTGAATTCCTGCCTGCCATGATGAACCGAGACGTTGCCGTTGAAATAAATCTCCTTAAAGTCGTTATGCTGGGTGGCATTGAGGGGCCAGGAGGCCGGGTTGGAATAAAAGTCGAGGGAGTTGTCGCGCGACATGCCCCGCAGCGCGGCGATGGTATTGGAGGAAAAAATGTGCTCGTAGGAAATGCTCCCTATGGTTTCAAAGTTGTCGCCGGTTTGTAGCTGGCCACCGGGAACGAACACACAGTCGCTCGGCTCGCCGCTGGCGGGAACGGGCGGGCAGCCAGTGGTGTTGTCGGAATTCGGCAGATATGCTCCATTCTGCTGCACCAGTTCGTTGGGGATTTGGTAGCGCGCGAGTTCGTGGCGGACAATCAGAGTGAGACGGTCTTTCGGCGTTAGGTCGCGCTCATAGCTCAGCGAAAAATCGGCCGTCGTGCCGTTGTTGGTGTAATTCTCCGGGACCACCGGGTTGAGATAGTGGCCCGTCATGTTCCCGGAGGCGCTCAGGCCAAACGTATTCTTGCCCCACGTGTATTGGTCCTGCGTATTGATCCCGGCCGTGTCATAGGTACCGCCGAACATGGTGAGCTGGCCGTGAAACCCCGGATCCTGGTTCTTGAGCGTATTAATCTCGATCACGCCGCCCATCTTCCGGCCGAATTCCGCGGGAATGCCGGCGGTATAAATCGTGAGGGATTCGACGTCATCGGCCTCGGCAGGCTCCGAGCCAAAGCTGGGCGAACGGTTGTCAGTGAGCGGAATGCCGTCGACCACAAATTGCGTCTGATATTCCGATCCTCGCGGGTGGAGAACCGCATTGCCTTCGTAGAGCCAGCCCGGTTCAGAGTTCACCAGGTCCTGCATGGAGCGTCCGGGGAGCGCAGTTGGCCGATTCTGAATCGTCTCCAAACCCATTTCATTAACCGAACCAGCACGATAGGGATCGACCAACGTGGCGGACGCGCTGACCTTCACCGACTCAGAAACTGAAGCCACTTTCAGCCGAATCGTTCGGTCCAAGGGGAGAGCAGAGCGTATTTCCACGGAGTCGGAAAGCTGAGCAAAGGCGGGCGCCTGGATCTGAACCTGATAGATTCCATAAGCCAGTCGCTTGGCTTCTAAATATCCCTGATCGTCGGTGGCGAATGTATAGCGATACTGGTTGGCCTCGCTGACGAGCTCAACCGCGCTCTTCACGCCCAATCCGGAGGGATCGGTAACGGTCAACCGCAATTCCCCGGTGTTGCTCTGCGCGAGAACGGGCAGAGTGAGTAACAAGAACGTAATGAGGCAACAGCTAATTTTCTTCATGAGTATCGAACGAGAAATCGCGGGCCTGTCTTTCACTCCTTTTCGATGGTGCATTTCTTGGCGGAAGTTCCCTCCGCGCTTCCTCATCTTCACTTACTAGTTCTACAGCGCAAACCAGGTAATGCCGAGCTTCCGGATGCGGGTGAGCATTACTATCGACTATTCTTTTTTAGGGTGATTTGTTCAGGCATTATTTTTCGTTTTCTTTTGCGAATCGACCGATTTGAGGTCGAGATAGTTGTTGCTGAATGTGCTAACCTGATTTTTTCCGTGCATCCCTGATGCAAAAGGTGTTCGCGTGGCGCTTCCCTCCGAGTCCATTCTTTCCTGGCCGCTTTCAACGCCCTCTGCGGAGCGACCGCGGGCGCCTTCCGTTCTCGAAACCGAAGTTGTGGAGTTATTTGAAGAGTTGCGCGACCGGCTTTTGCGTTATCTGCTGGTCCTGGGGC
>JBAUVJ010000478.1:0-3150 GCA_049583165.1 Candidatus Sulfotelmatobacter sp. | reverse complement strand
CCCTGCCGGAGGCCAGAGTGAGGATGGCATGGGTGTGTTTGGCGATTTCTGATTGTGGCTCGCAGAGTTGCAGGCGGCCAGACATGCCGAGGTGGACGATGAATTGGGCGGTGGGTGGGGCTTCTGGGAGTTTGGTTTTCTTTGAGAGTGGTTTTAGTTTTTGGGCTTTAGCGGACGGGGGCGTCGGCTCTACGCGGGCTAGATCAAAGACAATGTGTTTGCCCATCCGGCGGACGGTGAGGATGCGGGTGTTTTGGAGGGCGGCGGCGATTTCGTGGGCGGGAGATTTTAGTGGTTCGGGCTTTTCTCCGAGCCAGATGGATTCGATGACATCGCCGGAGACGCGCTTGGCCAAGCCTCGGGCGATGGTTTCTACTTCGGGAAGTTCGGGCATGCTTGCTTAGTTTACAAGGTCCCTCGGGGGCCAAAGCCCGCTTTTGAAATGGAGGCTTTTCGCAGCGCTGAAAGCGCTGCGCCACCCAAAGGCTGCGAACTCAATTTCTGCTTTCCCAAGATCAGGAGCTGCCAGGCAAAGGCTGACTCTTTTTCTTGGCGGTGAAAGCTGCCGCCCCTCAGCGGCTAAAGCCGGAAGCTGATTGCAAGTGCTGACAGCGAGGCTAAAACAGGCTGCGGAAAAAATCCCTATGGGTGACAACGACACCACTGGGGCTAGAAGCCCGCACGGTTTTAAACGGCTTACGCGGCGCTAAAGCGCCGCTCTTCCACCTTGGCGCACACATTCTCTAGTTTTTCCGCGGCCTGTGAAAGTCGTGCCCCTGATCTCGAGCGCCTATTTTTGAGAGCGAATTAGTCTTTTAGGGGGACTACGGCTTGGCCGTCGCGGCAGAAGGTGGCTACTTTTTGGAGATCGCCGTTGGCTTGGGGCAGGGTCATCACCGGGCCGTAGCAGTAGACAGCGTGGCCGGATGCGGCGAAGTACCATTGTCCGGTTTTGGCGTGGGCTTGCTGGATTTGGCCGGTGGGGCGGCGATCGGCCTGCTGCTGCGTGGGGGGCGCGATCGACATGCTGAACGTCGTGGTGGACAACGAAATCGTTAACAACAAGGCTAGGGTCAGGGCCTTCATTGCTTTTTCTTTCTGAAACTTTCTGCAAGCTTCTTTGAGACTTTTACTGCTTAAAACTTTTACGGCTTAAAATCTTTTACAGAACCTTATTACTTACCTGGGTCTAAATCGTAAATACAACTCGGCGTTGATCTCCCAAATCCGAAGCAGGCATAGGTGGAACCTGGGTATCGGGTTTTGCACTCTTGCCTGCCCGGTTTGGAAGATGACGCTGTGGTGCCTGGGTTGACGGGATCTGAATCGATGGAGCTTGCCCCTGGGTCGACGGGACTTGGTTCGTCGGATTCTTTGCCTCGGTCTGGGCCTGGGTCTGGGCATGGAGCTGAATCGAACCGCTGGTCACCGCTTTTCCGCGCATCGCCCAAAGCTCTCTGCTGTCGGTGAGCAGAGCCTGGATGAGCGTGTGCTGCGAATCGATGGTTCGGCCTTGCTCGACGATCAGCAGGGTCATCAAGCCATACGAAAATAAGAACAGTACTGTGAGCAACGGCAGAAGAGTCCGCTTCTTTTTTGGAGATGTGACTGTGGTCTCCGTTGGGCTACCGAACAAAACCGTCAAGCGCCACCCCAATGTGCCCCGTAAACGCGGGCAACTGTAGGAATGCAGCTTGCCCGCCAATTGCGGGAGTGCGCGGAAACCACTGAATTTGCTTGGGTTAATCAAAGCAGAAGGCTGGTTACAGAAGGCTTCAGGTGCAACTCGCTGCACATTTTGAGCAGGCGAACGAGCGAAAACCCGTGCCGGGCGCGGGTTGGGAGTTACTTTCCGCCGAGCAGCAGTTTGGCGATGGTGGCTAGCTGCATGTTGGAGGTGCCTTCGTAGATCTTGCCGATCTTGGCGTCGCGCCAATATTTTTCCACGGGATAATCTTTGGTGAAGCCATAGCCGCCGTAGATTTCGATGGACAGCGAGGTGACGCGCTCGGCGACCTGCGAGGCGAAGAGCTTGGTCATGGCGGCTTCTTTGACGAAGTTCACGCCAGCATCTTTCATGCGGGCGGCGTTGTAGACCATGAGGCGGGCGGCTTCGATCTCGGTGGCCATTTGGGCGATCTGGAACTGAATGCCCTGGAAATCGGATAGTGGCTTACCGAATTGTTTGCGCTCCTGCGCGTATTTGGCGGCGAACTCCCAGGCTCCGCGGGCGACGCCGATCATTTGCGCGCCAATGCCGATGCGGCCTTCGTTGAGAGTCTCGATCGCGATCTTGTAACCTTTGCCGGGCTCGCCTAGGACGTTCTCTTTGGGAACTTTGCAATCTTCGAGAATGAGTTCGCACGTGGAGGAGGCGCGGATGCCGAGTTTGTCCTCTTTTTTACCGACGGTGAATCCGGGGAAATCTTTTTCTATGAGGAACGCGGTGATGCCTTTGTATCCGGCGGAGGGATCGATGGTGGCGAAGAGAATAAAGAGGCCGGATTCTTTGGCGTTGGTGATCCAGAGTTTGCGGCCATTGATGACGTAGTCAGAGCCTTTGAGCTGGGCGCGGGTTTGCATGGCGAAAGCATCGGAGCCGGAGCCAGCTTCGCTGAGCGCGTAGGCGCCGACGGTTTCGGAGGCCATCTTGGGGAGATAGCGCTTTTTCTGGTCGGCGTTGCCGTAGCGCAAGAGGGCGTTGTTGACCAGAGTATTTTGCACGTCGACGATGACGCCCGACGATGCATCGACGCGAGAGAGTTCTTCGACGGCGAGGATTGCCTCGAAGAATTTTGCGCCGCTGCCGCCGAATTGCTCGGGGATTTCGATTCCCATGAGGCCGAGCTGGAAGAATTCGTGGATGAGAGATTTTTCGAAGACGGCCTTCTCGTCCATTTCTTTGACGAGGGGGCGGATCTTGTCGTCGGCGAACTGGCGGATGTTATCGCGGAAGAGGATTTCGTCTTCGGTGAGGGTGGTTAGAGGGGCGGGAGCGAGGGATTGGAGAGTTGTCTCGGACATACGGATACCTTTGCAGCGGTGGAGTGGTGAACTATGAATTTTAACATTCTCGCGCGAGCCAGGCATAAGGATTGGTGAGCAGCTCCGCCATGGATGATGCCGCGCAGGCGGTTGGCAGCCTAGGAA
>JBAUVJ010000477.1:0-2369 GCA_049583165.1 Candidatus Sulfotelmatobacter sp. | reverse complement strand
TTGGCCGGCACGCGGGGCGGATTGGCGTGGGAAAAAGTTAGAATTCGAATAGCTCGGCTGAGTTAAGGCATCATCAGGAATCTGAGGCTACGATCAGTTTGGCGAAGATGGCCAATTCTGGTTATGGCGCGATGAAAATACGGGCAAGTAATGCCGCCGCCATGCCGCCGCGCGATTGCGGACCGTCAATGGTGACGGCCGTCACTTAGGGACCTCGCAACAATAAATCCCCATTGATAGCGTTAACTCCAACATCTAGAGCCAGCCGATAGGGCAGGAAAGTCCAATCCCCGGCCTCTGAAACGGGCTTCACAGGCTCGAAGGATGGGATCGATATCCCCGTCAGAGCCCAGTTGATTATGTTATAGTTCTCACTATCTCACACAAGGAGTGTGAACTCTAACATTATGCGACCCACTTCCTTCGATCCATCTGCCCTGCGCCAACATCTCCGCCGTAACAAGATCGCCGATCTGCCCGAGTTGAAACGCGTTCTCGGCACCGACACCGATCTCACTGTCTTTCGTAAACTGAAGCAGCTTCAATATCTCGCCAGCTACACTCATCGCGGCCGCTTCTACACCCTGGCCGATATCGCTCGTTTCGACGATCGCGGACTGTGGTCGCATGAAGGTGTCTGGTTCTCCCGTTATGGCACGCTGCTGGCTACCCTGGAAACCTTCGTCCACCAGTCTGCCAACGGCTATTACGCCCATGAATTGGCCGATGCCCTGCATGCCGAAGTGCAGCAACCTCTCCGCCATCTGATCGAGCAACAGCGCCTGGCTCGGACGGAGGTGGATGGCCAGTTTCTCTATACCGACATCGAGTCCGTCCCTCGCCGCAAACAGTTACTCGCCCGGCGCAGCGCTCACGCCGTTCCTGTCGCCGTCCATTCCGCCGACCTCCAGGCTTCTCCCGATGAACTCAAGGCCGCCATCCTCCTGTTCTATGGCTTGCTCGATGAACAACAGCGCCGATTGTTTGCCGGACTGGAGTCCATCCGCTTGGGCCACGGCGGCGACACTCTGCTCGGCGATTTCCTAGGCTTGGACGTACACACCGTAGCCCGCGGTCGGCAGCAACTGCTGGATCAGAATGTGGTCACCGGCCGATCTCGCCGCACCGGCGGGGGTCGTACTCCGACGGAAAAAAAACGCCCGACATAATTGCGGTTCTCCATTGCCTGCTCGAACACGATACCGCGGGCGATCCCATGACTGGCTTACGCTGGTCGCGTCGCACTACCACCACCATCGCTGAGGAGCTGGCCCAACTCGGCATTGCCGTCTCCCCCAATACTGTCGCCCGCCTGCTCCATCACATGGGCTATGCTCTGCGGGTCAATCACAAGCAGATCTCCACCAGTTCGAGTCCCAACCGAAATCTTCAGTTCGAATATCTGGCCGAGCTGCGCGACCGTTTCCAACGCCGTCATCTGCCCATCGTCAGCGTCGACAGCAAGAAACGCGAGCTCGTCGGCAATTTCAAAAATCCTGGCCGTCGTTGGGAATCTGTCCCGCGTTGCGTCTATGATCACGACTTCCGCACCGATTCCATTGGTGTCGCCATTCCTTATGGGATTTACGATGTTATGGAAAATCGCGGTGCCCTCGTCATTGGCGTTTCCCATGACACTCCCGCCTTTGCCGCTCATGCCATCGCTCATTGGTGGCATCAGGAAGGTTCCACCCGCTATCGCGGTTCCCGCCAACTGCTCATTCTGGCTGATACCGGCGGTAGCAACAGTTGCCGCTGTCGGGCCTGGAAAACCGAGCTCCAGTCCCAACTGGCCAACTCCTTTGCCCTGGCTGTCACCGTCGCCCACTATCCCACCGGCGCTTCCAAATGGAATCCTATCGAGCATCGCCTCTTCTCCGAAGTCTCACGCAACTGGGCGGGCGAACCGCTGGACTCCTACCAGAAGATCCTCAACTATGCCCGCACCACCCAAACCCAAACCGGACTTCAGGTCACTGCTTACCTCGACCGCCGACTCTATCCTTGCGGTCTCAAACCCACACCCGATCAAATTGCTTCACTTCGATTGCAGCGCCACGAAACTCTCCCCGAGTGGAACTACACTATCAAGCCACAATTGTGAACTTGTTCTTACGTGATTCCTTAGTGGTCGCAGATTCGAAATCGAGCACGGTTGCACGTGCTGGACAACGAATTCACTGTCAGCCCGACGGTCAAGGTAACATCTTCGCCGATCCATCGCTCATCAATCAATTGGTCACTTTCACTGCTACGTTTACTGCAAACTTACCGATTCCGAATGGGCAAACCAATTAAGGCGAAGTACTCGGGAGGAGGGTTCCTCAAAGCCAGCTCGGGAAGCGTGGAGCAGGTAGTGAATCCTTGAG
>JBAUVJ010000476.1:0-5088 GCA_049583165.1 Candidatus Sulfotelmatobacter sp. | reverse complement strand
ACGTGCGGATGAAGGTAAGCCGTCTGCGGTGTGAAAGCCGGCCGCACCTCGCCTCCAGTAATCGGCTGCGACAGATAATCCGGCGGCGTCGCTCCCAGCGCCTGGTAGACGTTCGAAAGATGCTTGCGGTAAAGCTCGTCGAAGTCGCGATCGTTGGCCGAGTGATGCTCCGGACCATACCACCAGTTCCAGTCGCTGCCCTCGGCAATCAGGATTTCTTCGAAAGCCAGTTTCCGCTGCGCCTCGCTGGCCCGAGCCGCATTCTGCGCATAAAATTCGCGCGCATGGTGGAGATAGTCCCATGCCCGGTTGTCTTCCGGAGCGCCAATCCAAACATTGAAGTTCGCGCTGATCCACGAACCCGGCACCAGAGATTTCAAAGGTGAGACGTTTCGATGGCGCGCGATCGCTTCGGAAACTGTAACCGCCTCCAACCCCGCTTCGCGCTGCAGCGCATCATAGAAACGCCGCAAAAATTCACGCCCGGATTTCGGGTAATACTCCCACGCGTTTTCCCCGTCGAGAATCACTGACACCACCGCGTCGCGCCCTTGCGCCAGAACCGGTTGCGCGGCATCTCTAATGTTGCGCAGCAAATGGCCCGCAGCCTCGCCGGGATCCATGCCCGAATATACGAACCCGATCAGGTCCGAAATTGTGTGATCCCGGAACACCAGATTCATGACGGCTGAACCGTTCTCGTAGCGGTGGATGTCGTAGAGCCGATCCGCTAAATGTGTCGGCAAACGTCCGTTGCCGTCGCGTTGAAAAAATACCCCAGTGCTGCGGCCAAGCACGCCTTCGTCCGTGGCCATCCACTTGATCCCAAGGCTGTGGGCAATCGTCAGCGCCTCTTCCGAGACGCTGCCTTCCGAAGGCCACACGCCCTGCGGTCGCACCCTAAACACTTCCTGATGAAGATCGAGCGCCCGCACCAGTTGTTCGCGCGCATCCTCGGGATGCCGGAAGCGGCTCTGCGGCAGCGGCAGCCCCGGCGACGAAACTGCTCCCGCATTGGTATCGCAAACCAGCGGAAGAATCGGATGATAGAAAGGCGTCGCGGAAATCTCGATCGACCCCTTCTCAGCCGCGTCGGCATATGCAGGAAGAACTTTACCCAGCAACTCCCGCTCGCGGGCAATCACAAATTTCTGATCTTCGAGTGAATAGTCGCGCTCTTTCCGGATCAGTTCCGCCAGATCTTTTTCTTCCAGAAAGAATTCATCGAACCACGCAATCTGCGATAGCACCTGCAAATCCGTAAAATCCCGCGGCTGGAAATATTTCTCCGCCTTCTCAGGCGAGAATCCATGCTCCCGAAATCTCTCCCACAACTCCCGGTAGCGCGGATACCTTGCAATCAAGTTCGCTGGATTGGCCTGAAATAAATATTGCAGAGCGAAGCATTGCTCTTTCTGGCTCAAGTCCCTGGCAGGCCTGGCGGCCACGGCGAAAAATGGATCCTGCGCCGTTCCGGCAACATAATCCTGAATTTGTGCGATCAGCGAGGGCACCAGATTGAAGTTCTGGTGAACGTTGGGAAACTCATCCAGCAGCTTCACCATGCCGTAATAATCCTTGAGCGCATGCAGCCGCGTCCAAGGCAAACGGTATTCGCCCGTCACCAAATCCTTGTAGAAAGGCTGGTGTTGATGCCAGAGAAAAATCAGACGCAACGCGGGCATGGCTGGAAAGGCCAGTCTAGCACGCCAATTCAGCTTCGCCGATGCACGAAAGACTCTGGCGAAAATGTTCGGCCAAATCTCCGATAATCCTTTCGGAACCCTGGCGCATCCCACTCTCGGTATAAGGCCTTATGCGTCTTGTCATGCATCTTCCGGTACACTAAGAATCGAAAATGCCGCAAATTTCCATCCCCGCCTCGAATCCACCCAGCCTGCTCTCTGACCAGGATCTTTACCTCTTCAACGAAGGCAGCAATTATCGCCTCTACGAAACTGTAGGCGCTCACTTGCTCTCGCGCGATCGCCAAGCCGGCGTCATGTTTAGCGTCTGGGCTCCGAATGCGCGCCAGGTTTCCATGATCGCCAGCTTCAACGACTGGAATGCTAAGTCGCATCCGCTCACTCCTCGCGGCTCATCCGGCATCTGGGAAGGGTTCATCCCCGGCGTCGCCAAAGGCGCGCTCTACAAATTCCACATCGAATCTCGCAGCCACGGCTACGAGGTCGATAAAGCCGATCCTTTCGGCCTGCTGCACGAGAAGCCTCCCCGCACCGCTTCCGTAGTGTGGGATCTCGAATACGAATGGAATGATCGCGAGTGGATGAACCAGCGTGCCGGGCGCAACTCGCTGCGTGCTCCGCAATCCATCTACGAAGTTCACCTCGGCTCCTGGATGCGCGTTCCCGAGGAGCACAATCGTCCACTCACCTATCGCGAGACCGCGCCTCGCCTCGCCGAGTACGTCAACCGCATGGGCTTCACGCACGTCGAGTTTATGCCCGTGATGGAGCATCCCTTCTACGGCTCCTGGGGATACCAGACCACCGGCTATTTCGCTCCCACCTCGCGCTACGGCTCGCCGCAGGATTTCATGTACCTCGTAGACTACCTGCACCAGCACGGCATCGCCGTCATCCTCGACTGGGTGCCTTCGCACTTCCCTTCCGACGCGCACGGCCTCGCCTACTTCGACGGCACGCATCTCTACGAGCACGCCGATTCGCGCCAGGGTTTCCATCCCGATTGGAAGACGCACATCTTCAATTACGGACGCACGGAGGTTCGCAGCTTTCTGATGTCGAGCGCCATGTTCTGGCTCGACAAGTACCATATCGACGGCCTGCGCGTGGATGCGGTCGCCTCCATGCTCTATCTCGATTACTCGCGCAAAGAGGGAGAGTGGATTCCCAACAAATTCGGCGGACGCGAAAATCTCGAGGCCATCGACTTCCTCCGCCGCTTCAATCAGGAAGCCTACAAAGAGCATCCCGAGATTCAAACCACCGCGGAAGAATCCACATCCTGGCCCATGGTTTCGCGCCCCGTTTATCTCGGCGGCCTCGGCTTCGGCATGAAGTGGGATATGGGATGGATGCACGACACGCTCGAATACTTCAAGCAGGATCCCATTCACCGCCGGTACCACCACAGCAAACTCACCTTCCGCATGCTGTATTCGTTCCAGGAAAACTTCGTCCTGCCGCTCTCCCACGATGAAGTCGTCCACGGCAAAGGATCGTTGATCGGCAAAATGCCCGGCGACGAAAAAAATCGCTTCGCCAACCTTCGGCTCTTGTTCGGCTACATGTACGCTCAGCCCGGCAAGAAGTTAATGTTCATGGGCGATGAGTTCGGCCAGGTCCGCGAGTGGGCGCATGACACCAGCCTGGAATGGCATGTGCTTCAGTATCCGGTTCACAGCGGCATGCAGGAATGGGTGAGCCAGTTGAACCGCCTCTACCGCAGCGAACCCGCGCTGCACGTCCTCGATACCAGCGCCGCCGGCTTTGAGTGGGTCGATTGCAACGACAGTCTCACCAGCACGATTTCCCTTCTGCGCAAAACTGAATCCGCAAAAGACACCGTCCTCATCGTGTGCAATTTCACCCCAATCCCCCGCGTGGGCTATCGCATCGGCGTGCCCGAAGGCGGTTACTGGCGCGAACTCCTGAACAGCGACGCTGACGAATACGGCGGCACCGGCGTCGGCAACCTCGGCGGGGTAAATGCCGAACCCATATCCGAGCACGGCCGCCCCTTCTCGCTAAAGCTCACGCTGCCACCGCTGGCCGCGCTGTTTCTGAAAGCAGGATAGTTAAGTGATTTTGGGTGGCGCAGCGCTTCAGCGCTGCGATAACGATCCTAGTCCTCTTAGCTGGACTTTAATTCTAGGATTCACGATAGTCGGGGACAGACTGTATATCACCACGAAATGGATGTCCCCAGTAACGTCGAAAGATTTACATTACGATTTCCTTCACGAGGTCTTCCAAATAATGGCTAATTTTCGTTTTGTCATTGGCCGCCACAAAGCCAAGCAGCTTGTTTACATCTTGATCTTCTAGCACGATGATTAACTGCTTGTCGTTGTTATTGACAATATCCTGGCAACGCTTAACCATCAGATTACGGTCTTCAATTTTTCTACACACCAGAATTCCGACAAACCCTCTTTTTCGATTGAGACGGCCTTGCAGCTGATCGAATTCTGGATTCTTCGGATCGCCAGAATAGTTTTTGCATTCAACCGAAATGTAGGGAGCGTAATAATTGTGGACATTAACGAGATACGAGAAAACACCTTCCGACGCCGTATTGTGAAAAAGTATATCGATTCGCTTGCGGCCCTCGTCGACGGGCTGCTCTTTTTTGGGGCGAGTTAATGTAGGGTAGAAAATCTTAGTAAGAGCACCAAGAATAAAGTTGTGATACTTGTCTGCATCATCGCGTCCTACTTTTATCGTCTCTAGCGCAATCGACGATTGACTGGCGTTCAAGGGGCGTAAAAAAGCTTGGCTCTTTTCGATTCCCGCGTCCGAGATGGCTTCAGCAGCTTTAGGAATAAGGCTCTCTTTGTACGCTTTCAATACCTCGGGATGTTTTTCCGTGAAGTTGAAGAGATTTTCTTTGGACAGCCTATATTTAGCTTTTAAGTCGCTTATATAAACTTTTGGATTGCCATTTTTAAGCGTGTAGACAAGAGCGTCTCGTGCACGTAAATGCTCCGATTCCAAAAAGCGAATGTAGTGGTTGCTGTAGAAGTCTCTGTAGTCTGGAATTATGTTTCGCCTGACCGCGGTTTTGGGAACAAGGACTAAACCTTGGCCTTTGTAGACGGGTAGATTTGCATAGTGGCTCTCCCAGCGCCCGTCCTGTGGGTTCCAAAATACTCCGGCACCCACGTTCTCCACTGGGATACCGTATAAATTGCATTGCTCCTCGGCGTAGGTCGTCAGTTCACCGCGAATGACGTTGATTGCAAGGTCGGAAATTTTGTCGTTGCCGATTCCAGGAATCAGTAACTCGAAGTCACCCAAGTCTTTGAGTCTGCCGCTCTGCACGGCCTTACTTCGGCTCAATTGTTCATAAAGTTGTAACGCCTGTGTGTGACCCAAACCCCTG
>JBAUVJ010000475.1:0-8185 GCA_049583165.1 Candidatus Sulfotelmatobacter sp. | reverse complement strand
CTCGTAGGGAGAGCCGAAAATCATGATGTCTTCATAGGTTTTCGTTTCCGTGCGGCCAACGTCTCGCTCGCAATAGTCAAATCCAGGCGCGGCTTCCCAATCGCGCTTGTTCGCCTCAACCGATCGCTGAACAATGGCATCGGCATTCTTCCGAACAGTGTTGTGCTGCTCATCGTTCTGAACTGCGCCCTCGGCGTTGTTCTGGCCGAACGCCGAGGCCGAAAGGGTGAGAATCACTGCGACCAGCAGACGCGGCATCGATCATCGACCCCGGTGGGATTTGCCAACTAGAGCTTCTCCTTGTGCTCACTTAAGATGTCGCCAACCGCCAATTGGTATATCTGCCAGAGCAATAACTTGAAGGTTACAAAGCCGTGGAGTTCGCCTGTTAAGATTGCGGATTCGAGATGTGCGATCTGTTGTGTATGGAAAAATGAAAGAAGCTCATGAACGTCCTTGAGTTCAGTTTGATCGTGGCGGCCGGCTCTCTGGTCGCCGGTTTTCTGGGTGCGCTGACCGGGTTGGGTGGCGGAGTGGTTCTTGTCCCCATGCTCACCTTGCTACTTGGAGTGGACGTGCGTTATGCCATTGGAGCGTCCCTGGTATCGGTGATCGCCACTTCCTCGGGAGCGGCGGCGGCTTATGTGAGAGAGGGCATTTCGAATATCAGGATCGGAATGTTTTTAGAGATCGCGACCACGCTGGGTGCGCTTGCCGGCGCGACTTTGGCAACACATATTTCTACCAGCGCGATCTCCATTGTTTTTGGGACGGTGCTGATTGTATCGGCGTTTTTGTCGTGGAAACGGCCGGCACGCAATCAGCGCGATTCGGTGGCCGATCCCCTGGCCACGAAATTGCGCTTGAACGGGAGCTTTCCCGAAGGCGATGGCATTCGAAGCTACAACGTGCGGCGCGTGCCTCTTGGTTGGGGCCTCATGTTCGGCGCCGGAACGTTGTCGGGACTGCTGGGCATTGGTTCAGGGGCGATGAAAGTTCTGGCGATGGATCAGGCCATGAAAATTCCTTTCAAGGTCTCGACCACCACCAGCAACTTTATGATCGGAGTTACGGCCGCAGCCAGCGCGGGAATTTATTTATCGCGCGGCTATATCGATCCCGGTCTATCCATGCCGGTAATGCTCGGGGTTCTTGCTGGATCGTTGCTGGGCACACGAATTCTCGTGAAAGCCGATCCCAAGTGGTTAAGGCGCGTCTTCAGCCTGGTGATCGTGGCGCTGGGAATCGAAATGCTCTACAAGGGAATTACTGGAAGGATTTGACATGGCCGCATTGGACGCAAGCAGCGAGCGGAGTTGGACCGATAAGCGGATGGAAATATTTATCGGAGGCCTGCTCCGCGGCGGGGTGATGGCCTCGGCGCTCATCGTAGTGATCGGAGCTGCGGTCTATCTGGCGCGGCACGGTCGTGCTCCGGTCGATTACCGAACATTCCGCGGCGAGCCTTCGGACCTTCGCACCGTGAGCGGAATCTTTCACGAGGTTCTGACGCTGCGGGGCAGGGGGATCATTCAGTTCGGACTGTTGTTCCTGATCGCAACCCCAGTGGCGCGTGTTGCGTTTTCGATCTTTGGATTTGCCGAGGAGCACGACCGCCTGTATGTGATTGTAGCGTCCATCGTGCTTCTGATTCTGGCCTGGAGCCTTGTCGGCTCGGCGTGGTTGATGTAGTCAATCGATTCTTATCCGGCTGCTGTCCGATCCATTCATCCGATCACCGTTGCTTTTTCTCCGGTTTCATCCCAGATGCGTGTGGATTTTGTTTCACGCAGGAATACGCTACCCACTACCAAGGTCAGGCCGGCCACGACCATCGGATAATAAAGTCCCGCATAAATATTGCCGTGCCAGGCCACTGACGAAAGCCCGATCAGCGGGAGCAGACCGCCAAATACACCATTACCAATGTGATAAGGCAGGGAAAGCGACGTATAACGAATCCTGGCCGGGAATGCTTCAATCAGATATGCGGCGATCGGACCGTAGACCAGACAGACGTACAAGACCTGGATAAAAACAAGAACCACCAGCATGGTGCGATTCGGATTGGGGGCTTCCTTCGCCGGCACCAGAGCGCCCGTCGCGTCCGTGGTCATGGCTGTGAGTCCGATGGCCCCAGTCACTTTATTGCGGGTGGATTTCACCGTGACCACGTTATTGCCGGCGGCGCGCTGCATGGCCTGGTAAATCGGAATGTAGGTAAGCACGGCCAGGAGGCAGCCCGCCATCATAAGCTTCTTGCGTCCAATGCGGTCAGAGAGTGCTCCCACCACGGTAAAGAAAGGCATGCCGAGAAACAACGCGATGGCAACCACAATGTTGGCGGTCTTTACGTTTACTTTCAAAATAGTCTGCATATAGAACAGAGCGTAAAACTGCCCCGTGTACCAGACCACTCCCTGTCCCGCCGTAGCTCCGAAGAGCGAAATCAGAACCTGCTTCAAATTCGGCCACTTGGTGAAGGCGTCCTTGAGCGGCTGCGTGGAGGTCATTTTCGAAGATTTGAGCTGGGCGAAGATGGGCGACTCCTTCATCTTCAGGCGAATGTAGAGCGAGATGATGACCAGCACAATTGAAATAAGGAAGGGAATCCGCCAGCCATAGGCGGAAAAATCTTCCTTGGACATGGAATTCTGCGTGATCAGAATAACGATCAGCGAGACGAACAGGCCGAGGGTTGCCGTGATCTGGATGAAGCTGGTATAGAAGCCGCGCCTGTGGTCGGGAACATGCTCGCCGACGTAAACCGCCGCTCCCCCGTATTCGCCGCCCAATGCGAGTCCCTGCAACACTCGGATTAAAAGAAGAACGATGGGCGCAAACCATCCTGCGGTGGCGTAGGAGGGCAACAGGCCGATGGCGAAGGTTGAGAAGCCCATGATGGAGAGGGTGACGAGAAAAGCGTACTTGCGGCCCACCAGATCGCCGATGCGCCCGAAGAACAGGGCTCCGAAAGGCCGCACCAGAAAGCCGACGGCGAACGTGGCCAGGTAAGCGATGTAGGCAAAAGTATCGTTGCCAGGAGGATAAAACTTCGGGCCCAAGATGGCGGCCAGGCTGCCGAAGATGTAGAAGTCATACCATTCGATCATAGTGCCGACGGACGAGGCCATGATCACGCGCCAGATGCTGTACTGCGGAGTCCCACCGCCTGCCACAGCCACCGCCGAGTTCGCCATCACTACCTCCATTTACCTGCAGTATCGATTCCGCAAGGAAGCTTCTTCGAGGTGGAATGGTACACGTCCCGGTGCCTAGGTCAAGGGCCGCGGATTCGTCACTGTTGCACATTGTCGTCCAGAATGACGGTCGAACCGTGCGACTCCTAATGCCAATGCACAGTTGACTTTCGGCGTGCTTTCGTTTGACATAATCCGGGGGTTTGGTATGGATCCGGAAGCAAATATCGGCGAAATGAAGAAATTGTCGGGCCGTTCGTCGACTATATCGGCCCTGCGCCGTCGGGCTCTGGGCGCAGCATTTGCGGTGTTTGCGATTTGCCTGCTACTGGCGCTACCCGCCTGCACCCGGAATAAAAAAACTCCCTCCAATGAAAATACGGCTGCGGTTCCAGCGAATCCTCCTGCTGCTCCGGCAAACAATCCAGGTACTCCCGCGGCGGATAACAACGCAGCCCAGCCGCCCGCGCAAGCTCCGGCGCAGCCCGAGGCGCCGGCGCCGCCGCAACCCATTGTTGTGGCTACGGGAACGGCAGTGACCGTGCGGCTAACGGATGAATTGGGTTCCAAGACGAGCCAGGCCGGACAGACTTTCTCTGCAACGACCTATAAAGATGTGATTGTGGATGGTCAGACGGCAATTCCCGCCGGCTCGAATGTGACGGGCGCGGTGGTAAACGCAAGACCATACGGCCGCCTGGCCGGCGAGGCTGTCTTGGTTCTGCGCCTGACTTCGGTGAATGTGAATAACGTCGACCAGCCCATCGTCACCGCAGCGCGCAGCTTTGGTCCGAAAATAAAGGCCAAAGGTGCAGTCAAGAAATTCTTCGGTGGACTGGCGAAGCGCGCGTCCGGAGACGAAAGGGAAGTCGATCTTCCCGCGCAATCGGCGTACAGCTTCACGCTGAGAAAAGACTTACAGATCCAATAAGCCGCTTGCTGTGTTTCCGGATCATTGCCGTGCTTCATGGTTGGTCTACTACGGCTTCGTCCGCTGCAACCTGCCTCCACTGCGGTGTAGACTTTCAGAAGAATGAAAACCTCCAAACTGGCAAACTCCTATCGCATAGACGACGGCGAACATTTTCGGCTGAAGGATATTGATCCCGCCGAGACCGCCCACCTGCACTCGGAGCAACACGCCGCGGAGCATTTGCAAAAAGACATTGTTCGCATGCAAGATTTGCAGGCCAAGCTGTATGCCCAGGATCGTTGGGCGCTGCTGCTGATTTTTCAGGCGATGGACGCGGCAGGAAAAGACGGCACCATCAAGCATGTTATGTCTGGGGTGAATCCAGAAGGATGCCAGGTGCACTCGTTCAAGGCGCCTTCGGACGCCGAGTTGCAGCATGATTTCCTGTGGCGTACGACCACTCAACTGCCGGAGCGCGGGCACATCGGGATTTTTAATCGCTCTTATTATGAAGAGGTGCTGGTGGTGCGGGTGCATCCCAACGTGCTCGAGGGCCAGAAAGTTCCTCCGTCTCTGGTCGGAAAAAACATCTGGAAGGAACGCTTCGAAGATATTCACTGCTTTGAGCGGCACATGGCGCGGAATGGAACGGTAATCCGCAAATTCTTTCTTTATCTTTCGAAGAAGGAGCAGAAGCGCAGGTTCCTGGCGCGCCTGGATGCGCCGGAGAAAAATTGGAAGTTCTCCGAGGCCGACATTCACGAGCGCGATTACTGGGACGATTATCAGAAAGCTTACGAAGAGATGATCCGGAATACCGCGAGCAAGCACGCTCCGTGGTATGTGGTTCCCGCGGATAACAAATGGTTTACCCATCTGGTGGTAGCGGCGGCCATTGTGGAAGCGCTGGAAGAGCTTAATCTCTGTTATCCGGAAGTTGACGCCGGGAAGCGGAAAGAAATCGAGGCGGCGCGCAAGTTGCTCGGCAAAAAGTAAATCTACCGCGCGTGGTCCCGAACCTGTGGGTCGAATCCGAGCGGTACCGCATGAACGTTCACTCACTACGACCGGTCTCATAAACCCAGATTGGCCGATGATCGCCTGTTCGCTTCCGGACATCACCGCCCCGTGGTGGACATCCTTCGGATGGTTTGGTTCGAGAGCGGTGTTCTCTTGTACTTTGCCATCAACGGTTTAGGCCCTGCGCTATATTGGTCAGAGCATTGCTGAGGGACTGGCAGCGGGCGCGATCCGTTTCGCCTTGGGATTTGCCTGCGGGACTGTGGTAGCAGGGTCCATGAGGAGGAACCTGATGAGCGGACTGGCACAAGATCTTCGCTACGCGCTGCGGCAATTGCGGAAAAGCCCAGGTTTCACCGCGGTCGCTGTGATCACGCTCGCGCTCGGCATCGGGGCGAATACGGCCGTGTTCAGCGTGATGAATGCGGTTCTATTGCGGTCCTTACCCGTGCGCGACCCCGAACATCTTTACTATGTGCAGATCGGGAACGGCCAGGAGGGGCCACCATCTGTCCACACCACAGGAGATGGGAACAAATCATTTTCCGAGCCTATTTTTGAAGCGCTGCGCGAGCGCAGGGATGTATTCGCTGATCTCATGGCTTACGCTCCGCTCGGCATACCGAAAGTCGCGGTCCGTTACGGCGACTCGCCTGAGGAGGCCGAAGGCGAAGAAGTAAGTGGCAATTTCTTCTCCGGGCTGACCGTCCAGATTGTCATTGGGCGCGGCTTGACGTTGGAAGACGAGAGACAACATGCTTCGGTTGCGGTGATCAGCGACTCATATTGGAACCGCCGATTTGGACGCAGCCCATCGGTTCTCGGCAGCACAATCTTTGTCAAGAGCGTCCCCTTCACCATCATTGGAATCTCCGCGCCGGGATTTCACGGCGTGGAGCCCGGCGTCTCCACCGATTTGTGGGTTCCGTTGCAAAATCGCCCGGAACTGAACGCATGGGGCGAGCCGGCAACCTTCGAGAACGTGTTCGGGGTGCCGAAGTGGTGGAGCCTGCAAATGATGGCGCGACTGCGCGAAAACATTAACCCGGCTCAGGCGGAGGCGACTCTTGAGTCAACCTTCGGCGAAGCCGCGAAGATCGGTGTCGGCAATATCGATCCGAAAAAGTGGAAACCGGTGCTGGATTTTGATCCAGCGAGAGGCATACAGGACTACAAGCAGCAGTACCGCGATCAAGTGCACATCCTGATGGCGCTCGTTCTGTTAGTTTTGCTGATTGCATGCACGAATGTCAGCTTGCTTCTGATGGCGCGCAATGAAGCGCGCCAGCGCGAATTCAGTCTCAAGATGGCGATTGGCGCTGACAGCTTGCGTGTATTTCGTCAGCTTCTAACGGAAAGCTCTCTCCTGGTTGCGGCAGGGGCAGCATTGGGTTGGGCTTTTGCGATCTTCGCGACGCGTGCCCTGGCTGTGTGGTCGGAAATCGAAAGCGGGCTGGACCCGGACCGGAACGTTCTGTTGTTCACGCTGGTGGTCTCGGTGCTGATAGCTCTTGTGTTCGGCCTGGCGCCTCTGTGGAGCGCGCTACGCGCCCCGATTTCCGGTGTTCTGACGGCCACGAACTCCCGCCTGACCACGGGCCACCAGAGAAGGATTGGCGGTCGTGTTCTCATGTCATCGCAAGTGGCGATTTGTCTTCTGCTGCTGGTCGCCGCCGGCCTGCTGCTGCGCACGCTCCGCAAGTACCAGACGCAGGAGTTGGGAATGAAAACCGAGGGCCTCGTGGTCTTCGGAGTGACACCTCAGCGTGCGCACACACCCGAGGAAACACTCGCCTTTTTTCGCAACCTGCTGGATCGAATTCGCGCGCTGCCCGGTGTGCAGGGCGTAACTATGATGCATGTCCGCCTCGGCTCGGGTTGGGGCAGCAGGAACGGTGAAGTTCTCGATGGCGTCAACCTGCAAGATCAGTTTGGGTCAAGGGGAACAATCACTATGAACGACGTGGGTCCAGACTGTTTTCACGTCCTGGGCGTACCCATCCTCGAGGGCCGCGATGTTTCTGACGCGGACACGCCCGCATCTCCTCCGGTCGTTGTCGTGAATGAAACCTTCGCCAAGCGCTTTCTGCCAAACACAAGCCCGCTGGGTCACAGGCTCGAGGGGGGGCGGACCATTGTTGGAGTGGTCAAAGACAGCAAATACAGGGGCGTATCGGAAGAGCCCTTGCCCATGGCGTACTACCCAGCTCTGCAAAAACTCGAGATTGGGGAGACGTTTCACTTCGAGGTCAGGTCTGATGCGCGCCCGCTCGCGCTCCTGCCGACAATCGCAAAAGCTGTGCACGAGATCGACCCAAATGTTCCGTTGGAAGAACCGGTGACCCAGCAAGCCGAATTCGAGATGTCGTATTCGCAGCCCGCGATGTTTGCCCGTCTCGCTGGATTTTTCGGCGCCCTCGCCGCTCTTCTGGTTGCCACCGGCCTTTACGGCACGTTAGCCTATCGCACCAATCGCCGTACGACCGAGATCGGGATGCGAATGGCTCTTGGCGCGCAACGCCCGCAGGTGATCTGGATGATCATGCGCGAAAGCCTGCTGATCGGCGCGCTGGGCGTGCTCGTCGGACTTCCGCTAGCATTCGCCTGTGCTCGGTTCCTCGATTCGATGTTGTATCAGGTCTCCGACTTTGACGCGGTCAGCTTCGTCCTCGCCGTATGCGCAATCGCGCTGGTCGGAGGCATTGCTGCCTTTGTGCCCGCAAACCGAGCGGCAAAAGTAGATCCCATGGTGGCATTGCGATACGAGTAGCGGATCCATTTATCATTTTTATCATTGGGTTACGACGTATTACTTCAGTGCCACGCCACTAGCACGGACGGGCCTTGTACCGTGTGTCCTCTACTGCTATTTTGCCGATAGTGATGCTGATCCTCCCCTGAGGTGATGGTTGATTTGGATGTTTGGGGGTGCTATGAGGCTCATGCATCTTTGTTACGTAGCGGTTGGATTTGCGGTGGCACGTTGGATATTTCGTAGACAACCGGTAGCGGACCCTGTTACCCGGTTGCGTTCTTCATGCCTGCTGTAGAA
>JBAUVJ010000474.1:0-4561 GCA_049583165.1 Candidatus Sulfotelmatobacter sp. | reverse complement strand
ATCCTATACAGAATCGCTGCTGGGCCAGCAGATTGCGGCGTGGAAGACCTCGCAGTCGTCCAGCAATCCTCAGACTCTACAGCAGCAGCTTTCGCAATTGCAGTCTCAGCTGGTCGATCTCCAGGCTCGTTACACGGCCGACCATCCGGATGTGATCAAGACCAAGGCGGATATCGCACAGGTCAGGAAAGAGCTGGATGCGATCAACGAGGCCTCTGACAAAACGACAACCGCTGCAACCGACAAGGGATCCTCTTCAGAGCCGCCGGAGATCCGGCAGCTGCGCCTGCAAGTGCATCAATACGAGGACATGATCACGCAGGCCACGCGTGACCAGAAAAGACTCCAGCAGGAGATAGCCTTATACCAGGGCCGGGTGGCGCTGAGCCCCGCCATTGAAGAACAGTACAAACAGATGGCGCGCGATTACGACAACACGCAAAAGGTTTATCAAGATCTGCTGGCCGACAAGAGCAAGTCCGACATGGCGTTGAAGATGGAGCAACAGCAGGAAGGGGAGCAGATGCACCTGCTGAATCCCGCCAACCTGCCGGATTCGCCGAGCTTTCCGAACCGGATCCTGTTCGCGGGAGGAGGATTCGGCGCCGGCCTGGCGCTGGGCCTTGGTCTCGCCCTGTGGCTGGAGTTGCGTGACAAATCGATTCGTACACAGGCTGATGCCGAGGCAGCGCTTGAGCTTCCCATGTTGGTGGCGGTGCCCTGGGTGGTGGCGGAGCCGGAAGTCGAGAACGGCAATGGGAAAGGACATTTCTGGAAGCGCAACCGGCAGCCGGAGGAAAAGGAAACCGCCAGATTATAGGCGCCCTTTTAAGCGAGAGATATGTACAAAGAGTTCTACGGCCTGCGGGCGAACCCGTTTAACGTCAACCC
This sequence comes from Candidatus Sulfotelmatobacter sp., assembly GCA_049583165.1. Classification (GTDB taxonomy): domain Bacteria; phylum Acidobacteriota; class Terriglobia; order Terriglobales; family Acidobacteriaceae; genus Sulfotelmatobacter. The sequence goes on along the minus strand of JBAUVJ010000474.1, from coordinate 3,670 downwards.
CGATCCGCGTTATCTGTTCCTCACGCGGCATACCGAGGAAGCTCTGGCCTGCCTGACTTACGGCATCCAGAGCCGCAAGGGATTTGTGCTGCTCACGGGCGAAGTGGGTACGGGCAAGACCACGCTCATCAACAAGCTGCTGGAGTGGTTGCGATTGCAGCAAGTGGCGACCGCGTTCATTTTCAACTCACGCCTGAATACCACGCAGTTTCTCGATTACATGATGGCGGACTTCGGCATCTCCTGCGATTCGAAAGCGAAGAGCCAGATCCTGCTGAGACTTTACAACTGGCTGCTCGATCGCTACCGCGCGGGCGAGACTGCGGTGCTCATCGTGGATGAGGCGCAGAACCTGACTGAAGAGGTGCTGGAAGAAATCCGGATGCTCACCAACCTGGAGACCTTTACGGAAAAGTTGCTCCAGATCGTCCTAGTGGGCCAGCCCGAACTCGAGAATAAGCTAAAACAGCCGCAACTGCGGCAGTTGCGGCAGCGTCTTACCTTGCGCGCCAAGACGCACTCGCTCACGCTTGAGGAGACGAAGGCTTATATCCAGCAGCGCTTGCGGATTGCCGGTTCCAACGGGCAGCAGATTTTCAGCCCGGAATCCATGGTGGCGATCCATCGCTATGCTAACGGGATTCCGCGCATCATCAACCTGTTGTGCGAGCACTGCCTGGTGAGTGCATTCGTGGATCAACAGAAGGTGGTGGCGCCCTCGGTGGTGGAATTTGTGGCGCGAGATTTTGAGCTGGGCGAGAGCCCGGGTGTACCGGCCATCACGACGCCCTCGCCGACGGGGGCTCAGGACAAGCTCGATTTAGTGGATACCTTGCGGTCGCTGGCAAATTTGGCGAATCGTTTGCGCGATGAAGAGAAAGACTTCCCCAAGGAAAGGAAATTATGAGCAGAATTCACGAAGCGTTAAAGAAGGCCGAACAGGAGCGAGCGGCGTTGCAGGGGGGCGCGTCGCAGCCGGACCACCAGCCCATCTATGCGACGACGGCTGCGGCTGAGCTACCGAGGATGCCGCTGGCCGAGGAGCGTCCGGTAGAGGCGGCGGCAAGAGTCTCGCCGAGTAACGGCATGCCGCTGAGTTCGGCGATGCCGTCGTTCGCCAGTCCCTTCAGCCTTGACGCCTTGCTGGCTCGATGCATTCCGCAGCCCTGGGCACCGGACGAGAAGACCATGCTGTTTTTCAACGGTGACGATACGACTCGGGGCAGCGAGGAGTTTCGCACGCTTCGGTCCCGTCTCTACCATGCGCGCGAGAAAATGCCGCTGAAAAAAGTGCTGGTCACGAGCGCGCTGCCCAAAGAAGGGAAATCCTTTACCGCGTCGAACCTCGCCCAGGTTTTGGTGCGGCAGCATGGCCGACGTGTGCTGCTGATCGACGCCGATCTGCGCGGTCCGCGGCTGCATATGATGCTGGGCACAACTTCTTCTCCCGGGCTCGCGGACTACTTGCAGGGAGGAAGCGACGAATTCTCAATCATGCAGCGCGGGCCGATGGAAAACCTGTTCTTCATTCCCAGTGGGCAGGAAATTTCCGATCCCGCCGAACTGGTGGCCAACGGCCGCTTGAAACTCCTTCTGCAACGGGTGGAGGGGTTGTTCGACTGGATCATCATCGACTCTCCGCCGGCCGTGCCGGTTTCGGATGCCAGCGTGCTGGCCAAAGCCTGCGACGGGGTGCTCATGGTAGTCCGTTCCAACACGACGCCTGTCGACATGGCGCGCCGGGCGCGACAGGAATTTCCCGATGAGACGCTCGTCGGAGTGGTGCTGAATGGCACCAATGCGGATGCGACGCCTTATACGCGTTACTACTATGACGCGTATCAAAAGAGTACGAACGAGTCCAAGACCCCCGGGAAGTAGGGAAACGTGATCCGGCTGTTCAAAGTTTATTATCCGCTGCGCACGCTGATTCTGCTGGCGGCCGAGGCTCTGATTGTTTGGGTCTCGTTTGTGCTGGGCGCGATGCTGCGGAGCCAGGACAGCTGGTTGCTGCTGAACGTTGAGGGCGGATACCTCAAGATTCTCGGGATCACCGGGGTTGTGCTGCTGGTCTCCTACTGGCTCGACCTCTACGATTCCTCCAGCCTGGGGGAAAACTGGGAACAAGGCATACGCATTCTTCTTGTGATGGGATCGGTGGCGCTCCTGCTTTCCGTGGTCGGTTTCATGGTCCCCAATTTCATGCCCGGAAATGGTTCGGCCCTGTTCGGCCTCATCATTTTGACTTTTACGTTGTCGTTCTGGCGTGTGGCTTATTGCTGGATGGTGAAGCAGCCGTTCCTGCGGGAGCGGGTTTATGTGCTGGGCACGGGAGAGCGTGCGGAGCGGCTGGTAAGAGGACTGCGCGAGCGCTCTCAACTCGGAATTGAAGTGGTGGGATGGACGGGTAACCTTCAGGGGGAAATGAGCCGTGAGGCAGTAGCATCGCACCTGGTGGGGCTAGCGCGCGGCGAAGGCGTGCATCGCGTGATCGTGGCCATGCCCGACCGGCGGGGCAATTTGCCGGTGCAAGAGCTGCTGGACTTGCGCCTGGCCGGAGTGAAGATTGAAGAGGCGACCAGTTGGCTGGAGAAAATTTCTGACCGCATCGAAGTCGAGGAGTTGTATCCAAGCTGGCTGATTTTTGCCGAGGGATTTCGCTTCAACAGCGGATTGCTGCTGATGAGGCGGCTGTTTTCCACGCTGATTGCAGCCTGCGGTCTGGTGCTGGTGCTGCCTCTGCTTCCGTTCGTCATGCTCGCCGTGAGGCTCGATTCCTCCGGTCCGGTGCTTTACCGGCAAAAGCGTGTCGGGATGGGCGGTCACCAATTTTATTGCTATAAATTCCGCACCATGCGCCAGGATGCGGAAGCCGATACCGGCGCCACTTGGGCTACCGACGACGATCCCCGGATCACGCGGGTAGGAAAGTTCTTGCGAGTCTCGCGGCTGGATGAGATTCCGCAGTTATGGTGCGTGTTGAAAGGCGACATGGCGTTCGTGGGGCCGCGCCCGGAGCGGCCTGAATTTGTGGAGTGGTTGAGCAAAGAGATTCCCTACTACGGCGTGCGCCATGTGGTGCGGCCTGGAGTCACGGGGTGGGCGCAGGTGCGATACAAATACGGTAATACCATGGAAGACGCCCGCGAGAAGCTGCAATACGATCTTTTCTACATCAAGAACGCATCGTTTGGGCTCGATATCCTCATCATGTTTCAGACGATCAAGATCGTGCTGCTTGGGCGGGGAGCAAAGTGAAGTGGATATTCTGGAGTTCGGTCGCGCTTCTGGCCTACACCTATGTGGGGTATGCCGGCTGGTTGTGGCTGCGGGTTCGTTGGCGTCCGAGACCGGTGCGGCATGGTTCGGCAACTCCGCTGGTCTCAGTCGTAATTGTGGCGCGTAACGAAGAGCTGTTGCTTCGGGAAAAAATTCAGAATCTGCTTGCGCTCGATTACCCAGCGGATAATTTGCAGGTAGTAGTAGTTTCCGATGGCTCGACGGATGGGACGGAATCGATTCTGCGGGAATATGCGCGTGATTCCGGCATCTGCATTTTGTTGAACCAGCTTTCCAATGGCAAGGCTTCCGGATTAAACGACGGAGTGGAAGCGGCTGCGGGAGAAGTGATCGTATTCACCGATGTGCGGCAGAAAATTGAATCTGGAGC
>JBAUVJ010000473.1:0-5906 GCA_049583165.1 Candidatus Sulfotelmatobacter sp. | reverse complement strand
CCGTAGATGAGGACGCGGCCATTCGTAGGCGCCATCAAGCCGATCTGCTGGCGCAGCGCTTTCATGGGAATGCTGTCACCAACGATCACGCTCTTGGCATGCAGTTGTTTCTTTAGGTCGACGTTCTCGTGCCTCAGCTTTTTCGATTCGATTGCGTTCTTAACCAGAATCAGGGTCTTGTCGATCGATAGAGGTTTCTCCAGGAAGTCATAGGCCCCGAGCTTGGTGGCGCGCACGGCTGTTTCGATAGTGCCGTGTCCCGATATCATGATTACTTCTGGCGAGTTTTCCAGTTCGCGGATTTTTTCCAGAGTCTCCAAACCATCGATCCCCGGCAGCCAGATATCGAGCAGCACCACTTCGTAACTGTGCTCGCGGCGCAACAGCTTCAGGCATTCTTCACCACTCCCCACGGAAGCGGTCTCATAGCCCTCGTCTGCCAGCACGCCTTGCAGCGATTCGCAGATTCCGGATTCGTCATCCACTACGAGAATTTTACGCATGCTGAACTGTTGGCGCGGCGACCACGGGTTCGGAAACGACGGGCAATTCAATGATGAAGCGTGCGCCGACAGGCTGGTTCTCTTCCACGCGGATTGATCCGTGATGCTCTTCGATGACGCGGCTCACGATCGCCAGTCCCAGGCCCGTTCCTCTTTTTCTGGTGGAGAAATAAGGAAGGAACAATCTCTCCTTAAGCTCTCGCGTCACACCATGCCCCGTGTCGGCGACGGTGATCTCGACCGCATCGCGGCTGACGACCAGTGAAGTTGAAATCTGAATTTCGCGCACCAATGAATCTTGCATAGCCTCGGCGGCATTGTCCACCAGGTTGGCAAGCGCTCGCTTGATCGCCTCCGCATCCGCCATGACCTTGGGCAAATCCGCCGCCAAGGATTTATGCAAGCCGATGCCATCCATTCTTCCATTGAACATGGAAAGAGCGCTCTCGATCACTTCGTTGATATCCGCCGGATGCGGATTCGATGCCGGGAAGCGAGCCAGAGCGGAGAACTCATCCACCAACCGACGCACTGTTTCTACCGCACCGGCAATAGTCTCGGCACAAGAGCGGACGATCTCCAGGGAAGCCTTGTCCGGTGGCGTTGTTCGCTCCAGATGGCGCTGAATGCGCTCCGCGGAGAGTGCGATAGGTGTGAGCGGGTTCTTGATCTCATGTGCAACTCGGCGCGCTACCTCTCTCCATGCCGCCTGTTTTTGACCTTTCAGAAGATCGGAAAGATCTTCGAAGACGATGACGTATCCGGAAGGCTCCTCCTGATGCCGCAAGATCGCAACCGTAACCGCCACATTCAGCGGCGTGCGTTGCAGCGGCATCTCCATCTGGCTCGTCGTCATCCCCATACGGTCGGCGCGGCGCAGCAGCGGATCCAAATCGTCCAACACTTCTTCCGGAAATATATCCGCCAGGCGCGCTCCGCGAAGCATCGGCTTCTCGTCGCCATATCCCTCGGGGTGGAACATTCGTTGCAAGGCTTGGTTAGCATGCGTGACCTTCCGTCCGGCATCGAGCGACAACACTCCCGTGGGAATGCTCTCCAGAATGGTCTCCATTTGCCGGCGGCGCTGATCAAGCTCGGCATTGGCGGCGCTCGCGTCGCGGCTGGAGGCTTCGATCTGCCGGCGGCTGGTTTCCAGTTCCTCCGCCATGCGGTTGAAAGAGCGCACCAGATCTCCAATTTCATCGGCGGCGCTCACATCAATTCGGTAATCGAGTCGCCCGCGAGAAATTTCCTGCGTGGCTTCCGCCAGCGCGGCCAGCGGACGTGTCACCAGCTTCGAGAGGAATAACGCCAGCCACGTGGTCACGAACAGCACCATCATGGTCAGTAACAGAAGCAGGCCCATGTACGTCTGGCGGACATGTTTGCGTTCGCGGCTGAGCTGAAGATAGCGCAACTGGCTGGCTTCGATCTGTTTCACCGTCCTCGAGAACTCCGCCGGCAACGGCATGGCCACCAAAATCGCTCCATCGTTTCCCACCGGCGCGCTGCCCAGGGTGTATTCGGTTTGCTCCCATGTGAAACGTGCGGGTTGTCCCGCGGCCGCTTGATTGATTGGCAGTTTCTGCTTCAAAACCGCCCAGGGCGCGGGAGCGTCGAGGCTCGCCTCCGCGACTCCATTTTGAATCGCGAGGCTAAATCCCCCTTGCAGAGTCGGCTCATGCAGGCGGAATTCCTCGACAATCGCGGAGAATCCGTGGCCCTCGAAAGCTCTTTGCGTCTCCGGCGCTGCCGCGATTGCCACCGCTTCCGAGCGCGCATTCTGCGCTGCATAGCTGGCCAGCAGCGAAGCCATGGCATCCGTATCGGCGCGAACCTCTTCCACTGGAGTGGAAAACCATTTATCGATCGAACGGTTCATCAGGCCGTAGGCGAACCAGTACATCACCATAACCGGAACGAATGAAAGCAGCAGGGCCCCAACCACCATTCGCGTGCGGAACTTCGAGCCCAGCACTCCCAGACGCCGCTCGGCGAAAAGCTTAAGAAGATTGCGCGCCAGCACGAACGTAAGCGCAATGAAGAGGAGGGAGATCAGCAGGGAAAGCGCGTAGAACACTACGACCTGCTGGTTGGTATCGGGGCGCAGTATGGTCTGGTTAAACGCCGTCTGCGAAACCAGGATGGCAAATAAAAGAAATACAGCAATCGCGAGCAGAACAATCAGCCGCTTACGGTTGGAATTTTCCGCCCGTCGGATTGGAACATTTTGCACCACGCGTCAACGGCCCAGCCCATGCAGTTCATCGCCTTGCGCATGAGGCAAATAGGCCGGAACTCATTATAGATGCTATGAATGCCAGGAGATATTAATGCTCCCTCGGACGTCCCGCCGATATCTCCTCCAGCACCGCGCGATAGCCGGCCTTAGGTTGGTAAGTTCGATCGAAAGGCAGCGCCTGGCCACGGGCGCCGTGGGAATGCCAGCCGATCCACGAGTACTTGTCCGTGAAGCCCCAGGTCTGGATCGCGGTACACCCAACGCTATCCAGGCACGCTCTCACAACGTCACGATATATTTCCGCCTGGCGGGTCAAATCCTCTGTTCGAACTTGGCCGCTGGAATCCAGCGGCAGAGAAACGTCCAGCTCCGTAATGTGAACTTGAACGCCGAGCGCCGTTAGACGCGAAACGTTCGCCGCGAATGCGGCAACATCCGCGTCGAGCAACGGCACGTGCATCTGCAACCCCACGCCATGGATGGGAACTCCACGTTTCCGAAAGTCCCTGACCATGGCGTAAATCGCGTCCGACTTGCGGTTTAATCCCTCGCCCTCCGCTTCGTTATAAAAGAGTAGTGCTTTCGGGTCGGCCTTGTGCGCCCAACGGAATACTTGCTCAATGTACCTCGTTCCTTGTTCAGAAAATCCTATGCCGGGCCGGTTATACCAGATCGATTCCCGCACATTTCCCTTCTCATCCAACGCTTCGTTGATCACATCCCACGCGAAAACCTTGCCGGCATAGTGTTTCATCACGCGGTTGATGTGTTCGTGGAGAAGTCGCGAGAGCTGCCGGCTCGTGAAGTGGCCGCGCGCCAGCCAGTCCGGATTGTTATGGTCCCAAACCAGGCAATGGCCACGAACCTTCATCTGATGAGCCTGCGCAAAGCCGACCAATTCGTCGCCCTGGCGAAAGTCGAAGCTGTTTTGATCTGGCCGCAGTACCCACCACTTCATCGCATCTTCCGCTTCCACCATATTGAATTCGCGAGCCAGTGTGGAAACATAAGCACGCTCCGAGAGTTGCGAGGGTCGAACCGCGGTGCCAACCAGCAGTCCGTCATTATCTGCGGCCTGGCGCAAGGTTTGGCCTTGCATGGAAAATGCAAATGCACCCGCCAGTAGTAGCGCCAGCGTAGGGAAGTAGACTCTCATCGGTTTCGTCCAGAGCCGTGCTCATTTACTTAAAATTGGGCAGAAAAGGTTGTAAAGGACATCCGTCACAACGGGGCTGTGATTTTCTGCAATAGTGCTTTCCGACGCCCACGATCAGCCCATGCATTTCGTTATAAACCTGCGTCAGGGCCGTACGCTTGGCCAAGCTCATGCGCGATGGCGGGTGCGGCACTCCAGGAAAACCTGCCGCAAGCTTTTGCGTGGAAGGTTGGCGCGAGGCATCAACAGGTTCCGCCAGAGGCGATAGGGAACGCTCGAACAATCCACGAATATCCTCATAGGTAGCTTCTTCAGACACGATCTCATGCCGCACCAGAATGCGCCGCGTGTACGCATCTACCACGAAAACCGGATGATTGGCGGCATAAAGCAAGATCGAATCCGCAGTCTCAGGGCCCACTCCGTTCAACTCCAGCAGCTCTGCCCGAAGCTCTGCGGTAGGCCGCGAAAACAATCGTTGTAGGGAACCTCCGTAGCGTTTGTCCAAAAAACGGATGAACCTTTTCAGCCGATCTGCTTTTTGCCGGAAATACCCGGAAGGTCGAATCAGTCGCTCCAGTTCATGTAGCGGCAATTGCCGGAGACCTTTCACGCTGAGCACACCGGCAGAGCGGAGATTTGCCAGAGCTTTCTCCACATTCGTCCATCCCGTGTTCTGCGTGAGATAAGCGCCCACGATCACTTCAAATCGCGAGTGGGCTGGCCACCAGTTTTGTGGTCCCCAAGCCTCAAATAAAGCGCGGTAGTATGCGCGAAGTCGGCTCTGGTTTGCATCGTCGAGCAAAGCTACATCTCCCCCACTGTCGAGTGTACGCTGGCCATTGTGCAAGCCTGAATCAACGACCGATTGAACTTCTGGTCCTTACCGAAGTGCATGTACCCCGGCCCGGAAATTTGCAGTTGTCCGCGAAAAGGTCCATCTGGCGCGGGTTTCCGAACATCCCCTTCATTGCGATGACATTTCTGAAAAGTTCAAGCACTACGGTAACTGGTACGGTAATCGACTTGCGTTGACAATTTGTGTCAACACAAAGACATCGCTCTTCTCCCATCTGTAAAAGCGGCGCTTTGTGCGAAATGCCCGCGATTTTGCGGGCATCGTTCCACTCAGTGGATAGGAGATCGACGTATGTCTCAACGGCTGGGAGACCTTCTCGTCAAAGAGAAGATCATTACCCCAGAGCAGTTGGAGCAAGCCACTAAGGCTCAGAAGGAGCAGAACTGCCGCCTGGGCTCTGCCTTGGTGAAGCTCGGCTTCCTCACGGATGAGGACGTCACGAATTTTCTCTCCCGGCAGTACGGCGTTCCCGCCATCAACCTCTCATATTTTGAAATCGACCCGGCCGTCGTCAAACTCATTCCGTTCGAAACCGCGAAGCGATATCAAATTCTTCCCTTAAGCCGCGTCGGCGCGTCGCTCACCATCGCGATGGTCGATCCCACCAACGTCTTCGCCATGGACGATATCAAGTTCATGACCGGCTTCAACATTGAGCCGGTGGTCGCGTCGGAAAGCTCGATCCTAGCGGGTATTGATAAGTCATACGGAGGACCGAAGGAGAAGGAAGAAGACCTTGAAACCGTAATGCAATCGATGTCGGACATGAACGAAAGCGACGTCGAACTGCAAGCCGAAGAAGCGCAGATGGAGCTTTCGCAGCTAGAGAGGGCTGCGGATGAAGCGCCAGTAGTTAAGTTGGTGAATCTGGTACTCACGGACGCGGTCAAGCGCGGCGCCAGCGACATTCACATCGAACCCTACGAAAAAGAGTTCCGCGTGCGCTTCCGAATTGACGGCGTCTTGCAATCGATCATGTCGCCGCCGCTCAAATTGAAAGACGCCATCACCTCCCGCCTGAAAATTATGGCGAAGCTCGATATCAGCGAAAAGCGCCTGCCGCAAGACGGCCGCATTATGCTCAAGATGAACATCGGCGGCCGCAAAAAGCAGCTCGATTTCCGCGTCAGCACGCTGCCTGTTCTG
>JBAUVJ010000472.1:0-3958 GCA_049583165.1 Candidatus Sulfotelmatobacter sp. | reverse complement strand
GCCTTCGATGGCTGCGCCGCAAGTGCTGGAGAAAAGTAAAGAGCAGAATCGCTCGGCATGGTTTGTGCGCGGGTATCTTACAAACCTCCTCAATCCAAAGGTCGGCGTGTTTTATGTGACGTTCCTTCCGCAGTTTGTCCCGGCGGGGATTAAGGTCGTTCCGTTCAGCATGTTGCTTGCAGGGATTCATGCGGTGGAAGGAATTATTTGGTTGTTTGCCATTGCTCATGCCACGCGGCTTTTCTCGGCACGGTTCCTGAAGCCGAGTGTGACTCGATCTTTGGACCGGGTGACTGGGACAGTGTTGACTGGGTTTGGACTGGAGTTGATTTTGGAGAGGCACCAGTGAGTTGAGTCTGGCGTGCGTAGTGCAAAGCTGATGCAACAGGATGGCTTTCGACAACAACAGATCCCTCCACTCCACATTTTCTTCCCTACGGGAAGAAAATGCTCCGGTCGGGATGACACTTCTATATACAACTGTGAAACGCGTTAGAAGGGTTTGCGGACGATGACTTCGGCGTCGCGGATGAAGAATTGCGCGGAGCATTGTTCGGAGCCGCAGATCACGGGGACGAGGCCGTTGATCTGGCGGCGCGTGATGAGGCCCAACATGCCACAGGATGGGCAGGCGAGCACGGCCCAGTAGGGGTCTTCTTTTTCGCCGACTTCGCCAGCGTTTTCGAGCACAAAGACGGTTCCGGGCTGCATCTGTTCCGGGATCCACTCGTTCAGGATGTCCAGTTCGCCGACCATGTTTCCCCCTTGTGAAGAAAATCCCTCAGCGGCTACAGCCGCTTTTTGTTTTGCCGCTTACGGGGCGGCTGAAACCACGCCCCCTTCAAAGCGAGATCGCACATCGAACTTCTCGATAGCATCCTAAGAAACCTTTCTAGCACGCCGGCGCTGGGCCGACGGTGTTACGGAAGTACTCGACTTGCGGGCTACGACCTCGGCGCGCACCTGACGAACCGCGTCACTAAGGCAAACACCTAGAATCGGTTGGCGCGAATTTTTCAGGATATCGACGATTTGCCGCGCCGATGTTTCGAGATAGAGGTGAGTGCCGTCGGTGAGCAGGTGGACGTCGGAGTTGCGGCTGACGATTTCCGCCAGGCCTTTCCCGAATTCCCTCTCCAGAAAGCGCATGACCTTTCGTACCCCTTGCAAGGAGAAACCCTTCCGCCGCAGCTCGCAGATCACCGCCACTTCGGTGAGTTTCTGGAGGGAGTAAAGGCGGCGATGACCCTCGCGTTCGGGTTTGACGACTCCGCGCTCGTCCCAATACTGGAGCTTGCGGGGAGTGATCCCGGTGAGGGCGATTACTTCTTGTGATGGAAAGCTATCCTGCATTCGTCCCCGAATATGTTTGAAACAATTTAGCAGCTGAATGTTTGAAACATTCTAGATGGGAGTGGGTGGGAGTCAATGGAGATTGTGAGGCGAGGGGTAACTAGAAGAGTGCGGGGCGCTTGAATGATTTTGTAATTGGGTAATTTTGCAATTTAAGAACCGAAGGCGGAGGGGGTTGTGGCCAGTACCCAATGAGGAAGCGAGCTAAACGCGCGATCATTGCATCGCAAAGTGTGCGACGCAACGCGCAGCTCGCCCAGATCTTCGCTGCCCAAGGAATGCTTGCTCAGGATGACAGGCGCGCCGCCGCCAACGAAGTGGACGATTTCGAGGCGGTCACCGTCTTTGAGGACGGTTTGGGGCCAGAGGTTGCGGGGAGCGATTTCGCGGTTGAGTTCGACGGCGACTCGGTCGGATTTGATGCCGAGAGATTCGATCAGGGCGGTGAGGGTGAACTGGGCGGGGGATGAGGACGGGAAATCTTTCGGCTCGCCGTTGATATGGAGGTTCATGGGACAGATTCAGTTTAGCAGTCGCTGATTCTAGGTTGAAATCAAGCGAAACAACTCCCCAATCGGGATGCGTCCGTGGAATCCCACGTTCCGCAAAAGAAGCGAAACGTGGGGCACCCCCGGTATCCCTTCAACTTGTTTGTTGGACCAAGAGACTGTCGAGCTTCTCTCGACTGGACAGCCGAGAGCGGCTGTCCCTACATAAGACTAATCGGCTTTGCGGAGGGCGAATTTGCGGGTGACGGTGCGGCCTTCGTGGTTGGCCTGGACCATCACGGAGGCATCGGGGAGGGCGGATTCGTCGACTTCGACGGAGATTTCTGCGCTGCCCGCGGAGTCGGTGACAGCCTGAGTATAGAAAGGAGCGACGTCTGGTCGGGCGAAGCGAAAGGTGAGACGGGCACTGGGGACGGCCGATCCGTCTTCGATGACGCGCAAACGCATAATAAGGTTACGGTTGGCATGGACCGAGGTGGCGTTCACCCATTCCACGTCGAGTTGCTTGATGGCGGCCAAGGAGTCGGTCTCAGCGTGATCGAGGACGTTCTCCAGATTCCCTTCGCGGATAGCCTCGAGGACCAGGCGATGTTGGTCACGCAATTGCTGCTCTTTTTGAGCGTCGCCGTAACCGACGTCCTGAGCAGAGCTGGCGTAGGAGATGGCTTTTTTGCCGATGCAACGGCCGCGCACGAAAACCTGGGTTTGGAGCAGTTTTTCGCTCTCGCGCGCCTCACTTTGCACGTGGTAAATGGTATCGGCGTGTTTAACGTCCGTATTGAAGCCAAAGATCATGAGGAGACTCTAATTGGGTAATCGGGGTAATTTTGTAATTGGAAAACCATGCGTTTTGAGCTTATAGCACCTGGTCAATTGCGTGGTGACCTTAAATTTCGCAATTACCCGATTACACAATTACCAAATCGCTTCTTTGTCTTTCCCGAATCGGCAAAATGCATGGTGGTTCCCTTGACACTCGCGCGCATCAACACCTAATCTAGAATGTTTAGTTTAAGCATCGCGCGAATTATATATACGCTCTCCTATGCCCGACAATTACTTCGTTCGCTACCTGCCTTTCCTGATCCACATTTTGCTAGCGGGAGGAATTGCGACTGCCATTATCTCGCTTTCCTGGCTGATTGGGCAGCGTAAGCCAACCCGGGCGAAGATGGAAGCCTATGAATGCGGCATGCAGCCGGTGGGCGACTCGCGAGGGCGCTTCTCGGTGCAGTTTTATATGGTAGCGATGCTGTTTATTTTGTTCGACGTCGAGGCCGTGTTTCTGTACCCCTGGGCGGTGATTCTGCGGGACCTCAAGCATTTCGGGCTGTGGGAGATGTTTGTTTACATCGGCATTGTTCTGGTGGGATTTTTCTACGTGTGGAAAAAGGGCGTGCTGGAATGGGGTCCAGATGCCGCGCGGCGGGGAGTACGCTGATGGCCGTGACGCCGGCAATTGCGGACATCGAAGCGCTGAAGGGTCATCCTGCGGTGGAGTGTTTGCTGGCGTGGAATCCGGCGTCGGTAACGGGCGTGAAGTTCGACCGCGACGAGATGACGATTTACGTGGATCGGTCGAACATTCGCGAAGCTTGCGCGCTGCTGCGCGACAACGCAGCGGGGTCTTTCAATTATCTATCCGATATTACCTGCGTGGACTGGTATCCGGCGGAGCCTCGGTTTGAAGTGATCTACCACCTGCTCTCCATTTCCAAGAAGGATCGAGTAAGGCTGAAGGTACGCCTCAATGGGGCAAGCCCGGCGGTGGAGTCGGTAACCTCGGTATGGCCGGGGGCGAATTATTTTGAGCGCGAAGTTTTCGATCTGTTTGGGATTAGATTTACGGGACATCCTTATATGCGGCGGTTGCTAATGCCCGAGGATTGGGAAGGTCATCCCTTGCGCAAAGATTATCCGGTGGAGGGCTACCGCTAGCGATGGCGCACCTGACACCGACGCCGGTTTTAGAGCCTGGGCAAGACCGCACCATGATCCTCAACATGGGACCGCAGCATCCTTCGACCCACGGAGTGCTGCGCCTTCTACTGGAGATTGACGGCGAAACCGTGGTGCGGATCATGCCGGATATTGGC
>JBAUVJ010000471.1:0-1552 GCA_049583165.1 Candidatus Sulfotelmatobacter sp. | reverse complement strand
ACAATGTCCGCAACCAGTTCGAGGGAGCGGCTGCGTTTGGAACGAGCCTCGCGTTATTCGGAGAAATTACCGCAACCAACGGAGTCATCGACCAAAGTAATTTCAATAATTTTCAGGTCGCCCGTATGAACCGCGCTCCGCGCCACGTCGACGTGACGATCATAGAGAGCGAAGCGCCGCCGGCTGGAGTGGGCGAACCCGGCGTGCCGCCGTTTGCGCCAGCCCTGTGCAACGCGATTTTTGCTGCGACTGGCCGGCGTGTGCGCGAACTACCGTTATCGAAAACGAAACTGGCGTAAGGGAAGAATTCTCGATGAACAAACTGAACAGATTACTCGCGCTCCTTCTCCTATTCGTCGGAACCTTCGCCACCGCGCAGGAAATCACCGTGGCCGCCGCCGCCGACATGAGTGCTGCGCTTCCCCAACTTGTCGATGCCTACACCAAGACGACCGGACAAACGGTCAAACTCGCCTTCGGCGCGTCCGGCAATTTGACCAACCAGATTCGCAACGGCGCGCCCTTCGATGTCTTCCTATCCGCCGATGAAGAATTTCCCCAACAATTGATCGCCGAAGGGCTGGCAGCGAAAGAAACGCTGTATCGTTATGCGGTCGGCCGCCTGGTGTTATGGGTGCCAAATGATTCGCCGCTGGATCTATCGAAACTCGGCATAAACGCTCTGCTCGATCTGTCGGTCAAGAAAATTTCCATCGCCAATCCTGCGACTGCGCCCTACGGCCGCGCAGCAGCGGCGGCGCTGCGGCACTTCGGAATCTACGATCAGGTTGCCAGCCGCCTCGTCATCGGAGAAAACATTTCGCAGGCCGCGCAGTTCGTCGAATCGGGCAATGCCCAGGCCGGACTCGTTGCACTCTCCCACGCGCTCGCCCCGGCAATGAAAGATAGAGGCCGGTATTGGCAGGTTCCGCTCGATGCCTATCCCCCGCTGAACCAAGCAGCCGTCGTGCTTTCCAAATCGAAACAGCAGGATGCAGCCCGAAAGTTCCTGCAATTCCTGAGTTCTCCCGAAGCCAGGTCCCTGCTCGCGCAATACGGGTTCACTTTGACTGCGGAAAAACCCTCCATGGGAGAAATAATGAAATGAACTGGGAGGCGTTCTGGTTGACCGTCCGCCTCGCAGCCATCGTCTCGGCGCTGCTCGTCGCGATCGGAATTCCCATCGCTTACTGGCTGACCTACTCGCGCTGGCGCTGGAAATTTCTGGTCGAAGCCGCAGTCGCACTGCCCATCGTGCTGCCGCCGACCGTTCTCGGCTTCTATGTTCTCGTAGCGCTCGGATCACGCAGTCCGCTCGGCCGCTGGTGGGAGTCGCTCACCGGCCACACGCTTGCCTTTACTTTCGAGGGACTGGTGATCGGTTCCTTGTTATATAGTTTGCCGTTTGCCGTGCAGCCATTCGCTGCATCCTTCGGAGCGGTCGACCGCACACTACTGCAAGCGTCGGCTTCGCTCGGCCACTCGCCGCTCGAAACATTTCGCCGCATCGTGCTTCCACTCTCACACGCCGGGCTGATCACGGGATTTGCGC
>JBAUVJ010000470.1:0-3486 GCA_049583165.1 Candidatus Sulfotelmatobacter sp. | reverse complement strand
ATCGAAGCCCCTGCGGGCAAGAAAGAAAGGAAAATCAGTTGCACGATGAGCATCGCGCCGGCAGCATACAACAATCCCCGCCGCTGCGACTGCCATGCGAGAAACCCCGAATATATGATGGCTGAGGTCACCGCCAGCACGACCCACCAGGATCGTTCCTCGCCGTGCATCGTAACCCAGAGCAAAGGAACTGCCCAGCGGCCCGTAAGCCAAGCGGTGATCGCGTGCCCACTTTCATGCAGCACCATTGCGAGCATGCCCAGTGGCGAGCGTGCCACCAGGCGCGCTATGACCAGTGCCAAAGGCAGAGCGAATATCCGGTACTTGAACTCCCAGAGCGCATCGTTTCGGAGCGCGTCGTTGCGGACTGGTGGAGGTACATTTGGCGAAAGCGTACGAGTTTGGACCACCGGCTCCTCAACGCTAGCCTGTTTTGCCGCTGAGAGCGCTGCCAGGTAACGCGCAAAAATAATTCTGCACTTCAGGCACTCCGTCGTCTGCAATGGATGATCGAATTGGCATTTCGGACAGCGCATCCCTGATGGAGACCTGACCCATTGTATGAGCGGATCGCTGCTGATCTACACGTCCCTTGGTGTCGACGTAGGTACCGCGAGAAGCGAGACGTACAGTTTGCAGGTCGTCAAGTGGAGTTGCATGGACGGTTATGCTTTGAGGTAGGCTAGCGGGACACCGAGCGACTCGTGTCGACTTACGGCCCATCGGCCAGACCATTCCTCCCGCCAACGAATATTCGGCTTGTGACCCTAGCGGTGTGCGACAAGTGTGCCGAGCGGATCCCGAAACGTGCGGCCACGGCTCTCAGATATTTTGCGAATCGGATACGATCTAAGAACAACGAATCCAATCCCAGAAGAAACAGCCCTTTTGGGTACGCCACCCAAAGATTGGTGTTTCGAATCCAGCCCGAAGGTATGAATTGTTCAGGCCCAAACACCTGCCATTGGCTGTGACTGCGTTTCGGAATCATTTGCTGATGGCGACCGAGCTTGACAATCGCTGCCCTTGTACGCAAGTCGGGATTTTCTTGCAAAGATGTCCTCGATGTACGCAGCACTCTGAGATATCGTTCGCTCGGGAATGGCGTTTTCGCGTCAACCCACTTGTGAGTTCCGGAAAATCTGACCCACCTAATTCCGGAAATTCTGAGCCACCCAATAATCCTCATAAGCGGTAGAACTTCTCTCTATGCCTCTGGCCGGTCCATGGGACCGGTGGGGCGGAGGGAGAGGAGGATGTTGAGCATGCTCAAGCGACACGAAGTGGAGATTCTATTGAAGGCGGGCCACGGTAAGACGGAGGTGGCGCGGCTGACGGGAGTGTCCCTATGCTCGGTGAAGCGCATCGCGCAAGAAGGGCCGGTGATGCATGTCGATGATGCAGCGGAACGCGCCCAACGACAGGTCGGTCGGCCGAGCACGGTGACGAATTTCCGGAAACCGATCCTCGAGATTTTGCAGCACACACCCGATCTCGCGTCGCTGGAGATTCTGCGGCGAGTCCGGGAAGCAGGCTATGCGGGAGGCAAGACGGCCCTCTACACGCTGGTCGCCTCGCTCCGCCCGAAGTTGGCCAAGCCGCTGGTTCGTTTCGAGGGTTTGCCCGGGGAGTTCAGTCAGCATGATTTTGGACAAATCGAGGTGGGGTTCGTCGATGGCGCCAGCCAGCGCATCCATTTTTTTGCCTCGCGTCTGAAGTACTCGCGCTTCATGTGCGTCAGTCTGGTCCGGGATGAAGCAGTCGAGAGTTTAGTACGAACCTTGGCCGAGCATCTGGCCAGCTGGGGTGGAGCTCCTTTGCAATGCGTCTTCGATCGGCCGAAGACGGTCGCCCTCCAGTGGCGAAAAAATGGGGAGGTGACGGAATGGAATCCGGTCTTTGCCTACGCCACGCTGGAGATGGGGGTGGGGGTGGAGCTGTGCTGGCCGTATCGAGCGCAGCAAAAGGCTTACGTTTCAAACTGCACCTCTTTGGTCACATGCGGAGATAGTTTGTTTTTGCTGCAAATAGGATTGCTTGTGGGCGAACTTGCGTGGGAGATCTGGGGCCGGCGGTTCAAACAAGCATACTCCCCTGTCGTTACAACGATGCGCTCGTAGTAGGCCACGATGCTGCCAGTCCTTCACAGAGGTGACCGCGAGGCCAAGATGTTCTGCCACTTCTTCCGCCGATAGTTTCCCGCACGCACGCAAGCGAGTATAGCGATCAGTCAGATGGTAAGCATACTTGAGATGTACGATCATGTTTCGGGTAAAAGGCTTACCTGTCCCGGAGCGTAATCCTTTTTGGTTGAGGATCAAGGCAATCTCCCGTTCGGTGTGCTCGTCTAGCAGGCGATCGATTTCGTGAATGACTTCTGCATCTGTCTTGCGAAGTTCGGGTGCAGCTAAGGGACGAGGCAGGGTAAAACTCCGTGTGGCACCGCCCTTAAAGCGCACATGCATCGCGATCTCATTGCCTCTGATCAGGGTAACGTCCTCCAGAATCAACCGGACCATACGTTTCCTCTCACGATCGGGTGTCTTTGGGTCTTGCCACAACCGAGGAAAATCACTAGCCAGAGTCGCGATGCGAGCGCGCTGCGCTTCGTCCACTGCAGCCCGATCGGTTTGGCGCACGTGTTCATACTCTTCCTGGGCTTGGCCCAATGCGCGCAGCTTATTATTCCACTCAGCCTCCAAGGACCCTGCAACCAAGCGATTGGCAGGGTCGACGTTCATATAGCGACGTTGTGCCAGATCACTCTCATAGCGAGCGCGTTCCACCTGCTTCCGGCGTAAGCGATCCACCTCCTCCATGCGAGACTGGATTTCTTGTTGTACCGACAAGGCCACATCGAGGGCCATCGGTGTCATCGTCTGAACCAGCAATTCGCTAATCGTTTTGTCGATCTGTTCTCCGCGGATCTGCTGACAAAAAGGCTCGCCATGCTCAATGCCTTCTTTCTGGCACATGTAATCGGGAATCTGACGTCCACCACGGTTGTGGTAACGAACCGTCATTCGTCTGCCGCAAATGCCACACAGTACCAATCCCTGGAGCAGAGCCGGACCTTCCCGAGGTGGACTTCTCCGACGATCATGGCCGAGGGCTTGCGCATTCTCCCGCAGTCGTCGCTGATTCTCTTCGTATTGCTCCCAAGAGATGTACCCAGGGTGAACGCCTGGCAGCAGGATCCACTGCTCTCGGGGAACGATCTGGCACGATTCTTTGCCCTCTATCGTCTTGCGAATGCGTTTCCGCCCGTAAACAAAGGCGCCGGCATAACGTGGGTTGTGCAACACCTGCAGCGCACGATGATGCTCCAGCAGTATCCAATGCAAGTCTCCTTTGTGCGGTCCCTTCTTCAGGCGCCGCGGAAAAAGCAGTCCTCTTTGGCGAAACATTTTTACTATCCCGGTCGCCGATCCCGTGCGAAGGAATGTCTCAAAGAAGCACCGCAAGCTTTCCTGAACTTGCTTATCC
>JBAUVJ010000469.1:0-10706 GCA_049583165.1 Candidatus Sulfotelmatobacter sp. | reverse complement strand
TTGGCAGCGACCCGGATTGCCTGACTTCTGGCGCGGACTCGTTTTGCTCCGGTCCAAGTTTTCTAGCGCCGCAGCAGACGTATCAGTCCGACCATCAGATCAAATACGACGGCAGCCGAGCACTGGGCGCGCACATTATTCGCTACGGTGGCGGATTCAATCATATTTTCGGCGGTGGGTTCGCGAGTTTTCTAGCACTAGCCCCGGCGGTTGGCGCACCGCTCAGCAGTTCCTCCCAGGCTTTTGCCGTGAGCTCTTGTGGAACCAATACCCCATGTTTTCCTGGCGGAGCAGCGAATCCGCTGAATTATCCGGTGACCAGCGTTTCTCTGGGCAACGGGCAAGGCTTTGACTCGGAAATACCGGCGTTTGGATTTCCCGCGGGCGGCAGTGGCCCGGACAATCGGATTTCGCTCTACCTTGGCGACGCCTGGAAACTGCGACCAAACTTCACGCTCACCTACGGCTTGCGTTATGTGAGGGATTCAGGACGCAGCGACAGCGACCTGGGACCGATCTCCGCTTTGAATCAATTCGACAACCAATATTATTCGGGCTTGGGTAGCCGAGTGCACCAGCCCAATCTCAACTTTGCGCCGCAAATCGGTTTGGCGTGGGATCCATCGGGTAAGGGCAAAACCGTGTTCCGCGCGGGCGCCGGCCTTTTCTACGAGAACTCAATCTGGAACAACATTGAATTTGACCGGCCAGCGCGGCTACAGAAGGGCTTGTTCCTGGCGGATACCACGGTTTGCTCTAACGGCAGTCCAGTTTCTCTAACCTTGCCGACTGGAACGACGGTCACGCCCACATTCTGTGGACAGCCAATTGGCAGTGCGGCCAGCCAAATCGGAGCCCTTCAAGCGCAGTACCAGGCGGCAACTCTGGCCGCCGGACCGGCGAGCAATCCTTCATTTATTGGAAACTCGTTGGCGGATGGACTAGACGCGACCGGTACTGACCTCCTGGCACCGAACTATGTCAGTCCGCGATCGCTACAAATGAACGCTGGTCTTCAGCATGAGATACGTCCGGGAATGGTTTTGACAGTGGATTACCTTCGCAATATCGAGACGCACACGCTGCTCGCGATTGATACCAACCATGTGGGAGATGCGCGCTTTTTCAACCTGGCGGCCGCGCAAAACGCGGTCTCTCAAACCACGGCGCAGTTTGGTTGCAACGGGGGTTATTCCGCGGGAGCCATCAACTGCGCCATTGCAGCCGGTGCGACCATTTCGGACTTTGCGTCGCCACAGTTCGCTCTTGACGGAACGCCGCTTTCCGGCGGACTCGACTCGGGGTACTCCTCGCTTGGCGGATTTCCCGCGAACTTTACTTGCGGTGGTGTCAGCGGGACTTGCCTCACGACTTCCACTGGAGCCGCATTCCCTGGGATTAACGCGAATCTCGGCGCCAACCAGATGCTGTTCCCCATCGGTTACGCGAAGAATACTGCTCTACAGTTTTCACTGAAGCAGCACCTGGAGAATCCCTTTCCCGGTGTCAAGAACTTTGATATGCAAGCGTCCTATCAGTTGGAGCGCTATATTGCGTCGGCAACCGACAATGACTTCGTCACCATCGCCACGGACTTCAACAGTCCGCAGCACTTCCTGGGGCCGAATGGACTTGACCGCAAACATCAGATCTCGTTCGGCGGCACGATGGATCTTCCCCTGCACTTCCGCCTGGGTTTGATTGGACACTTTTATAGCCCGCTGCCGGTAACTCTTACGCTGAGCCCATCGGGAAATCCAGGCGGAATCTTCGTAACCGACGTCACTGGCGACGGCACCGGCGACGGCAGCTTTGCCTCGAACGGCGGCTTGGGCGATGTGCTTCCCGGCACCAACGTGGGTTCGTTCGGACACGGCATCAGTCCTAACCCGAGTTACAGCGGGACCAACATCAACGATGTGATCAGCGCCTACAATCACAACTTTGCCGGACAGCCGACGCCGGCAGGACAAACGCTGATCACCAGCGGGTTGTTCACTCAGAATCAGTTGACGTCTTTAGGCGGGGTGCAGCAGGTCGTAGCTCCCGCGCCCTATGATGAAGCCGGAATGGGATGGTTGCGCGCCTTCGATGTTAACTTCAACTGGGTTTATAAATACAAGGAGCACTTTGAACTGGAACCTGGCGTCTCGTTCTTTAACGTACTGAACTTGTCGAACTTTGACGGGCCTGCGAATCCGCTCAGCGGTGTTCTGAGCGGAACCCCGGGCTCGGTCAATGGCACGTCGGGCGAGCAGCCCAGCAGCAACCGCCTGGGACTCGGTTCCGGCGTGTTCGCGCTGGGCTCTCCGCGTGTGATGGAATTCTCGTTGAAGCTGAGGTTTTGACCGAGATATTCGATCACTGGACAATGATGGTGCCGGTCATCTTCGGGTGGATCGAGCAATAGTAAGGATAGGTTCCCGGCTTGGCGAATGTGTAGGAGAATTTTTCGTCGGTATCCATCACCTTGGACTTGAACGCGCCCTCTGTGCTCACGGCGGTGTGAGGTATATCGTCACGATTGGTCCAGATAACCGTGGAGCCGACGGGCACTGTCAGGGTTTGCGGGCCAAAACTGAAATTATCTATTTTCACGACGGTGCTCGCCGGCGAAGGTTGGTCGTTCGAAGACCGATCATTGGCTGAGACTTTAGACGATGCCGCGAACAGAAGCAGCATTGCGATCATTACTGGCATTGCCACAGTTGCAAGCGTATTTGTGCGAATCATTTATTGTTTCCTTTCCAGAGTGATTTCTTTAGTTGGTCGCTTCTTTCAAGCGAAGTTTCGCGAGCTAGGCGAGAGTGGAATCGACTATCGCCAGAGAATGCTGCCGATGAACGTAATTCACCTCGGTAATTCCCAACAGGCTGCGCAATTGCTCCGCGGGTACTTTCATCGGTCCGGGAGAATCTGCCTTGCCGGGTTGCGGTTGCGGAAATGCGGTTGACATGGCGGTGTGAAACGTCACGTTGCCCTCGATCTTTTGCATGGTCTGGTGAATATGCCCGTTCAGCACGGTGACGGAACCGAATTTTTTCAGGTACGCCAGGGCCTGCGCGCTGTCCTCCGTGCCCCAACCCCACTCGGGATAGGCTGCCCAGAGCGGGATGTGGGCGAAGACGACGATCGGTGTGCTGTGTTTCAGATGTTTCACGTCTTGCTCCATCCATTCGAGTTGTTCGCCTCCGAGTGAGCCCAGGCCGCCAGGTTTGAGATTCAGAACGTTCACCAGACCGATGAAGTGGACGCCTTTATGATCGAAGCTGTACCATCCATCTCCTTTGGCGTTCTTGCCATAACGTTCCAGATAGGATTTCCCGTTGTCGTCGAGCACGTCATGCTCGCCGGGAACAAAAAATACACTCTTCGCGTTTGCGCTTTTCAAAACCTGGTCGACGGTGTCGAACTGTTCCGGCTTGGAGAGATGGCTGATGTCGCCCGTGTGCAGCAAGAACTCCGGCTGGCTCGGCAGCGCGTTGATTTTGTTGACCGCTGCTTGCAGGGTCGCGACTACATCCGGATTGGCCGGCTTGTTGAAACCCATGTGGCTGTCGCTGATTTGAACAAAGCTGAAATCCGCGCCCTCGGCGGCGTTTCGATCCATGTTTTTGGCAAAGGCGCGCGAAACTGGAATGCCTCCGCTCATCGTCCATACCAGTCCTGAGCCTGCCCATGCCATGCACTTGAGGAATCCGCGACGGTCGACGCCGTCGTTGTTGAGGTCTTGCAACTTCTGATCGATAAGATTGAGATCTTTTTCCGCCATCTGGCCTCCGTGATTTGTAACGTCCGAGTTGTTAACTGGCGCGGGCCGTTTTTATTACATTGATTTATTATCCGGGTCCATTTACGCCGCTTAGGAATCCGCCGAGATGGCCGGTGAGAGCCACGATCAACACGGCAAGGGCTTCAATCGGCAGGCGATATGTCGGCAATGATCTTTGCGGGGAGCGGTGCGCCCGACGATGAATGCAAAACGTCAGCCAGATCAACAGGCTGGAGACACATCCCAGGATCAAGTGCATCAGTAGAATGCCTTTCAATTTTTGTCCCTCGAGAGCCCACTGCCATGCGGCAAGTCCGGACGCTAACACCGGCACCGTGGAAATTGCGGCCAGCAGCAAATTGAAGTATGCCGCGGCGGCCAGCATCTGGTTCTTTCTCCACTGTGCCAGATAGTCGAACGCCACCGCCGCAACAAAAAGTGCGATGGGGAAATGAATCAGTGCCACGTGCTGCGCGTGCTTTGCCAGGAATGCGGCTCTGAGATCGAAAGGATTCGCCATTGTTGTCCGTGGTGCAGAACTGGCTACATTCGGTTTTATTCCCCAAAAATTATTATTTTGGAGATTGGAATAAAAACGACTACTCGCTGGTTTACTCTTGTGTGCGTGCCGGAAGAGAACTTGCAATCGAGATCGTTCGAACAACTGGCCATGCCTTACTTCGAGCGCCTCTATAACTTCGCCTGCTGGCTGACGCATGACCGGCAAGAGGCCGAGGATCTGGTGCAGGAGACGTATGCCAAGGCGCTGAAGGGATTTTCTTCATTCCAGCCGGGAACAAATTTTCGCGCCTGGATTTATAAGATTCTGCGCAACGCATTTCTGACCTCGCGCACAGGATTGAAAGTGACAGCAACTGTGTCGCTCGAACCTGAGGACGAAGAGCAAGCCCTACCGGCTGTGACGGAGACGCCGGAGAGCATCTTGCTAAAACGGTCCGATTGGCAACTGGTGCAGAAGGCTCTGGAACAATTGCCGGTGGCCTATCGCGAGGTGCTGCTGCTGTGTGAAGTGGAAGAGATGTCGTACCAGGAAATCTCCGCGACCCTTGGGATTCCGATGGGTACCGTCATGTCTCGTTTGTCCCGCGCTAGAAAAACGTTGCGCGACGGCTTTGCCGCGGCAGCAGCAGCGTCGAAAGGGGTCAACTAAACGGTGAATTATGGCTTGTGAGCCCTGGAAGGAAAAACTCGACACCTACCTCGACGGCGAGCTGCCCGAGAAGGAGATGCGCGACTTCGATGCTCATGTACGCAGCTGTGCATCTTGCGCGGCGGACGCGCTTCGGCGAGTCCAGATGAAGCGCGCGATCCAAGCAGCTGGGAAGCGCTTCGTTCCCAGTGACGATTTTCGGAGACAGGTGCAACAGAGCATTGCGTCCAAGCCAGGGCGTAGTTTTGGTTCAGCATGGGTGTTCGCCGCGGCATTCGGTTTGATTCTGGTGATTGGATTGTTGACTTCGGCCTACGTAAGGATGCACTCTGGTAGAGAACAGATTTACAGCGAGATTGCCGACTTGCACGTGGCGACGCTGGCCAGCTCGTCGCCGGTGGATGTGGTTTCCACCGACCGGCACACAGTGAAGCCGTGGTTCCAGGGAAGGATTCCCTTCTCGTTTAATTTGCCGGAGTTGCAGAATTCGGAGTTTTCCCTGCTCGGCGGACGGGTTACTTACCTCGACCAAACGCCGGGCGCGCACTTGATCTACGACGTGCGCAAGCACCACATTTCTGTGTTCGTGTTTCAGGAACGGTCGGTGAACTCTTCGACCAACTTGGGTGATAGTTCGGTCTCCCCGAAGAAATTACCGTTCACCATGGAAACATGGGCTCAAGGCGGGCTTCGCTATTTTGTGGTTGGCGATGCGGGTATTGCCGACATCGGCCGGCTTGCGAACTTATTTAAAGCCGCAGCATCCTGAGTGTAAGTCCGGACTCGGCGACGATTTCACGATTCACACGCGGAGAATCATTACCTCGGTCGCCTTTATGAGCGCTGCGGCCGTCTGCGCCGGCTTGAGTTGCATTTCGCGGGCGGAGCTGGCGGTAATAATCGACGTGATCTCCTGACCGCCGATGGAAATCTTTACTTCCGCCATGAGCCCGCTGATGCGAACTGAGACGATGCGCCCCACAAGTTGATTGCGCCCGCTGACGTGGCGAATAAGTTGGTTTCGTTCTTTTTCGGTTCTGCCACGAGTCCGGAAAAGCAGCTTGTCCACTTCACTCCGCGGGATGCGATGGTGGCCGCCGGCCGTTTGAATACTGCGAATTTTCTTCTTGTAAATCCACTGCTTGATAGTTGGGAAGCTGACGCCCAGCTGTAGAGCTGCGTCCCGAAGCTTGAACAACTCGTCAGGCTTCCGTACGGATTTGCCGCGCTGCCTCATCGGAACGAAAATCCTATATTCAACGCGGGGCTCGGTCAATATGTGGCTTCCGGCACCTTATTATTTTCAAGTCCTTCACTTACTACGTATATCTGTGTACGTTTAGACATGAGAATCGTATCTAATGTACACTTCGAAGTTCTCCTCGCTCAGCTTAATCCTGGAGGTTCTCATGCGTGGTGCTTATCGTTTCTTTGCTGCAATGCTGGCCCAACCCTTCCTAATGCTTTTGTGGCTTGCGATAGGGGTGTTCCCGGCCTGGGCTCAAACGGGAACTCCCGCTCCACGCACCCCCGACCCCTGCGCGAGCGGCCACGAGTTCGCCACGACCGATTGCACGCTGACCTGGCATGGCATCACGCTGTACGGTGCGTATGACGTCGGCTTTGGCTGGGTCAGCCATGGCTTACCGGAAAACGGCTATAACTATGAAGGCGCATCTCTGGTGAACCGAAACGGCTTTGAACATCGATTTCTCGTCGCACCGAACAACCTGTCGCAGACGGGTCTGGGCATCAGAGGAAAGGAAGAGTTTGCGCATGGCTGGTACGTTGTGTTCAACGCTAACACTGGCATCAATCCACAGTCCGGCCTACTGGCCAACGCGTCAGCCACCGACACCATCAATAACGGCCTTCCCAGGGGCAGCTATTCGTACGCCATCGACGGCACGCGCGCGGGCCAACCGTTTAATGACGAAATCTATGGTGGCATATCGTCCACGCAGTTCGGCACGCTGACCTTTGGCCGTCAGCGCTCTCTCGGTACCGATGCGATGCTCCTTTACGATCCGGCCGGCGGCAGCTATGCCTTTTCGTACATCGGGTATAACGGCACGATGGCCGGCGGCGGTGACACCGAGAACTCCCGTTGGGACAGCGCCGCGAAGTATCGCCTAGCCTATGGCCCGGTCCATTTCGGCGCGATGTATAAATTCGCCGATGGTTCCGGCGGTTGCTACTCCGCCACGGCAACCTGGACTGCCGCCAACTGTACGCCGGAATCGGCGCATAACAACGCCTTTGGATTCGACCTCGGCGGAGAATACAGCAAGAAGTTCTCGGGCGACATCGTCTACCAACATTACAACCAGGCGATCAGCGTATTGAACCCATTGCTGGGGCCTCAGAGTCCTGCGACGCAGAGTCTGGGGTACACTCAGTCGCTCACTAACAGCATCAATACAAACCCCATAAACGGGGGCGACGGCCTCGGCCCTAATCTGATCTCACCGACCAACACCGTATATGGCATCGTGACCGACAACAGCGCCATTATGCTCGCCGCCAAGTATGCGTGGAACCCGTTCAAGTTCTATGGCGGCTACGAACACATCCTGCAGGATAACCCGGTAAACCCGCTGGGCGTTGGCGCCTCGGACCAGGGCGGTTACATCATGAGCGGCGTGGAAGACAACAATCTTGATTCTCCCAAGCACGTGGATATCTGGTGGATGGGCGCGAAATACGCTTACGACAGCAAAACCGACATCACGTTATCCTGGTATCATCAGCGGCAGAACGACTTCCGTCTTCCGCCAACCTGCACCCCCAGCAGTTTCCGCGCTTCCTGCGCGGGCAGCCTCAACGAGCTGTCGCTCTACACGGATCATCACTTCACCAAGCGTTTCGACGGTTTTCTCGGACTTGCATATTCCTACGTGAACGGCGGTCTGGCCATCGCCATTCCACATGGCCCCGGCGTTCCCTACTTGCACAACAGCAACTTCGCTCCGACAGTCGGTGGTCGTTTCAGCTTCTGATCGTTTCCGCGGCGGGCTCAATGGAAAGCCCGCATGGGCGCGTGATCGGCGGTGCGAAGTTCTCCGCGGCCGGGCGACCTTCAAGAAGACCACGTCGCGCCTGCGTAGCCGGAGTCGCGGCGCGCCGGTTGTTGGGTGCGCGACTCAAATTAAAAGAGGGTAAAATCACGCCCGTCGAGCCTTCCGGGTCTCAATTAAGCGAGATGGGGCTACAATTGTTGCTGTTTTTGCAGGCAAGAAAGAGATTCCAGCCAGCTTACGGGGGAGAGGAGTCAGAACAATGAAGGTAAATCGTCTCACGGTTGATCTGTCGACCTATCCCGATCTCGTCGTGATCTACCTTGGAATGCCTGTACGCACCCTGACTGGTCTCAAGACGCTTCTCGGGTTCGGACCGAAGATCGCCAAGTCCGTTGCGGACCATCCGGACGGCCTGCTCCTGCACGAATTCTTCCTTTGGTCTCTATTTCCGCCGCATGCTGGCATTCGGCAGTACTGGCGCGATTTTGAGTCTCTCGAGCGTTGGGCTCGATCAGAGCCGCACCGAGCTTGGTGGAAGACCTTTCTGCGGGACTCTGGTGGCACTGGCTTTTGGCACGAGACTTATTTCATGCGGGGAGGCATCGAGGCGGTCTATGACGACCTGGCCCGGCCGACGGGTTTGTTGAGTTTCGCGCCCACTGTCGCCGCATTGGGGCCGATGTTCTCGTCGCGGCAGCGAGCGCATCTGGCAGGCACGGCCTCTATCGCAGGGCCCGTTGCCGAATCCGAACTGCCCGATCACTGACAGGACGTTTAGGTGCAGTCGCAGATTTGGAACGGAGAAAGAACGGGAATGACCTCAGTCAGAATCGCACTGGCTTTTTTTGTATTCACCGCTTCCGCTTGCATGTCGGCGCAGGATCGGTCCTACGGACGCTCCATGGTGATCACGAAATATGGCATCGTCGCGACCAGTTATGTTCAAGCATCGCAGGCGGGCGCCAGAATTCTGGAGCGCGGCGGTTCGGCCATCGACGCGGCTATTGCGGCCAATGCCGTACTGGGAGTGGCCGAGCCCATGATGAATGGGATGGGCGGCGACCTCTTCGCGATTTACTGGGACGCTAAAACGGGCAAGCTGTACGGCTTGAACGCGAGTGGATGGGCGCCGGCGGGATTAACTATCGAATATCTCAAGGCTAAGGGTGTGAATGAGATGCCGCAGGAGGGCATCGATTCGGTAACCGTGCCTGGGGTTGTGGACGGGTGGACAAAGCTTCACGACCGGTTCGGCAAGCTGCCCTGGGGCGATCTTTTTCAGCCGGCGATTTTCTATGCGGATCATGGCTATCCCGTACCTGAGCTTATTCACGACTTCTGGAAAGAATCTCAGCCCGAGTTGATGAAAAATCCTGAGAGCGAACGCGTCTATCTACCCGGCGGAGCGGCGCCGGAGACGGGGCAGGTCTTTCGCAATCCCGACCTGGCCCAGACGCTGACTCGAATTGCGAACGAGGGCGAGTCGGCGTTCTATAAGGGAGCAATCGGGCAGGCGATTCTGAAGACCTCGCAACAACTCGGCGGTACGATGTCTGCCGCCGATCTTGCGCAATATTCCGCGGAGTGGGTGGAACCGATCTCGACCCGCTATCGCGATTGGACTGTGTATGAACTGCCTCCGAATGGCGACGGCATGGCGGCGCTGGAGATGCTGAATATCATGGAGCGATTCCAGCCTGCTCCCGGCGGACCGCACAGCGCCGCTGAGTTGCATACCAGGATCGAAGCCATGAAGCTTGCGTATGCCGACGTGAAGGCGTACGACGGCGATCCCCGGTTCGGCGATGTCCCGGTGAAGCAACTGCTCTCCAAGGAATACGCAGCCAAGCGTGCCAGCCTGATCGACCCCGCGAAGGCCAACTGCGCGGTGGCTCCGGGCGCGCTCTCAGCGAGCGACACGACATATTTTTCCGTGGTCGATCGCGACGGAAATATTCTCTCCATTATTCAGAGTAACTATGCTGCTTTCGGATCCGACGTGACGGTGTTGGGCATGGGATTCGCGCTGCAAAACCGCGGGGGATTATTTTCGCTCGATAGCAAGTCGCCTGACGCTCTCGCCGGCCGTAAGCGACCGTTTCACACTATCATTCCGGCGTTCATGGAGCACGGCGATCAGCACATCGGTTTTGGCATCATGGGCGGCATGAACCAACCGCTGGCGCATGCGCAATTTGTCTCGAATGTTGTGGACTACAAGATGAACATCCAGGCCGCGCTGGAAGAACCGCGATTTACGGTCACGAGAAAACTAGGATGCAACATTTTGATCGAGTCGCGAGTTACGCCGGAATCCATTGACCAGCTTACGAAAATGGGACACGCTCTGGAAGTGCGCAAAGAATATTCGACGACGATGGGTCGTGGACAAGCCGTGCTGCACGACACTGCGGCCAAGGTCAACTATGGCGCTTCGGACCCGAGGACAGATGGCGCCGCAGTGCCGGAAGCGCCGCAGACACCGGGGTCGACGCCGTGATGATATTGCTATAAACGCGATGTAATCAGCAAGAAGACGTTTGCTGTAATTTAGGTGCGAACGGCAAATCTGCACGGCGGCTGTGGTAATATGCTTTTCGCGCGAGGGCTTCTGGTCCGCACCTCCATGGATATCCGTGAGATCGCCCGGAGAGCGAAAGTTTCCACTGCCACCGTATCCCGGGCGATTAACCGTGTGCCCACGGTCGATCCGCAGCTGGCCAAGCGGGTTTGGAAGGTGGTG
>JBAUVJ010000468.1:0-5992 GCA_049583165.1 Candidatus Sulfotelmatobacter sp. | reverse complement strand
GTTCGCGCCCATCGGGTTCAACGGGAATCGGAAAAGCGCGAAGAGCTGTTTCAGATCGTCACCGAAAACGCCGCCGATATGATTGCCTTGGTTGATGTCAAAGGCAACCGCCTCTACAACAGCCCCGCCTACAAACGCATCCTCGGCTACTCCGCGGCCGAACTGGGAGAGACGTCCGCCTTTGACCAGATTCACACCGCCGATCGATTTAAGGTGTTAGAAGCCGCGCGCGAAGCCCGCAACACCGGTGTGGGCAAAAAACTGGAATACCGCATCCGCCACAAGGACGGCTCATGGCGCTATCTGGAGTCGGTAGCCGGCACCATCTGCAACGATAAGGGCGAAGTCGCCAAACTCGTCATCGTGAATCGCGATATCACGGAGCGCAAACAAGCCGAAGAGCAAGCCGAGCACAATTCCTTTCACGAT
Organism: Candidatus Sulfotelmatobacter sp.; assembly: GCA_049583165.1. Classification (GTDB taxonomy): domain Bacteria; phylum Acidobacteriota; class Terriglobia; order Terriglobales; family Acidobacteriaceae; genus Sulfotelmatobacter. Next base: position 5,563 of record JBAUVJ010000468.1, on the reverse strand, counting down.
GGTCTCACCGGATTGCCCAACCGCCGGCTCTTCCTCGATCGCCTCCAGCAACTGTTCGAGCGCGCGCAACGCAGCCACGAATATCACTACGCCGTCTTATTCGTGGATCTGGATGCCTTCAAGGTCTTTAACGACACCATGGGCAACGCCGCCGGCGATCAGGTCATCGTCGAGATCGGTCGCCGCATCGAAGCCGGCCTACGCGACGAAGACACGGATTCGCACGCTCAAAACCACCTCGCCCCGCAAACTGGATTGACCCAGAAAGATACGACTCTCTCCTGCATGGGCGGCGACGAGTTCACCATCCTCTTAGACGGCGTGACCGATCCCAGCGCGGCCATGCGCGTCGCCAAACGCATTCTCTCCCTGGTAGCCGAGCCATTTCTCGTCGAAGGCCGCGAAGTGCGGACCTCGGCCAGCATCGGCATCGCCATCAATGCGCCCACCCACACCCGCGCCGAAGATTTGTTGCAGGACGCCGACGTGGCCATGCGCCGCGCCAAATCTCTTGGAGGTTCTCGTTGTGAAGTGTTCGATGAGGCCATGCATACACGCGCCGTCAACCGGCTCAAGCTGGAGGCCGAGCTGCGCCAGGCGATCGAACTCCACCAACTGCGCGTCCATTACCAGCCTATCGTGCAGCTTTCCACCAAACAAATCACCGGATTCGAAGCTCTGATGCGCTGGCAGCATCCGGAGCAGGGGCTAATTTCTCCTTACCATTTCATTGAGGTGGCCGAAGATTTCGGACTGCTCTACGCCGCCGGGCACTGGCTCATTCTCGAAGCTTGCCTGCAACTGGAACGCTGGAGAAAAACCCAGCCCGGCCTGCCCGCCGTAACCATCAGCGTGAATCTTTCGCCCAAGCAGTTTGCTGATTCCCGCTTCATCGCCGGCCTGCAAGCGGCCATCCGCGAGACCGGGATCGAACCCTCGCAACTACACTTGGAGATTACCGAACCGGTGGCCGCAACCAATCCAAAAATGACCATCAATGTTCTCTCCAGCCTGCGACAGATGGGCATCGGTGTGACCATGGATGACTTTGGAACCGGAAATTCTTCCATCATCGGTTTGCGCCAGTTCCCCATCGAAGCGCTGAAGATCGACCGCTCTCTGATCACCGCAATGCTCTCCGACCGCTCCATTTGCGACACCGTTGAGCTAATCATCCTTCTGGCTCACAAATTGAAATTAAAAGTGATTGCGGAAGGAATCGAAACCGGAAAGCATTGGGAGCATCTGCTCCAGTCGGGCTGCGACCTGGGGCAGGGATATTTCTTTTCCCCTCCCGTCGACCCAGAGGCTGCCACCGAACTTCTACGCGAACGCACCGTAGCTCCCCACACCAAAGCCACCGGAGCGTAATCGACAAAGCAACCTAATCGATAAACCGTGATTGATAGTAGTAATGATCGATAAGGTTCGGCTGCGCATCTGTTCCATCCTCGACTCGCCGCAATGTCTATACTCATCTTTCCGGTAGACATCCGTGCACGATCCAATCGCCAGTCATAAACGCGGCACCAATTGGGCCGTCATCGGCCTGCAGGCCGGCGTCTTGCTCTTTGCCGGCGGCATCACGCTCCTCTATCTCAATCCCTATTGGCATGTGGACGAAACCGGCTTTCTCGACCAGCGAGTCCACTGGTGGAACGGCACGTGCGCAATCCTCGCCGGAGCCGGCTTGTTCATCGAAGCTCTCGCATTGCTCAGTTCGCTCGCCGTCGTCGTATCCCGTCTCTTAGGTCGCCGTTTGTGGCCATACGCCGCGGCAGCCTTGCTGGTGGCTTGTGTTCTGGTCTGGGTCGGTCCCGAGGACTTCACCCGAAATCTCGACGCGCACTTTGAATGGAATTCCGCCGACGGTTTCACTGTTTTTCGCCTGCAAGCCTGGAATGAAGCCGCAAACACTTGGCGTCCCGTAGAAAGCAACGCACTGCAATCGATCGTTAAATTCGAGATTCAGCCCTGGATGCACGGCTATTTCAAACTCAACGACTGGCAAAGAATGAATGGCGATGTCGGCGTCAAGGTAACCAAAATCATTCCCATGGCGTGGCCGGTCGCACTCGGAAGCGGCGGCGAAACCCTCGAAGATCCCGACCAAACCCCTCTCATGCGCGCCGCGGTGCAAGGTGACTTGAAGACCATCCACGACTTGCTCTCAACCCCAACAACTTCCGGTGTCAATGATCTGGACCAGGGCGGCCAGTCCGCGCTGATCCTCGCCTGCCAGAATCCCAAGGCCAACCCCGAAGTGGTCAAGACCCTCATCGCCGCCGGCGCGAACGTAAACCTCCGCAGCCGCAACGGCTACACCGCTCTCACCTGGTCCCTGTCCCGCAATAACAATGACGTAATCCGTCTGCTCCGCCGCGCCGGCGCCAGACCTTAGTTTCACAGCCAATAATCGCGCACACTGTTCCGCGTCTCATGAATCTGTTGCGAATTTTGCACATCGAATGCTGAAGGTCACTTTTCTGGTCATCAAATTGTCTCGGCCAGACGAACACCGGTCGCCCCCGTGGGAACATTACTGACCGATCTGCCGTCTGCAAGAATGCACCCCGAAGGAGAAAACAAATGCAAAAACGCAAACTTGGAAAAAGCAATCTGGAAGTATCTGAGATCGGCCTCGGCTGCATGGGCCTGAGCTTTGGCCTCGGCCCCGCGGTTGACAAGCAAGAGGGGATCTCGCTGATTCAGGCCGCGGTCGAACGCGGCGTCACATTTTTCGACACCGCTGAAGTCTACGGCCCGTTCACCAACGAAGAGCTCGTAGGCGAAGCTCTCGCTCCCTTCCGTGGAAAAGTTGCGATCGCCACCAAGTTCGGATTCAAACTCGATCCGAACACAGGCAAACAGGCCGGGCTGGATAGCCGTCCCGAACACATCAAGGAAGTTGCCGACGCCTCACTCAAGCGCCTCAAGACCAACGTGATCGATCTCTTCTATCAACATCGCGTGGACCCCGACGTGCCAATCGAAGACGTGGCCGGAGTGGTGAAGGACCTGATCCGAGAAGGTAAAGTAAAACATTTCGGCCTTTCGGAAGCGGGAGTGCAAACGATCCGCCGCGCACATTCCGTGCAACCCGTCACTGCGCTCCAGAGCGAATACTCGCTTTGGTGGAGAGAGCCAGAAGCTGAGGTGATCCCGACCCTGGAAGAACTCGGAATCGGATTCGTTCCCTTTAGCCCTCTTGGCAAAGGCTTCCTCACCGGCAAGATCAACGACGACACGAAGTTCCAAAAGGGCGATTTCCGCAACCTCGTCCCGCGCTTCACGCCGGAGAATCGGAAAGCCAATCAGGCTGTTGTCGATCTGCTCGGCACCATCGCGAAAAAGAAGAAGTCGACTCCCGCGCAGATTGCGCTCGCCTGGCTGCTGGCGCAGAAACCCTGGATCGTTCCTATTCCCGGCACATCCAAGCTGCATCGCCTGGAGGAAAATATTGGCTGCTCTGCCGTCGAACTTACCCCTGAAGATCTCCGTCAGATCGACAACGCCGCTTCAAAGATTGCAGTGCAAGGCGCTCGATATCCGGAAGAATTGCAAAAGTTGGTGAACCGATGAAAGAGCTGAGAGATCGGATTATCGAATCTCAGCCCCGACAGGGGTGGCATAGGAAAGCCCGGCACGTAAGTGCCGGGTAGAAGTAGAAAGATCGGAACAAGTCCCGGAGGGACGGCAGATAATAGCTCCGTACGTAAGTCGGTGCCCGCCGACGACCCTCACCTGTGACAAAGGAGTCGGTCATGAACGCACTACTCTATTGGACGTTCGCAGCGATTGTGGCGCTCACCAGTGTTTCGCTGGCGACGTCCGCAGAAGCTCCCGCAGAAAAGAAAGACGTGGACCCCGGTTCTGCCAGGCACAATCTCATCGGCGCCTGGCGTCTCGTCTCGATGGAAGAACCAGGGCCCGACGGAAAACTGATTCGCGTCACCGATCGCAAAGGCATGCTGCTCTACACCAGCGACGGCCACATGTCGGTCCAGCTTGCGTTCCCCAAGTTGGAGTCCACTCTATCCAATGACTACGTTAAAGAGGGATATGAGGCTTCCTTCGGTAGTTACGACGTCAATGAAGCAGCGCATACCGTCACCCATCACGTCGAAGGATCGATCACACCGGGACTTGTAGGGAAGGATCTCACACGCCTGTACGAGTTTTCCAACGGCCACCTGATCATCAAATCGACTCGGCCCGACGAACACTGGTCGGTCACATGGGAACATTACTGAGCAACGGTATAAATATGTCCGACGCACCCAACCAACCCCTGCTTGAGGCTCTGCTCGACTCCTGGGACCGGAACAACGCCATCTTGCTCAACCTGCTCCGTATCCTGCCGGAGGGCGGGTTCGACGTTAGGCCGGCGGAAGGCAGTCCATCCGTCGCAGAGTTGTTCATTCACATCCACTACGTACGCCTGGTCTTCGTCTCCGAGGACGCACCCGAGTTCGCCAGAGAGATGCCCAAAGACCAATGGGTCGCCGAGCGAGAAACTGCGCGCATAGCCCAGATGCTCAACGACAGCGCCAAAGCAGTGCGCGACGCGGTAAAGAACAAGGTGGAAACAGGCCAGGAGACGAATCTTCATTACGATCACCCGATCCTCCTGCTCCAGCATATGATCTGGCACGAGGGCTACCATCATGGTCAGATTAAGCTGGCCCTAAAGCTAGCCGGCCTCCCAATCACCAATAAGGAAGCCGGACCGGTCACCTGGCGCGTCTGGATGAACAAGAAGTAAATTTCTTAAGCCGTTTACAAGTAGCTGAATCGAAATAACGGGAGCCCATCATGGCTAAAAAATCCAACGCAGCAGAAAAGTTGATCGGCGACTTCGCTCCCAAGCTGGTTGAACTCACCGACCGAGTGCTTTTCGACGACATCTGGGAACGCAAGGAGTTATCGCCGCGTGATCGCAGCCTCGTAACCGTGGCCGCGCTGATCGCCTTGAATCGCCCCGACCAGCTGCGCTTTCATCTAGGCAAAGCGCTAGAAAACGGAGTGAACCAGCAGGAACTGATTGAGACCATCACTCATCTGGCGTTTTACTCCGGCTGGCCCAACGCAATGAGCGCCATCATGGTCGCAAAAGAGCTGTTTTCAAAAGCCTAGGAGCGGTGAGTTGTGAAAGAGCCGGAAGCTTTGAGGGTAGAGAGTTTTGAAGGGGCGCGGCTTTCAGCCGCGCCGTAAACTTGATCCCAGAAATCCGGCTTCAGCCGCTGAGGTGCACACATGCCAGCCCATAAAGATACTTTGAAAGACCATCTTTCCAAATCGCAGGAAATCAAAATCACCGTCACCGGCGGAAAATCAGGCCGCCCCATCTCGATCCCAGTCTGGTTCGTGTCGGACGACAAGAAGCTCTATCTCCTTCCCGTGCAGGGTTCAGATTCCCAATGGTATAAGAACGCGCTCAACAACCCGATGATTCGGATCAATGCGCGAAACGCAGAGGCCGAATTCAAAGTTGTTCCCGTCACTGATGCGAAACAGGTCTCGAGCGTAGTCGAGAAATTCCGCGAAAAGTACGGCGCCAAGG
>JBAUVJ010000467.1:0-9174 GCA_049583165.1 Candidatus Sulfotelmatobacter sp. | reverse complement strand
CACCACCTTCCAAACCCGCTTGGCCAGCTGCGGATCGACCGTGGGCACACGGTTAATCGCCCGGGATACGGTGGCAGTGGAAACTTTCGCTCTCCGGGCGATCTCACGGATATCCATGGAGGTGCGGGCCAGAAGCCCTCGAAATCAGCTGCATATTACCACAGTCCGTCGATAATGCTGGCGAATGGGTGCGATCGCAGCAAACGTTTGCTAATTCATTCTTGGATTTGATCACGGGGCGCGTTGCGCGAAGATTTCTGATCATCCGCAAAAAAAGCACCCTGAGAAGAATCCCAGGGTGCTAGGACTAATCTTACAAAACTACTTCGATCTCCTTCTTAAACTACTGCGGCTTCTTCTCTTCTTCCTGCTGTTTCTTCTTCTCCTCGGGCGTTGGCGGTTTCGCTTTTGGCTGTTGCTTGGGCGGCGCGGGTGCCGGCTTTGCCGCAGCTGAAGGAGGCGTTCGTTGCTGCTGAGGACGCTCGGTCGCCGGAGGTGTCTGCCGTGGAGCTGCCGGTGCCGGAGTTGGATGCGTGGGCTCCGGCCGATTGTTCGGTTGAGCCGCAGGCGGTCGGTTTGGAGTAGCTTCTGGTCGATTTGGAGCTGCCTCGGGACGATTACTCGGCTGCTCCGCAGCTGGGCGACTCGGAGCTGCTTCTGGCCGATGGTTCGGTTGCGCTGGCGTTGGACGATTTGCTTCGGCCGGACGCTCGTTTGCGGCAGGTGGATTAGGCGGACGATTTGCCGGTTGCGCTGCTGCAGGTTGAGCCGGCCGCGCAGCATTCGCTGGTTGGGCAGGATGTCCAGTGGTCGGTGTCGCCGGTTTTCCTACCGGAGCTACTTTAACCATCGGACGCGCCGCTGCCGTATTCGCGGGACGCAAGCTCTGCACTTCATTTCTTGCCAACGGCTGGCCCGGATGCGCAGCCAGCGCTTGCTGCTGTTTGGCGAATGGCACCGGCGGAGGAGGCGGCGTTTTCTTGGCAACAACCTGACGGTTGGCGATTGCCGCAGGCGGCGCAGTCACGCGGTTCGCGGTCGCAGCCTTCGCTCCGAGCACGCTCTCGCGCGTTGGAGCCACAGCCACTCTTCCGCTCAACGGGGCAGCTGAGATCTGTTGTGGGCTCACCGTAACTCTCGCCTGTGCCACCGGCTGTGCGCTGGTGAACGCGTGCTGCGGAACCACCATCACCGCACCCTGCACACCCCGGTTGGCGTACGTGATGTTCGTAATGGTAGTTGTATTGTGGATGATGGTCGTGTTGTAAACATTGGTCACCTGAGTGACGTTGACCGTCGTACTGCTAACGTTGACGCGAGTCACATACGCTTCGCTCACATGATAGGACGGTACATAAATTTCCCGCGGACCTAATGGGAACCATCCCACATTTCCGCCGAAGCCCCCCGGCCCGCCGCCAATAAACACCACCAATGCAGGGGCGTAGACCGCTTGCACGGATACAGGGCCCGCCACCCATCCCCAGCGCCCGCCGACGCTTACCCAGCGGCCATAGTGGAAGGGAGCGTAGCCCCAGGAAGAATCATCGACCCAGGTCCATCCCCAGGGCGAAATCCAATCCCAGTGGCCTTCGTGATAAGGAGCCCACCCGGCATCGACGCGGTTGGGAAACCAGACGTGACCGTAGCCGGGATCATCGCGCCAGTCCCCGTAGTCATCGAGATCGTCGAAGCCGACCACATCGCGCGAGAGGTATTGCGCGGAGCGGGAATAATCGTAGCGATGGTCGCGAGTTTCAGCCCAGGCATCGAATGGATCTGGTTCGCCGATCTGCTCCACGTCCGCGTACAGAGAATCGGTGCCGCTGAAGGTTCCGGCCTGCCCGCCACGCAGAGTGTAGGTTTGGCCGTTGCCGGTGGCTTGGCCTTCGCCTGCGCGGATGGTGATCACGGTGTTGTTGCCATCCTCGCTGGCATCTAGTCGATAGTGGCCGGGCTGCAACACGGTGAAGGCGAGATTCGGCGTATCGACTTCGAAGTCATCGTCGTCATTGAGTCTGCGAACGGTGATACCGATTGATCCGGAGCTGAGTTGGATTTGCACTGTGTCGTCGTCGAGATTGAGGAAGGAAAATCCGGTCATGGGCGCGAGGCGAATCACGGCTGATCCGAGTTGCACTTCGGCGCGGGAATTCTGGTCGGTCCAAAGTTTGTCGCCCGTGGTCATGGGACGGTTGGGAACGGCTCCAACCCAATCGTCTTCCCCGGCGGGCTGGAAGGAAATGGAGCCCTCCATATAGCCGAGCCGAGCGACTCGGGCCGGTGGATCATCTTGATCTTGAGCGGATGCGTGGTTTGGCAGAGCGATATTAGCGAGTGCAAGCGCGAGCACGGCGCAGCACCAACTGAACTTTCTTAACGTTGTTCTCATAAACGATTTATCTCCCCAAGCTTTTTCGTGCGAGTGTTCCGCTAACCCAAGATAGCTACATGAGGGTTGGCGGATTTCACGTTGACCTTTGATGCTGGAAGTGGCCGCTGCAGCCAGAATCTCTAAAGCACGCCTGCGCAGCGAATTAGGGACTACCTTGTTGAAGTGGCGAAACGCCTTTGGGTCGGCATGCTTAGTTGAGGTAAGGATAGCAGGTTGACTTCACCGTGACTATTGCGGCTGTGGATAACAAAGAGCAGATATTCTTGCAGGAAATCAAGTTGTGGCATCAAGCTTCAGGTTGGTCTTCACCTGCGTTTCTCGTTCGTACTATCAGCCTCTTCACCTCCTTGGGCTGAATTTTTAATACAAAAATTTCAAGACAGGCTTGGCAAATCGCGAAACGATTGCCACGTCGGCACGAAAAAGAGCTTAGCCGGGCCTGACGAGCAGAGTTGAGACACGTGTCTCATGGTGAGACGCGGACTTCGGCTGAGCGCATTGCATGGTTACGCTAGATATCGTAACTCGTTGAAAAATATAGCGCCTCGGTGCTAATCCTTCCGTTCCGTACGATGGTCTCGGTCTTGCTCCTCTTCTTGCCATAACCGCGTGTTCTGGCTCCCCAAAGCTCTTCCTAACCGGGAAGAGGGGGAGCCCAACCGCATTTCTGGTTAGGCCGCTGCGGAAAGGTCAGTGACGCTTGGCACAAGTTGGAACAGCGAAGGGAAGGGCGCAAGAGGCCAGCACGGTGGCAGACTTGGCGCGCTTCTTTCCGGAGGCGACGCCGGTGCGGATTCCGGTGGAGTTCACGCGTCGCCGTCCGGCGAGTGACGGCAAATCAGCCGACGGCGTAGGGATTCCGGAGCGGAGCCTGACTGAGAGCACCGTGATTGAATTTGGAACCTCGCGCGAAGTCTTGTTTTCCTGCACCACGCCGTTGGAGTTTGCCGACGTGCTGCGGCTGCGGAATTCGGACGGCTCGCTGGATACGGAAGCGTCCGTAGTAGCCGTTCAATACCATCCCGGCGCAACGATTGTGGCAGCCCGCTTCCGCCATGCAGTCCCGAACTGGATCGTGAAATCATGACAGCATCTACACCATCGCAGCCTGAATCGCCAGCGCTCGATCTTGGCGCGCTGTGGTCGAGTGCGCGCCACCTCCATCCCATTTATATCGAACTGGCACGAGAGTTTGTGATTGATGCACCAGCATTCGCCGCGCTGGATGAGCCCACGGATTCGCCGGACCGCGAAACCGTAGAGCATGCGCAGCAATGGCTGCGGGATATGGATGACCGCATCCAGGTACACCAGTTGCGGCAATTTCTGCAAACCAGCTCACTGGTCGACCGCGAAGGCTTGGTCGTGATGCTGCGGCATTTCCTAGCGCAGGCGGCGCACACGGATTCCTCGCGCGACAAGATCGATTTTCTGCTGGTGCAATATTTCAGCCAGGGCGCGCCCACAGAACTTGACGACGACGGAGCCGACCTTGCTTATGTAGCCGAGGCACTCGAACCGGTGTTGGGCAAGGTCGAATTGAAGACCCCAGTATGGCTGAATGCGTTGGATCGGGTTCTCGACGCCGCGCGGCGATGTCGCTCGTTGGATGAGTTGCTGCACGGCGGCGTGTTGGAGCAGGGACGCAAAGCCAAGGGCCAGGCGGGAGATTTGTTTTATCTCCCCGTTGCGTTGGTAGCGTTCACCCGCTTTGGCTATCTGATGAGGCGCGTATTCTTCCGCCTGATGCTTGCCGATCTCAATAACATTCTTGATGGATTAACAGAGCTGGAAGAGAGCGGCGTAGAAACGATTGACTGCCGACGGGCGCAATTTTCGGCGCAGGAGCCGATTGTGCGGCTGCGCATGATCTGCCAGTCGTGGAAGGTGATGTTCCAGGCGGAATATTCGTCGGGGCAGCCGCTGCGCATGCTGGTGGACTTGCGGGCCTCAGTAGATGCGGCATTAGGACGAGGCGCGGAGGCACAGGGAGGCGAGAAGGCGGCGGAAGCGACCGCTGTTGCCAAGGCTGGAGCGCAGAAGATCATGGCGCGGGCCGCCGCAGCCGGAGCCGGAATTGGAGCACCGGCGACGGCGAAGCGTGCACCACAAGCAGCCGCACCGAAGGTTAAGTTCGCAGTGAAAGACGATGCAGCTCCGGAGTTTGACGTTTCCGCAGCGGCGCCGGAGTGGAATCCGGATGACGATGCACAGCCGCGAAAGAAAAAATAGATTGGAGTAGTCGATAGCGCCGGATCGAGATCTAGAACACCGCGAGATTCCGCGGATCATGCGGGATGCGAAGCAAAGGAAAATTGTAAGTGGACCATCCGACCGTATTGATTATTTCCGATGATGTCGAATTTTCGCGGAGCATCACCGCGCGCTGGCAGGCTGAGCTCAACGTGCCTAGCTTCACGATGCTGAGCGGAGATTTGTGGCCTCGCAGTGTCGACAATTTTGAAGTCGCCATCGTGGGACCACTGCGGCGTGAGCTACTCTCCCTGATCCTTGAACCTCTGCATTCGACCTTGCAGCCTTTGTTCTGTATTTGCAAGGATGCGAGCACCGCGCAACTGGTGCGCGAACGATGGCCTCGAACTTCCGTCTTGCGCAATGACGAGAACTGGCTGGATGCGTTGATTCTGGCCGCAAGTGAAGCGGTACAGCGTTCCACAGCCGAGGCCCGCACTCGCGCCGCCGAACAAGCCTGCTCCGTACTGGAACGGCAAGCGATGCTCGGCCGGTACATGCTCGAGATGCGGCACGGTTTGAACAATGCCTTGACCTCGCTTTTAGGGAATTCCGACCTGCTGCTGATCGAACCGGGCAGCCTGTCGGCACAGGCGCGCTGGCAAATTGAAACGATTCGCAATATGACGCTGCGCATCCATGAAGTGATGCAGCGTTTTTCGTCGCTTGAAAAGGAAATGAACGTGGTGGCCCGGCAAGCGGAACGGGACTCGGGAAAGGCCCGCGCGGCAGTCGCTACAGGGTAGTTGAAATCAGCAAACGGTGGCAGGCGTGCAATATCTATCGCGACGTTGGGAAAGGCTCTATGCACAGGCTAATTACGACGAGCACCATCCTGGAGCATGAAATTTCGGAGTTGCGCCTGCTGGTCGAGCGCCAAACCGGAATCGTGCTCGACTGCCCGAACAGTGCGCTGGCCGCTCACGTCGCGGATTTTATCGAGACCCAGGACTTTGATTCTTCGACTGCCCTGCTCGATCGTCTTCGCTCCTCTGAGCAGGATCCTTCAAGTCTGCCGTTGTTACTGGATGGACTGGTAAATACAAACACCGGATTCTTTCGTCATCCCGGAGCAATGAATGCTTTTGCCCGGCAGGTGTTGCCGCAACTCTGCGCCCGCAAATCGATCGACAGTCCCGCGCCGCTCCGCATTTGGAGCGCGGGCTGCGGCACGGGAGAAGAAACCTACTCCATTGCGATGGCCGTTTGCGACGCGGTGAATCCGGCGAACGTGAGTGCGGTCAACAACGGCAACGGGTCTGGTAACGCCACAAGCAAAGCGAGCACGCGAAACGGCGGCATCGCGGAACATTCACAGGGTGCGCCGGCACAGGCGATCAAGCTGAATCCAGGGTGCTCCATACACATCGTAGGCAGCGATTTGTTGCCGTGCAATATTGAAGCGGCCGATCGTGGCATCTATCCCCAGTCCGCGCTGGAGGGCCTGCTGCCATCTACGATTCGGAACTATTTCTCAAAGATCGCCTCTTCCCCTGCTGCGTTGAATAGCGGACAGAACGATGGCTTCAACGAACCCACCGCGCCCACGAGCGCGGCTCACCTGTTGGTGAAGCCCCGCTTGCGCAGCTTGGTCACTTTCAACTGCATGAACCTGGCTCGCCCCGGCTACATCGGTCGCTTCGACTCCATCTTCTGTATGGATGTTCTGCCGCACTTCTCTCGCGCCCAGCGCCTGGCCGTGCTCGAACGCCTGCATCTCTATCTGGAGCCGGGCGGCTATCTCTTCCTCAGCCAAAGCGAAAAGCTTTCCGCATCGAACCTTAACTTCCGCTCAGAAACATTCGATGGCTACACGTTCCACCGCAAGCCAATGGCGGCCAGCGCGGCGTATGGACGATAGTAGAGGGTTGCTAGACTGTTGGATAACATCTATCAGTACGCCAACAGTATCCGCAAATCGCGCAGATTGTTTCCCGTCGGTCCAGTCTCAATAACATCCCCAAGCGCGCTGAAGAAGGGATACGAATTGAACTCTTCGAGCGCTGCGGCAGCGGAGAGCCCTGTAGCCTGCGCGCGCGTCACCGTCGTTCCATCCACCACCGCCCCTGCCGCCGGACTGTTTCCATCCACGCCATCTGTCCCCGCGCTAAGTGCGGTGATGTTTTCTCCGGCAATCTTCAGGGCGCACAGCAAGGCGAATTGCTGGTTGCGTCCACCCATTCCACTGTTCGCGACTTTAACCGTAACCTCTCCGCCTGAAATCAGACATGCCCGCTCAGCTTTGCTTCTAAGCCCGCGAAGTCGGCCCAACAAATGTTCGGCCGCGAGCTCGTAGTCCCAGTCATCGCAGGAATTGTCCACGTGCACTGTAAACCCGGCCTGCTCGGCCGCCGCCCTTGCGTGCTCCACTGCCGTTTGATTCGAAAGTACCGGCCACCAACGCGAACGGTAAAAAGCCTGGTCGTCGGATTTCGGCGTCTCATCGAGAGCATGGCGCTCGAAAAGCTCGCGGGTGGAATTCGGAAGCTGCGGCAGCAATCCATGTTTCTCCGCAATGCGGTAACAGTCTTCAGCGCTGGTTGAATCCGGCATTGTTGGCCCGGAAGCCAGCGCATCGAGCGTCGCCTCGGGCACATCGGAGACCAGCAGCGAAACCTGCTGCGCCGGCAATGCCGCTTGCGCCAACCTTCCGCCTTTCACGGCTGAAAGATGTTTGCGGATGGCGTTGATTTCGGCGATCGGCGCGCCTGAATGCACCAGCGCGTGGTAAGTCACGATCAGACCGTCCAACGATATTTCATCGTCGATCGGCTTCTCGACAATCGACGACCCGCCGCCGCTGAGCAGAAATATCACGAGCGAAGCCGCAGTCTGCGCGTTCAGCGCCTTCAAGATGGCCTTTGCCGCACGAATCGATTCTGCGGTCGGCATGGGATGGCCGCCGCGAAAATAACGGAATCCGCGCACCTGCGACGGCGGCTCGACCGAACTGGCCACGATTCCTTCGAGCGGAAACTGGCCCATTTGTTCGGAGAGTGCTTCAACCATCGTGTGCCCCGCCTTGCCGATGGAGACCACAAGGACACGCGAGTAAGCCCGTAAATCGTAGAGATCCTCACAGACTCGCAGAACTCCACGCTCACAATGCACGTGCCGCGCGAATGCCTCGGCAATCGAAGCCTCGGCCAGCGCGTAGCGAAAAATTTCGCGCGCGACACCCTTCATATGATGGGATTGATTTTCGTGTATATCAGCCGCAGGCATGGTTAGAATTTCAGTGGTAAGAATTATAAGGATCGCTTTAGCCGGTGGCTGACGTCTGACCGCTGATTGCTTCTTTGACCCAACCTTCAATCGCATCCCGGAGTTCGCGCAATCGTCCTTCAAAGAAGTGATCCGCCCCTTCGATCACTACCAGTTTTTTCGGCTCCGGCACAGACTGAACCAGCTCCTCCAGCCTCGCTCGCGGAGCAAACTGATCGCGCGATCCGCTCACAAATAACTTAGGCTTCACGCAATCGCGCAGGAATTCAAATGTGTATACGCGGGGCTCTTCTGTGCTCGCTGCCACAGGAGCCACTGGCGTTCCCACGCCGATCAGCGCGTTCACACGCGCATCGGAAGCCGCGGCCCGTAATCCAACAGCCGCACCGAAAGAAAATCCCGCAAAAATCAGGGGCAGATGAAACTCGGCCTCCAACCAATCGAGAGCGATGCGAACATCATTGACCTCGCCCCTGCCCTGATCGTGTTCTCCAAAGCTCAGTCCAGTTCCGCGGAAGTTAAAACGCAGTACAGGAAAACCGAAACTGTTCAACGCCTTCATGGTATAAAACACGACTTTGTTATGTAGCGTTCCGCCAAATAGTGGGTGCGGATGAGTAACCAGGACTGCGTGCGTTGCCTTTTGCGCTCCCGCATTGAGCAGCGCCTCCAGTCGTCCCGCTTGGCCGTCGAGAAACAGGGATTTGATAGTCGAATGGTGCCCGATCACGTGTTCAGATTACATGATAGACGTTCGAGCTGTGAGCCATGAGCTTTGAGCCTGGGACTCGCAGTTCGCAACTCGAAGCTCGAAGCCCAAATGTAGTCCGTAGTTTATGCTCTTCCGATGGACGCTATCACGCTCACTCGCCAACTCATCGACATCGAATCCATCTCCAGCAACGAGGCCGAGGTTGCAAATTATCTCTATGGAGAGCTTTGCCGCATTGGCTATCACGTACGGAAGATCCCAGTGGAGGGCGACCGTTTCGATGTTTATGCAACATCACCCGAGGAGCCCAACCCGGAGGTGGTTTTCTCCACGCACATGGACACAGTTCCTCCATTCATTCCATCTTCTGAAGATGCGGCACGTATCTACGGCCGCGGATCGTGTGACGCAAAAGGTATCATTGCCGCGCAGGTCGCGGCTGCGGAGCGTCTTCGCCGGGAAGCGATTTATGTTGGCCTGCTGTTCGTGGTGGGAGAAGAGCGCGACAGCCTCGGCGCCAAAGCCGCGAACGAACACGCGGCCAACGATCGCGGGCATCGTTGCAAATATCTGGTAAACGGCGAGCCGA
>JBAUVJ010000466.1:0-16560 GCA_049583165.1 Candidatus Sulfotelmatobacter sp. | reverse complement strand
ATGCAGAAAGGGTGGGAGACGGATTCCCGGGTTTCGGTTCACCGTTCAGTTCACCGTGCGAGGCGCTCAGGTTTTTATCCGATGAGTACAAGATGCACGCGAGCGGAAGAAATTTCCCGCGGGCTTGTGAGAAGGAAATTTTGGTGCAGCGGAAAGGCAAGCAGGATCAGTGATTTGGAGAAATTGGAGAGAACGGAAAGATTTTTGCAAAGAGGTTGAGTAAATCTATTCCAATCGGAGGCTTCATGACGAGAGACCCAGTTTGTGGAATGAAAGTGGACGAGAAGGAATCCGGATTTCATACGCAGTTTGCGGGCAGAAAATATTTTTTCTGTTCGGAGGATTGCAGGCAGGAATTTGAGTCGGAGCCGGATGAATTTGTGGAGACGGCCGCGGCTTAGGTGATCGAGAAGATAATTCGTTAAGAAAAAAATGGCCCCGCGAGTGGCGGGGCTTTTCTGTTTGCAGTCGTGGTGGAGCGCCGCTCGCTTCGCCCTTCGACAAGCTCAGGGCAGGCTATCGCGGGACAGCCGGAGGCGGCTGTCGCTACATGGGGCGTGGCGGTGGCCGTGAGATCAAAGTCAAAGTCACGTCAAAGTCAAAGTCAAAAGCGGGCGGACGAGGGCGTCCGCCCTACACTGGCTAACGTGCCATGGCTGGTTCTTCTACGGACTTGCCGGCCTTGAAGGCTTCGAAGCGGGCGTTGACTTCGTCCCAGTTGATTACGTTCCACCAGGCGGCGAGATATTCCGGACGGCGGTTGTTGTATTTCAGGTAGTAGGCGTGCTCCCAGACGTCGTTGCCGAAGATGGGGAAGTGGCCCTGGGTGATCGGATTGTCTTGATTCGGCGTAGACATGATGTGGACTTCGCCGCCGGGCTTGCCGGCGAGCCAGACCCATCCGGAGCCAAATTGTTTGACGCCGGCCTCGTTGAATTTGGTTTGAAAATCTTTGAAGCTGCCGAAGGTTTTGGTGATGACCTGGGCGATGGGGCCGTTGGGATCGCCGCCGCCTTTGGGCTTCATGATCTTCCAGAACATGGTGTGGTTGACGTGGCCGCCGCCGTTGTTGCGGACGGCGCCGCGGATATCTTCGGGAATGGCGTTGAGATCGCGGATGAGATCTTCGGCGGATTTCTTGCCGAGCTCGGGATGCTTTTCGATTGCGGCGTTGAGATTCTTGACGTAGGCACCGTGGTGCATGTCGTGGTGTAGGGTCATCGTCTGCTTGTCGATGACGGGTTCGAGCGCATCGTAAGCATAAGGCAGGGGCGGTAGTTCATGAGCCATGATTTTTCCTCCAGAGTTCTTATTGTACTGATGATAAGAGCAGAGATGCGGATTCAAGCGAAGCGGTTTGTCGCTTTTTGCTTGACGGGAATCGGTAGATCAGAGCCTCGCTTCGAATATCAAATTGAACGGAGTCTGAGTCGCCTTTCGGAAACGCTTAAAGCCACCGGCAGAGACGACCTCTCTAAGACGGTTTTCGCCAGCTTGTGCGCCTAGGGCCAGGCCGACTTCCTGAGAGAGCGAAGCTGGGGTGCAGAGGAGCGTCGACGCTCCATAAAAAGCTCTGCCGATCGGGTGCAAATTGTCTTCGATCTTGTCTCCGGCTGAGGGTTCAACAATCATCCATGTTCCGTCATTTTTCAAAGTGCTGCGGACGTGGGCTGCGGCGCCGACCGGATCCCCCATATCGTGAAGGCAATCAAAGAAGGTTATGAAATCGTAGCTCTGCCCAGGATAGTCTTTTGCTTTCGCAACTTTAAACTGGATACGATCACCGACACCGGCTTCCTGGGCGCGCTGCCTGGCGGTTTCAATCGACTTGTCATGATAATCGAATCCGAAAAAGTTTGATTTCGGAAAAGACTTCGCCATCAGAATGGTGGATGCACCGAGGCCGCAGCCGACATCGGCCACCGTGGCTCCCTGTTCGAGTTTTTGGCTGACTCCGTCGAGGGAGGGGATCCAGGAGCCGATCAGATTTGCAGCATATCCGGGACGGAAAAACCGTTCGGTACCGACAAACAGCTCCGGATGATGTTCGTGCCAGCCCAGACCTTTGCCGGTCTTAAACCGTTCGGTGATTTGTTCCTCGGCCTTGATTGCAGCGAGAGCGACTTGAAACATGCCGGGCAGGAACGCCGGACTATTTTCGTCAGCCAGGGTGAAGGCTTGCTCTTCGCTGAGAAAGAATTTGCCGGCGTGGCTATCGTAGGTCACATAGCCGCCCGCGGCTTGATTGCAGAGCCACTCACGGACATAGCGCTCGGTTGTTCCGGTTCTTTGGGCAAGCTCCGCGGGACTTTGGGGTCCACCGGCGGCAAGAGCTTTGTATAAACCGAGCTTGTCCCCAACTCGTACGAGTGCAGCGTGGAAAGTTGCACCGAAATCCACTACGGCTTTGCCGAGCAATTCTTGCAGCCTGTCTGAATCGATGGCCATGGGAACAGAACCTCCCTGTCGGACTAAGTTCATGAAATCGACTCAGATTGTAACGCCAATGCGGGTTGACGTATATCGTTACGTCCAAGACGACACTGCGCCGCGAAAAAATTCTAATTCGTGGGAGTGCCGAGAACTTCGCGGACTTTGCGGGAGAGGCTTTGGAGGGTGAAGGGTTTTTGAAGGAAGGCGGTTTGATCTTCGACGGGGAGCGGGCTGGCGAAGGCCTCTTCGGCGTAGCCGGAAAGATAGAGAACTTTGGCGCTGGGGCGGGTGGGGAGAAGTTGCTGAACGAGTTCGTGGCCGCTCAGGCCGGGCATGACGACGTCTGTGATCACGAGATGGATTGAGTCGGTATGAGTGGCGGCGAGAGCGAGCGCGGCCGCGCCGTTGGCGGCTTCGAGAACGCGGTAGCCGCGGGACTGGAGAGTTTCGCGGACGAGTTGGCGGACGGAATCTTCGTCTTCGACAAGGAGGATGGTTTCCGATCCGCCGGCGGTGGCGAGGAAAAATGGTGCAGCGTGGGCTTCCGACGGGCCTTCGACGCTGGGAAAATAAATAGTGAAGACGGTACCGCGGCCGAGCTCACTCTGGACGAAGACGTAGCCACCGCTTTGCTTGATGATGCCGTAGACGGTGGAAAGTCCGAGGCCGGTGCCTTTGCCTTTTTCTTTGGTGGTGAAGAAAGGCTCGAAGATGCGGGCTTGGGTTTCGCGGTCCATGCCCTGGCCATTGTCGCTGACGGAGATCATGATGTAGGGGCCGTGCTTGATGAAAGTATTTTCGGGGCGGTAGGACTCGTCGAGGGTGACACTGGCGGTGCGAATGCAGATTTTGCCGCCGTTGGGCATGGCGTCTTTGGCGTTGACGACTAGATTCATGATGACTTGCTCGAGCTGTCCGGCGTCGGCGCGAGTGCAGCCGATGGCGGGGGCGAGATTGGTAGTGAGTTCGATATCTTCGCCGATCAGCGGGCGCAGCAGGCGCTCCATGTCCTGGACGATGGTATTCACATCGACGACTTTGAGTTCAAGATGCTGCTTACGGCTAAAGGCGAGGAGCTGGCGGGTGAGCGTAGTGGCGCGATCGGAGGCCTGCTGAATGGCTTCGGCCTTGGAGTGGAGCGGATCGTCAGAACGAAGCTGGTCGAGAAGGACCTCGGAGTAACCGCTGACGACCATGAGCAGATTATTGAAATCGTGAGCGATGCCTCCAGCGAGACGGCCGACGGCTTCCATTTTTTGCGACTGACGGAATTGATCTTCGAGGACGCGGCGCTCGGTGATGTCTTCGGCGATGGCTTCGAGCACATCGGCGGGCTCGTCTTCGCTGGCGACAGCCCGGCCGCTGATGCGAACCGTGATCGTGGCGCCATCTTTGCGCTTCCAGCGAACTTCGAAACCATCCATGCGCCCGGTGCGGCGGAATTCATCGACCAGGCGGGCGTGTTCGCCGGGGTCGAGGAATACATCTTTTTCAGGATCGAGTGCCAGGACTTCGAGGGCGGAGTTGTAGCCCAACATTCCGATGAGAGCGGGATTGACGTCGAGAAAATCACCGTCGAGGCTGGAGCGATAGATTCCGTAGACGGCGGTCTGAACCAGCGAGCGGTAGCGTACTTCAGAGCGGCGCAAGGTTTGCTCGTTGCGCTTGTGGTCGATGGCAGCAGCCAACTGACGCGAGATCAGGGTGAGGACTTCTTTATCGCGTTCGCGGAGCGCTGAGCTTTCAGAATAACTTTTGAGAATGATGGCGCCGAAAACGTGGCGGTTGGCCTGGAGGGGGACGCCGAGCCAATGAATCGGGGCGGGAGCGGCGAGCTCTATTTCACGGCGGCGCTGGAGTTGCTGCAAGATTTTTGGAGTGCAGAGCAAGGGCTGGCCGGTGCGCAGAACGTATTCGACGAGTCCACGAGCGGCCTTGGCGGGCGCGGGAGCAGATTCCTGTTCGTCGACAAAATACGGGTAGCAGATCAACTTCGACTCGGGGTCGTGGATGGCGATGGAAAAATTGCGAGCGGGCATGAGTTCATCGACGATGCCGTGAATGGCGGCGAAGAACTGTTGCAGATCCTGAATGGCGGAAGCTTTTTCGGCGACAGCGTAAAGTGCGGCGTTCAGAGTTTCAGTGCGCTTGCGCTCGGAAATGTCGCGATAGGTGAAGTAGAAGGCGGCGCTGCGGCCGTTGACGATCAAGGGAGCGGCAGAGAGGGAAACGTCGAGCGTAGTTCCATCGCGATGGCGGCGCTGAGTTTCGAGGGTAATCTGTTCGCCGCGCTGGAGGCATTGCGCGATCCATTGCGCTTCGGCGGCGCGATCAGCGGGAAGAATGAGGGAATCGATGGGCTGCGCGAGGGTTTGCGCGCCGGAGTAGCCGAACATGCGCTGAAATTCGCGGTTGACGCACTGGGCGTGGAATGAAGAGTCGACCACGGTCAGAGCGTCGGAAGAGTTTTCAAAAAGTTGTTCGAGGTATTGGCGGCGAAGATCGAGAGGATCTTGCTGCGAGTCTACGTTGGGATTCGATTCCTGGGAATTCCAGGTGAGAGAAGATGGTTGCGCGGCGGTGGGAATTCCGGGAGGGACAAAAGCGGGCGAGGCTCCGCACTCGAGTGCCTGATGCAGGCTCTTGGCATGCGTAATTTCCCTGGACTGATTGGCCCGGGTGACACGACCACCCATCGGAGCTCCCCCTCTGAAAGCCCAACGAAATGGATAGTAGAATGGAGAACGTTTACTCGAAAGTTACTGAGGTAATGGAGAAATTGAGTAATTGGGAAATTTTGTAATTTGGGAATTGAAAACCGCGAAGCTTCTCAGGAGGGTTCCCAATTACAAATTACTCGATTACTCAATTACTAAATTCAGCCCTTGGTGGCGAGCATTTGGCAGACGCGGAGGACGGTGTCGCGCTGGGGGTCGCTGAGGGTGAGGAATTCGAAGCCGTAGCGCAGGCCCTGGCGGTAGCGGACGATGGCGCGAACTTTCAGCGGGTAGGGGCTGAGCGGAAGAGGAATTTCGAGCGAGACGATTTCGCCGGCTTCGAGCTCGCCGGTGAGGGTGGCGCCGATGCCATCCTGGCCGAGTTCGGTGGAGCGTCCCCAGCAACTGCGGAATTCGCCATCCTGAAACATGCGGACTTGCAAACGGAGGTCGATGGCGAAGCGGGGAAAACGGCGAGCATGTCCCGGCCCGGTGGGCTCGGGCTTATCGGGTGCAGACTTAACGTGCGCGAGTTTTTTACCGGGAGAAGCCATAGGGACATTTAATAATTTGGTAATTGAGTAATTTAAAAACTTCGGATACGCTTCGCGATTTTCAAATTACTCAATTACCCAATTAACAAATAGTTTTAACTTAGTTGCCGTGCAACAGGTAGCCAGGTTCGAGCGGAAGTTTGCCGGCGATCTTTACGATCGCGACGCTGCTGTTAATGGCGTAGACATCCACCACACCAACAGCTCCGGGAATGGAGGCCACCTTATTGACAAGTTCTTCGTCGGAGGTGACGACCAGGATGGCCGGGTGGTTGGAATGGGCGTGATTGGAACTGACGATGAGACTGTTGAGCTCATGCTCGGACATGCCGTAGACCTTTTCGAGGACCACTTTCATTTCCGGAGAAGACGGAGAGCGCATCACGAAGGTGATCGGCTTGCCATCAGGCCAGTGGTCGGTCTGGGCTTTGCAGACCTTGACCAACTCGGCCACCGTGATACCCGGAGTTCCCGCGGCGCCCACGGCGTTGGCCTTATTGGAAACGACGGCGATGTCGCGCGCGGCAGCCAGCGAGGCACCGATGAGCACGAAAATCAAAAGATTTAGTAATCGTTGGTGTAGCACTGTTGATCTCCCGCAATCCGCACGAGGCTCTGGAGAGATTGTGCTTGAGCGGAGGTCATTTGTTAAAGGTAACTAAGGTCACGAGGGCGGTACGGGGATGGGACGATGGGGTTGGTGGTCAAACGCGGGAGTATTGCGTTGTGACGGATTCAGTTGTTTTTGTTGGTCTCGAGAAGCATATTGGCGCGCAACGATTTTATATTGGGGCGCGGCGGGGCGACCACGGGGGCTAAAGCCCTTCTTGAGCGAGGAGCTGACGCGGCGCTGAAGCGCCGCTCTTCCACGGTTGTGCTGGCAGTAGATGTACAGGCGGCGGTTGTGCTGGCAGCGGTTGTACGGGCAGGTGCTCAGGACGACAATCTACTATCGGAGAATGCAGTTGGTGGAAGTAAAAAAGGGCGCGGCTGGAGGCCGCGCCCTTTGTGATAGTTGAGGTTTTATTGTTTCTTCTGCCGCGCCATGTGGGCGTGGATTAGCGGTGGAACGACGAACATGTTGTGCGGCTTGGCCACGCCGGCTGAAGACGAGGAGGGAGACTGGAGGACGATGACTCCGGTTGAAACTTGGCCGCTGTCTAATTCGACGAACGGGAAGGTGATGCCATCCACGGAGTACAGGGACAAGTTGAATCCGCCCTCCAGGGTACTCAAGGTAGTGGTGCCGGCGGTGGCTGACAACCCGAAGCGTCCGGTCGAACCGATGGCGCCGTATTGACCGCCGCTGAGCGGTATACCCAGAGTTGGGCCTCCATCCGGGTCGAAGTTTTCGTCAATAATGCCGGTCGCGGTTCCCCCGCTGGCGGCGGTAATTTCTGCGATGTCATCGACTTCTTCTATTTGCCCGTCAGTATTTGCGCCAAGATAGGTGCCAGTCAGATTTATTCCATATCCTTGAGATGCGGCGAAGGTTGCGCCAGCGGTTTGCGCGTAGGCCGCGCCGAGCGAGATTCCATCGCCGTCATTTTCAAGCAGGAGTATGCCCCCGCTGGAGGGATATGCGGCGTAGGAGGTGCCTCCTTCAAAAGTAGCGAAGCTGTTTAGAACGTACCGGCCAGAATCGGAGGCATCGACAGCATAGGAGGCGGTGAAAGGTGCGGGACTCGACTGCGACGAGATGTTGGTGCCTTCTACGTTGTAGTCTTCGGTACCGGTTATGCCCCCCGAGCCATTAGTGACCATGTATCCGCCGGCGGCAAATTCGCTGCCCGAAAGAGTGAAGGCCAAGGTTTCAGCTGATATCGTCGGGCTGGTTTGGGTGTAGGCGTCCCCGGCCAGGGTTGCAGTTGTGTCCATCTCAATAAGTTTCACGTGGGAGGCGTCGATGGCAAAGGCGTCGAAGGTGCCGCTAAACACCGCGCTGCTGCTGCTGCTCGTGACATCCAGCGTTGTCGCGGGGCCGCTCGACGAATTCAGAACCAGTGAACCTGCAAGGGTTGAATCGGCATAGGCGAGTAAGCCCTCGTCAAAGTCATCGAAGCCGGAGAGGGCCGTACCGGAGAGAGTGAAATTGCCGACTGTGGCCCACGAGGTGCCGCTATAGGAAGCGCCGGAAAGGCTGAAGGCATAGGAACCAGTGGGCGTGACGCCAGAAGTCTGCAGGTCGAGGGTTCCGCTGCCCGTGCCGAATGCGTCGAACTCTGTGATGAGCCCGTGGGAGCTGTCCTGGAGGACGAAATCAAACGTGAGGTTGCCGCCGGAAATGCTGGGGCTACCGATTGTGGCTTGTCCCCGACCATCTACCGAGACACTGTAGGAACCATTGCTGTTGATCGAAGCGTTAGCAATTGGTCCGCTGGTGACGTTAGCATCTGCGTCATTGAGGTCGAAGGTGCCGCCGGTGATCGTTCCGCTGCCGTTGGCGGTGATGGTGCCCGCAATGGAATAAGGTGCGCCCTCCTCGGAGTCAACGCCAGAGACGGAGAAGACATAGGTACCATTCAGACTGCTGGCGCTGAAGCTGCCGGTGGGTGGGGCCACTGCATTGGCAGCGCCGGTACCGTTGCCGCAGGCGGCTAGAAATAAGAGAGTGGAGAGCGAGAGGAGCAGGACGAATCCGCTGCGTACTGACATAACTTCCCCCTGGGAGATGTGGGCTGAAAACTTGTCACCTGTGGTTTGAGATTAGCACAGGCTAATACAGTTGCCTCAAACCCGAACCATCAAAATAAGTAGCGCGGTGCCATAAAAAAAATCTTGGCAAGTGCAAGAAATACATAACTTTACATTCTGAGGGAGGGGACGGGAGGTAAGAGTACAGAGGTGCGATGGACGCGGAGAATTCGGGTCCCGGAGATGGCGGAATTGTGCGGAAGTGGGGGGAGAATTCGGGTAGCATGGGGTGCAGGGCCTGGGGTTTTGTGCCGTGGTGGAAATGCCTTGCGAGGGCTGGGGTGAGGTCGAGGGTAAAGGGGTCCTTCGCTCCGCTCAGGATGACAGAGCGTATTAGGGGAGTAGGGCTGGGTTTTGCGCGGTGGTGGAAATGCCTCGCGAGGGCTGGGGTGAGGTTGAGGGTTAAGGGGTCCTTCGCTCCGCTCAGGATGACAAAAGGATTTTGGGATGATGAAGATCCGATATAGCGCGGTGGTTTGCGTGTTCGCGATGGCGATGGGTGCAGCTGCGCAGAACACGGCTGCCGGGCCGGATAAGAATGTGGACGAGGGGATGGTGATTGAGCCGGCGGAGTTGCCGGGGACTTATCCGCAGGGGACGTATGAGGTGCGCTTGCACGCGCGCGGGAATTATGTGCCGGTGCTGCGCTGGCGGGTGCAGAGTGGAACGTTGCCGCCGGGAATCAGGCTGGAAGATAACGGAGAGCTGCACGGAGAAGCGGAGCGGGCGGGGGAATTTGCGTTTGTAGTGTCGGTGAAAGATGGCAACCGTCCGCAACAGGCAGTGCAGCGGGGATACGTGATCAAGGTGGTGGATGGGATCACGGTGGCGTGGAAAACTCCGGCGCACGTGACGGGAAACCGGATCGAGGGCAGCGTGGAGGTTTCGAATGCGACGGCGGATGACGTGGATTTGACCTTTGACGTGAAGGCGGTGGCGGAAGATGGCCGGGCCACCGAGATTGGGTACCAGCGTTTTCCGCTGAGGCGGGGAACGATCGCGATGGCGCTGCCGTTTGGTGAGACGCTGCCGCATGGCGGGTATGTTGTTTATGTGAATGTGGTGGGAGAAGTGGCAAGGCGGAATGCGATTTACCGGCAGGGGATGCAGACGGGGTCAGCGTTGCAGGTGCTGGTGGGGCCTTAGTTCTGAGTTTCTAGTTTCGGGTTTCTAGTTTCTAGTTTCTAGTCTGAGGTTGTCGTTTCGAGCCGACACTTGCCTAACCATGGTTACGTTGACTTGAATTTGGAGTTTCTGAAAGACTAAGGGTCTATTTGTCCCCGTCATTATTGTATGGGATTGGAATTGCTTCTGAATCTCGCGTGGATGTTGCTGTTGCTGCCGGCGTGCTGGCTGTGGCGGCGGGGCGCGGGAGCGCGGATGGAGCGCAGAGTGACCGCGCTACAGTGTTTGCTGGCGCTGGGATGCGTGGTGGTGTTGCTGTTTCCGGTGATCTCGGCGACCGACGACTTGCATGCCATGCGGGCCGAGATGGAAGAATCGGCCGCCAGCAAGCGGACGGTGCGGCTGGCCGCGAGTGAAAAACATTCGGGCTGGATCAACCGGTTGCAGGGACCGCCCGCATTGACGGCGAGAGCGGTGCCGCTGCCGACGCCGGAAGGCGGGCTGTTTGAAGTTTGGGCTGCATCTTTGACATCATTTACGCGGCCTAACGGTTTGCACGCGGGACGCGCGCCTCCCAGTTCCCTCCTCGGATAGTTCGCTAAAATTTTTCTTGCTAACCGTTCGTGAAAACGCTGATCGGATGCAGCAATAAATCCGCAGCGAAGATTCTTTGCCTTTGGAGAATCTTTACGAAGGAAGCGAGATACTCATCACCGGGCGCGTTCCTGGGACTCGATTCCGGACATGCACTCAATCCGTTTGTGATGAGCCTTCCGGAAGATCGACGGATCTGTATCGCAGAGACAAAGATAGATATGAAAGATCGGGAGAGATTCGTGGAGTTGCCGATGGGAAGAAGACTTCGCCGAGGTTGTGGCCTGCTGGCCTTGCTGGGCTTGGGTTGCGGGCTGGCCGCCGGGCAGATCGCACCGCCGCCAGATCAAGGTCAACCACAGAGTCCCCTGCAAGTTCTGCCGCAGGGTCCGCGGGCGGTCCCGCCGCAGGCGTGGACTTGGGAGCAGGTAAAGGACCGGCTGGAGCTGAATAATCCGACACTACTGGCGGGGAAATTGAATATCAGCGAATTTCAGGCGGATGAGATCACGGCGCATTTGCGCCCGAATCCGACGCTCGGACTGCTGTCCGATCAGATCGCTCCTTTTGGAGGTGGGCCGCAGCATGGACCGTTTGCTTATTGGTTGCCTTCTGCGACCGTGAGTTTTTTGTACGAGCGGGCACACAAGCGGCAGTTGCGAACCGAGTTCGCGAAGAAGGAGACGGCGATTGCGATTTCGCAACAGGACGATCTGGAGCGGGGGCTGTTGTTCAACCTGCGCAGCGCGTTTGTGCAGACACTACAGGCCAAGGCGGTATTGCAGGTTTCGAAAGAGAATCTGGATTACTACGATCACGTTTTGAAAATCAGCAGCGACCGGTATCAGGCGGGGGACATTGCGCAGATCGATCTGGATCGATTGGAGTTGCAGAGAGTCCAATACGAATCCGATGTGCAGACAGCGATGGTGAATTTGCGGACGGCGAAGATCCAGATGCTGATGCTGTTGAACGACCGCACGCCGATCGACCAGTTCGATCTGGTGGGCGTATTTGATTTCAATGATCAGGTGGATGGGCTGGATGCTTACCGGCAGATCGCGCTGGATAACCGTCCTGACTTGAAGGCGGCGGTACAGTCGGTGGATCAGGCGCAGACCAACTACAAATTGGCGGAGGCGAATGGATCGACGGACCCGACGATCAGCTTTGATGTGGGGAGAAATCCTCCAATTGATCTTTATTTTGGCGTGGGCGTGGATTTTCCGCTGCGGATTTTTGACCGCAACCAGGGAAACAAGCTGCATACCAAGCTGGATATTACGCGCAACGAAAAACTGCGGGATGCGGCGCAGGCGCAAGTGTTCAGCGATGTGGATTCGGCATACGCCACGCTGGCCAGCAATTTGACGCTGCTGCGGCCGTACAAGCAAAAATATCTGGCGCAGGCGGTGCGGGTGCGGGACACGATTTTATTTTCCTACCAGCATGGGGGAGCGTCTTTGCTGGATTTTCTGAATGCGGAGAGCGACTACCGCAGCGTGCAGTTGAATTATGTGAATCTGGTGGGTTCGTATTTAACGGCAGCGGCGCAGTTGAATCAGGCCGTGGGCAAAGAGGTTATCGAATGAGCGGCAAACTTTCCCGGACACGAATGACGACCACAGGGGCTAAAGCCCTCACGCTTAAGATGGGTTACGCGGCGCTGAAGCGCCGCTCTTCCACGGTTGTATCAGCGGCGGTTGTACCGGCGGGAGTTCTACGAGCGGCGGTTGTGCCGGCGGCGGTTGTACCGGCGGGGGTTCTACGAGCGGCGGTTGTGCCAGCGGCGGTTGTACCGACCACGGTTGTATCAGCGGCGGTTGTACCGGCGGCGGTTGTGCCGGCGGCGGTTGTATCAGCCACGGTCACGATGCTTTGCCTGATGGCGTGTTTGTTTCTTGCGGGATGCAATGAGGGGAAGGCTGATCCGAAGGCCGAGGCGCCGCCTCCGGCGAATGTTCAATCCGATCTGGACGCGAACAATTTCAAGGCCGATCATCCGGAGCAGTTTCCCCTGGCGACGGCGACTGAGTTCAAGACTGCTCCGGCGTTGAACGTAACCGGCGTGGTGCAGCCGGATATTGCGCGCGCGGTTCCGGTGATTTCGATTGCCGCGGGACGAGTTGTGGAGGTGAAGGCGCGGCTGGGCGATGTGGTGACAAAAGGACAGTTGCTGCTGAAGGTGCAGAGCAACGATGTTTCCGGAGCTTACCAGTCGTACCGGAAGGCGGTGAACGATGAACTGCTGGCGCGATTGCAGCAGGAGCGGCAGAAGACGCTTTACGATAAAGGAGCGGTCGCCAAGAGCGCGCTGGAACAGGCGGAAGATGTAGAGAAGGATGCGCAGGCCGATCTGGATGCAGCGACCGATCAGTTGCGGCTGCTCGGCATCGACAAGAATCATCCGTCGGGGATCGTCGATATCGTGGCTCCGATCTCCGGCGTGATTACGGACCAGCAGATTACGAATGCTTCCGGGG
Organism: Candidatus Sulfotelmatobacter sp.; assembly: GCA_049583165.1. Lineage (GTDB taxonomy): Bacteria > Acidobacteriota > Terriglobia > Terriglobales > Acidobacteriaceae > Sulfotelmatobacter. The sequence goes on along the minus strand of JBAUVJ010000466.1, from coordinate 3,960 downwards.
TGCAGGGGCTGGGGTCGCCGAATCCGTTTACGATCTCCGATCTTTCTTTTGTGTGGATCATCTGCGACGTTTACGAGAATGATCTTGATGCGGTGCATGTAGGTGAGTACGCGGATATTCACCTGAGTTCGTATCCCGACAAGGTGTTCAAGGGACGGATCGATAATATTTTGCCGGTGCTCGATCCTAATATACGAACGGCGAAGGTTCGCCTGGAAGTTCCAAATCCTGGAATGATGCGGGTGGGGATGTTTGTTACGGCGACTTTTTATGGCAAGCAGGCGGTGACGCGGGCGCTGGTTCCGGCGAGTGCGATTTTGCATTTGCACGATCGCGAGTGGGTGTATGCGCCGCTTGGTTCGGGACATTTCAAACGGCTGGAAGTGACTACGGGAAAAACGCTGCCGAATAATATGCAGGAAGTTGTTTCCGGGGTGAAGCCGGGGGATCAAGTGGTATCGAATGCGCTGGCGCTGCAAAACACGGTGGAGCAATAGATGATTCGTAGAGTCGTCGACTTTGCTCTGAACAATCGCCTGCTGGTGCTGGCGTTTGCACTCATGCTTTTTTTCGGCGGCATTGTGGCATTCCGCGATCTTCCGATTGAGGCTTATCCCGATGTGGCGGACAACTACGTTGAAGTGATTACGCAGTGGCCGGGGATTTCAGCGGAGCAAATCGAGCAGCAGGTGACGATTCCGCTGGAAATTGAGATGAACGGCATTCCGCATGTTGTGCACCTGCGATCTTTCTCACTGTTTGGCCTTTCTGATTTAAAACTCATCTTCGACGACGAATCGGATAACGACTGGAACCGGGAGCGGGTTCTGGAGCGGTTGAGCGAGGTGACGCTGCCGACGGGCGTGGTCCCACAGATGGGAACGGACTGGAGTCCGGTGGGACAGATTTATTTTTTCACGCTGCACAGCAGCAACCCGGCGTATGACGCGATGGAGTTGAAGTCGCTGGAAGACTGGGTGATCGAGAAAAATTTCAAGGCGGTGCCGGACGTCGTCGACGTCTCCAGTTTTGGCGGACCGACGCGGGAATACCAGGTGCGGGTCGATCCGAACAAGTTGATTGCCTATGGGCTCAGCCTGGCGCAGGTGGAGCAGCAGCTTACGAACAATAACGCCAACGCGGGCGGCAGTTTTATTCAGGAAGGCTTGCAGCAGATTAATGTGCGTGCGGTGGGAATGGTGGACCGGTCGCAGGATATTGCGGAGACGGTGATCCTGACCAAGAATGGCACGCCGCTGCGGGTGAAGGATATTGCGGTGGTTTCGCAGGGGCCGAAGATCCGGCTGGGGCAGTTTGCGAAGGCGATTCACCGCGAGGATGGAGAGATTATCGACAATGACGATGTGGTCTCCGGCATCGTGTTGTTGCGTAAGGGTGCGGCGGCGGATACGGCACTGCAAGGGATTCACCAGAAAGTGGCGGAGCTGAACGATCATATTTTGCCGCCGGGGGTGAAGGTTGTTCCCTTCCTGGATCGCAGCGACCTGGTTCACTACACGTCGCATACTGTTCTTCACAATCTCACCGAAGGCATGGTATTGGTTGTGATGGTTTTGCTTCTGTTTTTGGGAAACATTCGCGGCGCCATCATCGTCGCCATCACAATTCCTTTCGCTCTCCTTTTCGCCGCCATCTGCCTGAACCTGAGCCATATTCCGGCTAACTTGCTGTCCCTTGGAGCCTTGGACTTTGGAGTGGTGGTGGAGGGCGCCATTGTGTTGATAGAAAACATTGTGCGCCACTTAAGCCATACGAACGGGTCGAAGTCGCCGAACGAAACCATCAGTTTTGCCTCGCATGAAGTTCAGCGGCCGGTTTTCTACGCGATCGTGATCACCATTACCGCCTTCCTGCCAATCTTTACGCTGCAGCGCGTCGAAGGCAGGCTGTTTCATCCCATGGCGTGGACGGTGGCATTCGCGCTGCTGGGAGCGCTGTTGTTTTCGATTGTGGTCGCACCCGTACTGGCAAGTTTTGCGTTCGCGAAAGGGGCAAGCGAATGGAGTAACCCGATCATGACATTCGTGATCGAGCGATACGGGGTGGCGCTGCGCTGGGCGATCCGGCATCGAGCCATCACCGTGGGCGTGTGTTTGATCATGTTGTGCCTGGGTGGGTTCCTGGCGTTCGGTGGAGCGATTGGTTCCGAATTTTTGCCCCATCTGGATGAAGGAGCGTTGTGGGTGCGAGGAACGCTTGCGCCCAGCACTGGACCGAATGAGGGTATACGCGTAGCGAACCAGGCGCGCATTGTGCTCTGCTCTTTTCCGGAAGTCCCGCAGTGTACCAGCCAGGTGGGGCGCCCTGACGACGGTACCGATAATACGGGTTTCTTTAACACCGAGTATTTCGTCGACCTCAAGCCGAAGGAACAATGGCGGCCTGTGTTTCATGAGAATAAAGATGAACTGATAGCGGCCATGCAACGCGAACTCGACAAAATTCCAGGCGTTCTTTGGGGATTTTCGCAACCGATCGAAGACAACATGGAAGAGGCGGTCAGTGGAGTGAAGGGCGCGCTGGCGACCAAGATCTACGGCGACGACTTGAAAGTGCTCGAGGCCAAGAGCGATGAAGTGGTCAATGTGTTGTCGAAGATCAATGGGATTGAGGATCTGGGAGTTTTTCGGGTGCTGGGGCAGCCGAATCTGAATGTGACAGTAGACCGGGTTGCGGCCGCGCGTTACCAGATCAATGTGGCGGACGTGCAGGATGCGATTCAGACGGCGGTGGGCGGGAATGCGCTGACGCAGGTGCTGAAGGGCGAGGCGCGATACGACCTGACGCTGCGGTATCTGCCGAAGTACCGGGATACGCAGGATGCGATCGAGAATATCCGGCTGCTTTCGCCTTCGGGAGAGCGCGTTTCTCTGGCGCAGCTTTGCAAGATTACCGAGGCGGACGGCGGGTCTGAAATCTATCGCGAAGGCAACCAGCGGTATGTGGCGATCAAGTACAGTGTGCGCGGACGCGACCTGGGCAGCACGGTGGAAGAGGCAATCAAGAAAGTCGATGAGCAAGTGAAATTGCCGATTGGCTACAGCCTCAAGTGGGAGGGGGAATATGCGAGCCAGAAGCGGGCGAATGCGCGTCTGCTGATCGTGCTGCCGATTACCGTGCTCATTATTTTTATTTTGCTGTACACGATGTTCAAGTCTTTCAAATGGGCGCTGCTGATTATGGTGAACGTTGCGATCGCTCCGATTGGCGGGCTGCTGGCGCTTTGGTTTACGGGAACGAACTTCAGCGTTTCATCCGGCGTGGGTTTTCTGGCTTTGTTCGGCGTGTCGGTGCAGACCGGTGTGATCATGCTGGAATACATCAATCAGCTGCGGGCGCGGCGATTCACGATTGAAGACGCGGCGGTGGAAGGCGCGGTGCTAAGGCTGCGTCCGATCATGATGACGATGCTGGTGGCGACTTTGGGGCTGTTGCCGGCGGCGCTCTCGCACGCGATTGGATCGGATTCGCAGCGACCGTTTGCGATTGTGATTGTGGGAGGGCTGATCGCGGCGCTGATCATGAGTGTGTTTTTGTTGCCGACGCTTTATGTGTGGGTGGCGCGGGAGCGGGATGTGCTGCCGATGAGCGATGAGGCGTTTGAGATGGGCGAGCATGTGGATTGAGTGGCAGTTAGCAATTGGCAATTGGCACTCAGCACTCAGCACTCAGCACTCAGCACTCAGCACTCAGAAAAGCGAATTGGCGTTTGCGTCGGGGGTTGCATGGTCGGGCTGTGGAGTGTGTATGCTGAACGGCTACAGCTTTGCGAGAAAACTTAATCCATGGCTGAGAGACCCGAAAGCGTCGAAGAGATTTTGGGCCGGCAGCAGATCGAGATTGAACGGCTGAAAGATGCTTTGGGATTGCTGGGGGTGAATCCCTGTGGGGGGTGCAAGAAGTTTGTGCGCCGCTCGGATGCCGGCGCGCTGTTCGATG
>JBAUVJ010000465.1:0-3881 GCA_049583165.1 Candidatus Sulfotelmatobacter sp. | reverse complement strand
CTTCTAGCACCCTAAGGAACTGCACCGGATTTTGCACCGACTGCCTGCTTCCGGGGCTTACTGGCGTCTACTGGCCATTCCGCGGGACTTTGCCGGAAGTGATTGAGGCAAAAGGTAGAAGGTTTATTATCAGAAGCTTGTAGAGAATTGCTAAAGCGATACGGCTAGATGGTGTGTCTGCCAATTCCACCACTTCCGCACTCGAACAACTAGTCTTCAACCGGTTGACTCACACATCTTCGCGCAACCACGCCCCTGGTTAAGAACGTGTGCTAAAGACCATGCTGCCGGACATCCGGATCGATCTAAATCTTATCATGCAGGTGGGCCGGTTGCGTTCCGGGAAGCGCGGATACAAGATCGTCGAGCGTGCGATTGAATCTCCAATCGCTTCGCTCAATCGATATGCTCTCCTTCTTCGAACTTTCCGTTGGCGGGGAGCACATCGCGTTCGCCGGCCACCCAGACGTACAAGGTGGGCAACAAGAAGATACTCATCACCAGATCGGCGATCAATCCACCGACGATGACGATGGCGAAGGGTCGTTGGGAGTCAGAACCGATCGCGTGCGACAGTGCCGCGGGCATCAATCCCAGGGTTGCCACGAGCATGGTCATCATGATAGGACGCAATCTCAACACAGCGCCTTCCACTGCTGCGTCTTCGATGGAATATCTTCGCGCCCGCAGTTGGTTGATGTATTCCAGCATGATGACGCCCGTTTGTACCGAGACGCCGAAGAGCGCCAGGAAACCCACGCCAGAGGAAACGCTGAAGTTTGTGCCGGTGATCAGAAGAGCCAGCAATCCGCCGACGCGCGCCATGGCTACGTTGGCTAGAATTAGCAGCGCCCACTTGAAGGACCTGAACATCGTGTACAAGATGATGAAGATGATGATGATCGTAATAGGGAGTACGATCAGCAACCGCTCATCCGCTCTTTTTTTGCTTTGGTACTCTCCCTCCCAATCGATGTGATACCCGGTAGGAAGTTTGACCTGCTCGTTCACTTTCTTCATCGCTTCTTCGACAGCACCGCCGAGATCACGGCCGCGGACGCTGTATTTGATGGCGACATAGCGCTGGTTTCCTTCGCGATAGATTTCGGAGCCGCCATCCGCCATGCTGATTTTGCTGAGTTGCGCCAGAGAAACCCGCTCGCCGGTGGGCGCGAGCAGGCGAATATTCTGGATGGCTTCCCGGGTGTCGCGGTATTGCGGAAGATAGCGCATGACTAAGTCGTACCGCGCTTCGCCTTGCAGTACCTGGGTGAGCGCGTTGCCGCCAACCGCGGTTTGAATCGCATCCTGCACGTCGGCGACATTGATCTGATAACGCGCAGCCTGATCGCGGTCCACCGTGACATTGAGATTGGGCTGGCCCAATGCGCGAAAAACCCCAAGATCTTCAATTCCCTTGACCCCGTGCATGATGCTCAGGATCTGATCCGCTTTTTCTTCAAGAGTCTTCAAATCGTCGCCATAGACTTTGGTGGCCAGCTCGCCCTTCACGCCGCTGACTGCCTCTTCCATGTTGTCTTCAATAGGCTGAGAAAATCCCCACACGACGCCGGGAATCTTGTCGAGCTCGCGTTGCATGGCAGCGATCAGTTCGTCTTTGTCTTGGTGGAAAACCGGACGCCACTGTTCCTTCGGTTTTAAGTCGACAAAGTATTCTGTGTTGAAAAAGCCAGTTGTGTCAGTGCCATCGTCGGGTCGCCCCACTTGACTGGTGCATTGCGGCACTTCCGGAAAAGAGCACAACGCGATTCTGGCCTGATTCGAAACCCGGATGCCTTCGTCCGGCCCGGTGCTGGGAGCGAGTGTGCCGCGGACCCAGAGTGCGCCTTCGTCGAGGTGAGGCAGAAATTCAGAGCCGATCACCCCGCTCAAAGCAAGATAGAGCGCCAGAAACAGTCCGAGCACGCCAGTGCCAACGGTGAGTGCGCGATGGTGAATTGCCCAGCGAACCGCACTGCGGTAGTGCCTGATCAAAAATTGCATGGCGGGGTTGTGCCACTCTTTGGCTCCGTTGGCAAAAGCGAAACTGGCCAAGACGGGCGCGATCAGGATGGAAAAAACGAGTGCGCCTAAAAGCGCAAAAGCGACGGTCCAGGCCATCGGGTGGAAAAGCCGGCCTTCGACGCGTTGCAGGGTAAAGATGGGTAAGTATGCGGTGATGATAATGGCGATTGCATAGAACACTGGCCGCTGAACCTCGTGCGATGCCTCGGCAATCTTTTCCGTAGGTGTTTGCGAGCCATTGGAGAAACTCATATGGCGGACGATGTTCTCGATCATCACCACAGCGCCATCTACCACCATGCCGAAGTCGAGTGCCCCAAGAGACAGGAGATTCGCCGGGATGTGTTTCAAATCCAGACAGATCGATGCGAACAGCAAGGAAAACGGAATCGTTGCAGCAACGATGAGGGCCCCGCGAATGTTGCCAAGAAAGAGGAACAGAATGATCGAGACTAGAATCATTCCTTCGGTGAGGTTGTGGAGTACGGTGTGCGTTGTGAAGTGGACCAGGTCGCTGCGATCGATGAAGGGAACGATCTTCACCCCTGGAGGCAGAATGTGATCGTTCAGCTCCTGGATTTTCTTATGGAGACCCTGAAGCGCTGTATCGGCGGCGGCGCCTTTACGCAGCAATGCGATCCCTGAGACCACATCGTCGTTGTCGATGATCCTTCCGTCTTCGCGGTGAATGGCGCGGGCGAACTGGCCGAGCCTGATCTTCGGGCCCTGCGAAACTTCCGCAATATCTTTTACGCGGAGCGGCGTACCGTTCTTGGTGAAAATGACCGTCTCTTCAATATCATGAGTGTGAGAGACCAGACCTACTTCGCGGACATTGATCTGTTGCAGACCCTGCTGAATGAAACTTCCACCGGCATTGGTGTTGTTGTTCGTCAACTGCTGCTCGACCTGAGCCAGACTCAGGCCGTAGGAGACGAGTTTGTTGGGGTCGACTCGGACCTGATATTCGCGTGTAGGCCCGCCAAAGCTAGCTACATCAACAATATCGGGGACAGATTTAAGGTTCTTCTCGACCACCCAGTCTTCAATGGATTTGAGCTCCATCGGGTCATACATCGGATTCGTGCTGTGCAAGGTGAAGAAATAAATCTGGCCGACGGGGCTCCAGTCCGTGCCCATCTGCGGCGAGAGGCCAGCCGGCAGAGTTACCTGGGTCAGGCGTTCGAGTACACGTTCGCGGTTCCAGGCATTATCGGTGCCGTCCTCGAAGACCAACTTTAAGTCTGACAACCCGAAAAGCGAAAACGAGCGCAGGTGGACCACACCGGGGATACCGTTCATCACAGTTTCGAGAGGGATCGTGACCTGCTGCTCGATTTGTTCCGCCGAGATCCCCGGCCACTGCGTGATAATTTCCACGTAGTTGTCGGCCACGTCGGGGTAGGCTTCGATGGGAAGGTTGTGGAAAGAAACGATGCCCCAAGCGAATAGCACCAGCGCCAGTGCTAATACAAGCAGGCGATTGGTGAGGGCGAAATCAACGACCCGGCGAATCATCTATCGCTTCCGTCCTCTGCAAAGCCAGCGCATCGATCTCACTTGATTACCGGGTTTTATCCCTGAAAAACCCCCGCGCGACTCCCGCAGTTTGGAGACAGCGGGGGGTGTGCCGCCTGGGGAGGCACGCAGGAGTGTAGAACCTTGTTTATCTCTTAAACCCAGCTCAAGGAAGGCACTCAAACGGCTTTGGAAGCCGGTATTTCAATTGCCAGATCGTCTGACGATTCGATCATCCGATTTCTGCCACAGAGCTACTTGCGATTGAAGAAGGATGACAATCATCTGGTCCAAACCAGCCAATCTTGCGGTCTAATCGTTTGATTGGGTATATGGAA
>JBAUVJ010000464.1:0-3795 GCA_049583165.1 Candidatus Sulfotelmatobacter sp. | reverse complement strand
GGGATGCGCGAGCGGCGAACTGATGCTGGGGGATTTAGAAACAGGAGAAACCGCCAAAGGGATGGGATTGTACTGGCGCATCGAGAAAAAGATTCGCGAATGGGAATCCAACTCTGGCTCGGTGGTTGGAGCAACCGGCGCACTGTACGCGGTCCGGCGGCAACTGATTCCAACGGTGCCGGCAGGGACAATTTTGGATGACGTCTATATCCCGATGCACGTGATACGACAAGGCAGCCGGGTGGTCTTCGATTCCCGGGCGCGTGCCTGGGATAGCCCGGATTTGGGAGGTGCGCGCGAGTTCGGCCGCAAGGTCAGAACGCTGAGCGGCAATTATCAGTTATTGCAAATGTGTCCGTGGCTGCTTGGGAGACAGAATCCCTTGCGCTTCGAATTCGTGAGTCACAAATTGCTGCGCCTGGCGGCTCCGTTTGCACTGCTGACCGCTCTAATATCTTCGCTCTTCGTGCGCGCCTCAATCTATCGGGTGGCGTTTCTGTTGCAGGCCGCATTTTATGCGTTGAGTTTGCTGGGGATGGTTCGGCTGAAGCGGGGAGTTGTGGCCCGCATGGCCGACGCCGCGTTTACTTTCGTTGCACTCAATACCGCCGCCCTTGTGGCATTTGGCAGGTTCGTCAGAGGCCGGAAGATCGAGTGGGGTCATTGAGAGCGCGATCCAAGAAAGCTGTTGAGTAGGAGAACCTGTTGGCCACTGTAGCGACCAGACCGGTGTGGAAGAGCCCAAATCTTAAGCTGGGCGAAGGCAAAACCTTGAGCTATTCGGCCCTGGTTTTGTTCACGTTCCTTTACTACTGGCGTCCGGAGGATCTGATCCCAGGACTTATCTGGCTGCCCCTGGCCAAGATCAGCGGCGGGATAGCGCTGCTGGCGCTGATTTTCGGAGCGCGGTCGAAGGATCGCCAAAAGCTTCCGTTGGAGCTCAAAGTTTTGTTGGCGCTGCTCGGGTATATGTTTCTCACGATTCCCTTCGCGTATTGGAAAGGGGGAGCGTTCGACACCGTGGTGAACAAGTTCTCGAAGGGCGTGATTGTGGCACTGCTGATCGCGCTGATTGTGACCCAGGTGCGGCAGATGCGCAAGCTCCTGTTCATCCAGGTTTCCGCGGTCGCGGTGGTTACACTGGCTTCGATTATTGTGCACCACACGGAAGACGGGCGCCTGTGGGGCGTTCAGAAATCCGTGCTGGAGAACCCAAACGATCTTTCCATCAACATCGCCATGAATTTCCCCTTGTGCCTGGCATTTTTGCTGGCGGCCAAGGGAGGGCTGCGAAAGCTGCTTTGGGCGGGGAGTTTAGCGGTAATGCTTTTGGCCGTGGTTCTGACTTACTCGCGTAGCGGAATGATCGCGACCGTGATTACCGTGGCTGCCTGCATCTGGGAGTTCGGCATCAAAGGGAAACGGCGCTCGGTACTCGTAGCCGCGGTTGCCATGGGGGTTGTGGGAGCCGGGGTGGTGGTGGCGACGCCCCGCTACTTGACTCGAGTAACGAGCATTGTTCGCGGCAATGTAGAAGGGTCGGGCGACAGGGGCTCGCTGGAGGCGCGCAAGAGGTTGCTCATGGCCAGCATTTCAACGGCACTCCACCATCCTGTTCTTGGAGTGGGTCCGGGAAATTTCGAGGTGATCAACGGAGACTGGCGCGTAGCTCATAACAGCTATACGGAACTGGCGGCGGAGGCGGGATTTCCTGCTCTCGCTCTTTTTCTGACCATGCTATTCCTGAGCTTCCGCAAGATTAACAGCGTGCGCAAACTTCCGGGGTACGAGGCCGACGAATCGATCCGTTTGTGGACCAGCGCATTGTGGGCGGGATTAGCGGCATACGTCTTCGGCGCAATGTTTGCCTCCACGGAGTACAACCTTTTCCCCTATTTCATGGTCGGCTATGCATCCGCTTTGTACCAGATCACGGTCGTTATAGGTTCGAAAGCGGATCCAGCCAGCCTTAAATCTCTTAGCACGAACGGAAGCCGGAGATATGAATCCAACCGAAAACGCGAACCAGTCAAGAGCTACTGAGAAGGTTGCAGATGAAGTGCTTCAACTTCTCCGCTGCCCGGTCTGCGGTAGCCACATCGAAGAAGTAGCAGAGGGCTTAGTATGCATGGGCTGCCACAAGATTTTTCCGCGAATTCGTGGGGTCGTCCGCTTCGTCGATCAGCAGTACTACACCGGCAGTTTCGGCTTCCAGTGGCTCAAGCACGATAAGACTCAGCTCGACGTTGAGACCGGCAATCGCTCGGAGGTCGACTTCACCTACAAAACCGGTCTGACCCGTGAAGATCTGCGCGGGAAGCTGATTTTGGATGTGGGATGTGGCATGGGCCGTTATGCGGAAGTGGTCAGCCGGTGGGGAGCCCGCGTGGTTGGTATCGATCTGAGCGCTGCGGTGGAACCGGCGGCGCGGAATCTCCGAGGCTATCCGGCGACTATTTTTCAGGCCGATGTTTTTTCTCTGCCTTTTGCGGAACAGAGTTTTGACTATATCTACAGCCTCGGCGTACTGCACCACACTCCCGACTGCAAGGCGGCGTTCAAGAAGTTGCCACGCCTGGTGAAGCCGGGTGGAGGGATCGCGATCTGGCTTTACAGCGCTTACAACAAGTGGTATCGCATGAGCGACGTTTATCGCAGAGTGACGCGGCGCACGCCGCCCAAGCTTTTGCATTCGCTCTGCTACGGGACCATCCCGTTGTATGGAATGCACAAGATCGTGCGTAAAGTTCCTCTCTTCGGCAAGCCAGTCAGCGCAGCCGTGCGATTTCTCATTCCGATGTCGTTCAATGAAGACCCACAGTGGCGCGTGCTCGATACTTTTGATTGGTACTCGCCGTGGTATCAGTCGAAGCACACCTATGAGGAAGTTTGCGGCTGGTTTGAGGATTGTGGAATCGAGGACTTGCACGTGGCCGGCGTCCCAGTGTCGGTTCGAGGACGACGGCCGGCGGCGAGCGGTATTGGAGCGGGAGAAACCGCCTCCAGCGAGGTGCCCTCGTGTGCGGAATAGCCGGGATGCTCGGCAGGGAAGGTGAGCGTGTCGAGGCTACCCAGATCCACGCGATGTGCCAGACCATTGTGCACCGCGGTCCCGACGATGAGGGCATCTACGCGAGTCATCATGTTGGGTTGGGTATGCGACGGCTGAGCATCATCGATCTTTCTGGTGGAAAACAGCCGATTCACAATGAGGATAAGAGCGTTTGGGTTGTATTCAACGGGGAGATCTACAACTTCCTCGAATTGCGCCGTGAGCTTGAGGGCCGGGGACATCAGTTCTATACGCACAGCGACACCGAAGTGATCGTCCATCTTTATGAAGAGATGGGAGCCGAATGTGTTACCAAGCTGCGCGGGATGTTTGCCATTGCGCTTTACGATGAGCGCCGCCAGTCGCTGTTGCTGGCTCGGGACCGCATTGGCAAGAAGCCGCTCTACTATGCGCAGGATGGCGGAAGACTTTATTTCGGATCTGAAATCAAAGCCATCCTTGCGGCAGCGCCACAGCTTGCGGAAGTGAATCCCGAAGGGGTGTTGCAGTTTTTCTACTTCGGATATATTCCCGATCCCAACTCCGCCTTCCAGCGAATCGCAAAACTTCCTCCCGGGCACCTGGCGGAATACAAGAACGGAGAGATCAAAATCCGGCAATACTGGGGCGTTCCGGCGTATGGAACGTACGATCCGGGGTCGGACGAAGCATGCCTTGAGGAGATGGAGGCGAGGCTGGCGGAGGCGGTAAAGATTCGGTTGATCTCGGATGTTTCTCTGGGC
>JBAUVJ010000463.1:0-1712 GCA_049583165.1 Candidatus Sulfotelmatobacter sp. | reverse complement strand
GGCCTTCGCCGGAAATCCGCTCCTCATCAGTCTCGAACGATTGGCTGAGCGCGGATGGATTGACGCTGCGAAGCTGGACGCTGCCAAACTCGATTCCGCGAATCTCGAACCCTCGGCTTCCGCTCCGGTGGAATACGGCCAGATATTCGCCCGCAAAATGCCCTTCCTGTTCGAGGCTGGACGAAACTTTGTGCAAACCGCATCGGGCGAAGCGCGGCAGCGCTTTGAAAAATTCCGGACAGAAAATTTCTGGTGGCTCGACGATTTCGTGCTGTTCGACGCACTCCGTGCCCAACACAAGCTTGCCTGCTGGAACCAGTGGCCGAGCGAACTGGCGCGCCGCGACCCTGCGGCTTTGGAAAAGGCCCGAAAAGAACTCGAACTCGATATGCGGATTCGTGCCGCCTTGCAGTTCGCGTTTTACGAACAATGGCGGGCGCTGCGGCGTTACTGCTCCGAGCGTGCAATCCGCATTGTCGGCGATGTTGCCATCTTCATGAACCATGACAGCGCAGACGTCTGGACGCGCCGCGAACTATTTCGTCTGAATGAAAATCTCGAGGCCGATGTTGTGGCTGGCGTCCCGCCGGATTTTTTCAGCAAGACCGGGCAGCGCTGGGGAAATCCTCTTTACCGCTGGGACGTGATGAAGGAACAAGGTTATGAGTGGTGGGTCGAGCGGCTGCGCTGGGCCACGGCGCATTGCGACTACATCCGCCTCGATCACTTCCGCGGATTCGATCAGTTCTGGGAGATCCCCGGCGGCGACGACAACGCCGTCAACGGCCGCTGGGTCGATGGTCCCCGTGACGATCTATTCAAGAAGTTGCGCGAAGTGCTGGGCGGGTTACCGTTTTTCGCCGAAGACCTCGGTTTCATTACTCCTGAAGTTTATGCCCTGCGCGATCGCCTGCAGATTCCCGGTATGGCGGTTCTGCAATTTGGCTTCGGCGACGAAGGCGCGCATATTTATCTGCCTCATCGTGCCGTTGGAAAAGTTATCTATACCGGGACTCACGATAACGACACCACCATGGGCTGGTGGCGTACCGGCGCCAGCGACGCCGAACGGCGCAATGCCGAAGCCTACCTCGGACGCTCCCACGATGGCATTCATTGGGGATTTGTACGCGCTGCCTACTGCTCGCCCGCAAGTTTAAGCATCGTGCCCCTGCAAGATGTTCTGGGACTCGGCAGCGAGGCTCGCATGAATACGCCCAGCCTTCATGGCGGGAATTGGCGCTGGCGCTTCGATCAGAAGCATCTCACGAAAGAGATCGAAGCGAAGTTGGTCCACCTTGCTGAGTTGAGCGACCGGAAGCCCACGCCTTTCGCGCCGTTGCCGGAAGAGAACTTTTCCGCCTGAAAAGCATCACAGCAATTGTGAATAGAAGGTTACAGCCTCTTTGCGTTGTTTAGCGGATCGTGTATAGAGGTTACGGGAGCTTTCCTTGAGCGATGCCATCATTGAAGCCGTCGGGATTGAGAAGTCCTACCCACAATCGGATGGCACGCGGATTCAGGTCGTCGGTCCTACCAATCTGGCGGTCGAGCCCGGCAAAATTATTGCTTTGCTCGGCCCATCCGGTTGCGGCAAGTCCACGCTGCTGCGCATGCTCACCGGACTTTCCCAGGCGACCTCCGGAACGCTCTCCTGGCATGGCAAGCCGCTCGATGGCCAGACGCCGAACGTCGCGATCGTATTCCAGAGC
>JBAUVJ010000462.1:0-15595 GCA_049583165.1 Candidatus Sulfotelmatobacter sp. | reverse complement strand
AATGGCGCTGGAGCTGATGAAGAACTGGATTCCCCATGTGGTGATTACCGACCTGGCTATGCCGAATCTGGATGGAGTTGGCTTGTGCCGGCAAGTGCGGCAGATTTCGCAAGTGCCAATTATCGTGCTCTCGGTGCGCGGGCAGGATCGCTCGAAGGTGGAAGCCCTGGATGCGGGCGCGGACGACTACGTCACCAAGCCATTTAGCATGAATGAACTGCTGGCGCGCATCCGAGCGCAATTGCGGCGCAGTCCTGCGACTGAAGAAGATGCGCCAAGCACAATTACCACCGGAGATTTTTCCATCGATCTCGACGCGCGGATGGTGAAGGTGGCTGGCCTGGAAGTCCGCCTCACTCCGAAAGAATTCGACTTACTCGTGTATCTTGCGCGGCGTCCGGGTAAAGTGGTGACCCATCGTACTTTATTGGCTGCTGTTTGGGGGCCGAACAGCACCGAGCAGCCGGAGTATTTGCGCGTCTTCATTGGCCAGTTGCGCAAAAAAATTGAGAGCGATCCTTCCTCACCGAAATACCTGCTTACCGAGCCCTGGGTCGGCTACCGGTTTGAACCGGGTTCGTAGCTTTTACTGACCTCCATCTCTTCGCCACGCAGTCTTCACTGCTTCCCACCTTTACGAATGTTTTATAAATCCTTTACTCGGGCTTTCTGAACTCCTGTGTCTAATCATTGTGGAGCTGAGAAAGCTCCGGACAAGAACTAGATATTGGGGAGATCAAGACTATGTGGATCAACGACGTAGCACCGGAACGGTTGGCGGAACTTTTTCATCATTATCATCAGGCGCTCACGCCGGAGATTTCAGGGAAGGGCAGCGAAGGGCGAGGCGCATGGAAGGAAGTTCCGCAGCAGGAAAAAAGCCGACTGGTGGCGGCAGCGCGTTTGGCGCTGCTCGAGTTGGAATCGATGACCAACGAACGCGCGAGGTCAAAAGAATATTTTGCCCAGCCGGGCGAAGCGGAATGGGGCTGCTGATGCTGTACGCAGCGTACGGCGCACAAGTCAGCGCGGTTCGTGGAGCTCCGTTCTTTATGAAATCTTTAGAAATTCCTTAAACAACTCTTACGCTCTAAGCGGTTCAATGGACTGTTTGCGCTGGTGTTGTGGCGCAATGGAGCGGAAAGAAATGTGGCTGGCCGCAACGTTGGTAGCCATCGCCTTGACGGGAGCGGCGTTCATGATCAGGTTTCTGATCGCATTGCTGCGTGAGGGCGCTCCGTTGGTGTGCTTCTGGGTAGTGCCAACCCGCCGGTACCGTGAGAAACGATTGCACACCGGGGTGACGCGCGGTATGTATTTCGATGACGACTTCCGCGCCACAGAGAACAACTGCGGCTACCCTCAGGAAGTACGGGAGAACAAGAATTATGCGAAAGAACACGCTCCAGGTCTTATCAGTCTCGACGTTCGCTCTGTTTCTGCCAGCCTGGGCCGTCGCTCAATCCGAAACGGGGGTAGCGCCCTCCGCGCCCGCCGTTTCTAGTACGAGCCCACAAACCGAACAACAGGAACTGCGGAATGAATTGAAAGCGCTGCGAGCGGAAGTGGAGCGCTTGCGAGCGGAAGTAGAACAGCAAAAAAGTGCCGACCCTGGCACCGCGCGCGTGGATGCGATTCCGGCCCCGGTAGCGAAAGCCCCGGTGATTCCGGCCCCTGGACCAAATGTTCCGGCCGTGACCGCGGAAAATATTGCCGTCCCAGTCACGGCACCCAACACCGTACCCACGCCATCCCCTCTGAAAGGGTGGTTAGCGCAAACTCCAAGCCAGTCTGCCGACAGCGAACCCGCAAAGAAGGAAAAGATCCCACCTTTTTCAGACTGGGATTGGACCTGGCTGAATGGCAATCCACGCACCAAAGACGCAGCTTTCGATTCAAAATTCTTCACCCCTGAAATTCGGGCCGACGTCACCTACACCTACGACTTCAACAAACCAGTGGACGACACGATAAGCGGGTCGAGCGAAATATTTCGCTCCAACGAGATCCAGTTGGAACAACTCGGGGTTGGCGGCGACTTCCACTATGACAACGTCCGCGCTCGATTCATGACCCAGTTCGGCATGTATTCCGCAACCACGCCCCGCAATGACCCGAGCCCGGCGAAGGGCCAGTGGGACCTTGACACTGCCTATCGCTACCTGGCGGAGGCATATGGCGGCTACCACATTAACGCGTTGAACGGCATCAACGTGGACGCCGGCATTTTCCTCTCTTACATTGGCTTGTTCAGCTACTACAACTTCGATAACTGGGCGTACCAGCCTTCGTACGTTTCCTCCAACACGCCCTGGTTTTTCCAGGGTCTGCGGGTGCAGATTTTTCCCAATCCTCACTTGAAGATCGAACCGTGGTTCATCAATGGATGGCAGTCGTACGGTTCCGCCAATTCGAGGAAAGGCCTGGGTGGGCAGATTAAATGGACTCCGAGGCCGTGGGTAAACGTCATTTCTAATAATTACGGACTGGGTCATGATGACCTGTACATTCCAAATCGCGGACGGGTTCACACCGACGACAGCATTGAAATCAAATATTTCGACAAACCTGGAAAGACTCTCGACAAGATGGCCTTCTCGTTCACCGGCGATATGGGTTGTGAGTTTGGACCCAGCACAACTACATCGGCCGGCGTCTACCTGCAAGGGGTCGGGTGCCATGGTGACACGAAAGACCGGAACTCTGTCGGCGGCGATCATTTTGGCGCGGGGATCAATCCCAAGCAGAGCTTCATCGGCTACATGCTGTACAACCGCATGTGGTTCAAGAAAGACCGGTATGCGTTGACATTGGGCGGCGGACAAATAAACAATCCCGGGCGCTATTTGGTTCTGGACCCTCCCATCAACGGAGAGACGGCGGAGTCCGCGGGGATTAACGCACCCTACTTCACCGGCAATCCCAGCGATCCGTTCAAGGCATGGGATAGCTCGGTTACGTTTGACTACATGCCCAGCCAGTACATCACGTTCCGCTGGGAGTACGACTATCGTCATGCCAGTGTGCCGTACTGGTCGGGTTCGGGAGGAATCACGCCGCCGGGTTCGGGCGGGGTGCCATATACCAACAACGGATACCCCCAGTTCTTCGCTTGCAACGATGGGAATTCGTCCATGCAGGAAACACTGGGCGCGGCGCAAGCGGCTTGCGGAGCGCAAAACAGCACGGTGTGGTTTCCCGATCTGCGCCGGGACGAGCAGTTCTTCGATATCGACATCATGGTGAAATTTTAGGGGAAGCAGAGTGGAAGAAGCTCGAATGGCGAGCTGAGGGAACTTGAAATGCAGGACACGATCTTTCTTACGATGACAATTTTATTCTTTATTATTTCGCTTGCGTATGTCCATTTCTGCGAGCGGGTGCGCTGAGGAGCTCATGGGACCCATTGTTATGCTGGTCATTTGCGCGGGGTTGATGGTGTATCTCGTGTATGCCATGTTGCGGCCGGAGAAATTCTGATGACCGCGAATGGATGGCTGCAAATCCTGTGCCTGTTGCTGGCGGTGTTTCTCGTGACCAAGCCGCTCGGCGGATTCATGACGCGAGTGTTCAGCCGCGAGCGCACTTGGCTGGACCCGGTGATGCGGCCGGTGGAACGGATTCTCTACAAGCTCACGGGCGTGGACGAAAGCCATGAGATGGATTGGAAAGAATACGCGCTGGCACTGATTTTGTTCAGCGGCGTATCAATGATTTTGCTTTACGTACTGCAAAGGGTTCAGCAGTGGGCATGGTTGCCGTGGAATCCGCAAAAGCTTGCGGGAGTGCCTCCGGCGCTGGCGTTCAATACGGCCGCTTCATTTACCACCAACACCAACTGGCAAAACTATGTACCCGAGACCACCATGAGCTACCTGACGCAGATGGTGGGGCTGGCCTATCACAACTGGATTTCGGCGGCGGCGGGCATGGCGCTCGCAATTGCTTTTATTCGTGGGATTGCGCGACGCGAGCGAAAAACCCTCGGCAATTTCTGGGTCGACATTGTGCGCGGAACGCTGTGGATTCTGGCTCCGCTGTGCCTGGTCGGGGCGCTGGTGCTGGTGTCGCAGGGCGTCGTCCAGAACCTCAAGCCGTATGACACGGTGCAACTGGTCGATCCGTACCAGACGCCGCAACTCGGTTCCGATGGCAAGCCGGTGAACGGTCCGGATGGAAAACCGCTGATGCAGACAGTGACGCAGCAGGTGATCGCGCAAGGGCCGACGGCTTCGCAGGAGATTATTAAAGAGCTGGGAACGAATGGCGGCGGATTTTTTAACGCCAACAGCGCGCACCCGTTTGAGAATCCCACTCCCTTTTCGAACTTTCTGGAGATGTTCTGCATTCTGGCGATCCCTTCTGCCTTTACTTTCACGTTGGGAAAGATGACTGGCTCGCCGCGGCACGGTTGGGCCGTGTGGGCGGCGATGGCGCTGCTCTTCCTGTCAGGAGTTACGACAGCGTATTGGGCGGAGGCGCGGGGCAATCCTTTACTGACGGCGGCGGCGCAGCATGGCGCGCAACATCCGTCATCGACGGCGCGAGTGGCGGGCAACCTCGAAGGAAAAGAAGTGAGGTTCGGCGTGGCGAATTCGGTGCTGTTTGCCACCGTCACCACGGACACTAGCTGCGGCGCAGTCAATTCGATGCACGACTCGTTTACCCCGTTGGGTGGAATGGTTCCTTTGATCAACCTGATGTTGAGCGAAGTGATCTTCGGCGGGGTGGGTGCGGGGATGTATGGAATGCTGGTCTTCGTCATACTGTCGGTCTTCATCGCCGGATTGATGGTGGGGCGCACACCGGAGTATCTGGGGAAAAAGATCGAAGCCTACGACGTGAAGATGGCGATGCTCGTGATCCTGATTTTCCCGCTGGTGATTCTGGTGTTCACGGCGATTTCCGTTTTGTACACCTTCGGAACTTCCGCCATGGGAAACGCGGGTCCGCATGGATTCAGTGAAGTGCTTTATGCATTTACCTCGGCGGTGGCCAATAACGGGTCGGGGTTCAATGGGCTGAGCGGAAACACTCCCTGGTACAACACGTCGCTGGGGATTGCGATGCTGACGGGGCGTTTCATGATGATTCTGCCGATGCTAGCGATTGCCGGCAATCTGGCAGGTAAGAAACAAGCTCCGGCGACGCTGGGGACATTTCCGGTTACTGGACCATTGTTTACGGTACTGCTGATCGGGGTGGTGGTGATTGTGGGAGCGCTGACATTTTTTCCAGCGCTGAGCCTGGGGCCGATTTTGGAACACTTGCTGATGCAGGCGGGAAAAACATTTTAGGCAGGAAAACAGAGGCGGCGCGGGTAAAGGGTTCTTCTTCAACCTTCGCTCGGGATGACAGAGCTAAGAAAAAAATATGGTAAGCAAGAAATCAAAACGTAGTTTGTGGGACATGAAGATCGTGCGCCGTGCGTCCTGGGATTCACTTGTGAAGCTGCACCCAGTGACCATGATGCGCAATCCGGTGATGTTTGTGGTGGAAGTGGGCAGCGTAGTGACGACAGTGCTGCTTGTTCTCGATCGCATGCACGGCCGGCCCGGCTTCGGATTCAATCTACAGATTACGCTGTGGCTTTGGTTTACCGTGCTGTTCGCCAACTTCGCTGAGGCGATGGCAGAGGGCCGGGGCAAGGCGCAGGCCGATGCGCTGCGCCGGGCGAAGGCGGAGACGATGGCCAACCGACTGCTTCCCAACGGAAAAACAGAAACGGTGCCAGGGTCGAAATTGCGCTCGGGAGACATGGTGCTGGTGGAGGCGGGCGAATTCGTTCCCGGCGATGGCGAGATCGTGGAAGGCGTGGCTTCAGTGGATGAGTCGGCGATCACCGGCGAGTCTGCGCCTGTGATTCGCGAAGCGGGTGGCGACCGCTCGGCCGTGACAGGCGGGACGCGCGTGCTTTCCGATTGGGTCAAAGTGAAGATTACTTCCAATCCCGGAGAAACTTTTCTCGACCGCATGATCGCTTTGGTGGAGGGCGCGGAGCGGCAAAAGACGCCAAATGAAATTGCTTTGAACATTCTGCTGGCCGGGCTGACGATTGTATTTCTGCTGGCGGTGGTCACGCTCCAGCCATTTGCGATTTATGCGGGCGCACCGCAAACCGTGTTTGTGCTGGTCTCTCTTCTGGTGTGCCTGATTCCGACCACGATTGGAGGACTGCTCTCGGCGATCGGCATTGCGGGCATGGATCGGCTGGTGCAGCACAATGTACTGGCAATGTCGGGGCGCGCGGTAGAAGCAGCGGGGGACGTGAATACGCTGCTGCTCGATAAGACGGGAACCATTACGCTGGGCAACCGCGAAGCCACGGAATTCATAACCGCTCCTGGCGTGAGCGAAGCGATGCTGGCGGATTCGGCGCAACTTTCTTCGTTGGCAGACGAAACTCCCGAAGGCCGTTCTATTGTGGTGCTCGCAAAAGAAAAATATGGATTACGCGGGCGGGAAATGAGTTCGCACGATGCTGAATTTATCCCGTTCACCGCAATGACTCGCATGTCAGGCGTGAATCTGGACGGGCGCGCGATCCGCAAAGGCGCGACGGAAGCGATTGCGAAGTATGTGGAAGAGCATGGCGGAACGTTGCCCGGGGAAGTGCGCGCTGCCGTGGAGACGATTTCGCGCTCCGGCGGCACTCCGCTGGTTGTGGCGGAGAATGGCCGCGCCATGGGCGTGATTCAGCTCAAGGACATCGTGAAGGGCGGTATGCGCCAACGCTTCGATCAGCTGCGCGCAATGGGAATCAAGACGGTGATGATTACAGGCGACAATCCTCTCACCGCGGCGGCCATTGCTTCGGAAGCTGGCGTCGATGATTTTCTGGCGCAGGCTACACCAAAGGACAAGCTGGATTTGATCCGCCGCGAACAGGGACAAGGAAAACTTGTCGCCATGACCGGCGACGGCACCAATGATGCACCGGCGCTAGCCCAAGCGGATGTAGGTGTGGCCATGAACACCGGTACGCAGGCCGCCAAGGAAGCCGGCAACATGGTGGATCTGGATTCGAATCCGACCAAGCTGATTGAGATCGTGGAAATCGGCAAGCAGTTGCTGATGACCCGGGGCGCGCTGACTACATTTTCGATTGCGAATGACGTGGCGAAATATTTCGCAATCATTCCCGCAATGTTCGCCGGGACGTTTCCGGTGCTTCAGGCACTCAACGTGATGCGGCTGTCGACGCCGCAATCGGCGATCTTGTCGGCGGTTATTTTTAATGCGCTGATTATTGTTGCGTTGATCCCACTGGCGCTGCGCGGAGTCAAATATGTTCCGCAGGGCGCGGCTGTCTTGCTGCGTCGGAATCTGCTGGTCTATGGGCTAGGCGGGGTGATCGTGCCATTTATCGGAATTAAGCTGATCGACCTGCTGATTGTGCGGGCAGGGTTGGCGTAGAGGCGACTATGAAGAAGAATCTGATCACATCCCTACTGATGACGGTGGTGACGACCATATTATTTGGCCTGCTTTTTCCACTGGTAATTACGGGCCTAGCGCAGGTGTTGTTTCCCAGCAAAGCGAATGGCGAACTCCTGACACGGAACGGCAAGCTGGTGGGATCGCGATTGATTGGGCAGTCATTTTCTTCCGCAGGATATTTTTACTCGCGTCTGTCTAGCGCGGGAACTGGCTATGATGCGGGCAATTCCGGCGGATCGAATCTTGGTCCAACCAACCAAACTCTCATCGCGCGAGTGCAGGGAGATGCAGACCGATTGCAGGCTCAGAATCCCGGCGCTGCTATTCCAATGGATCTGCTGACGTCGTCGGGTTCGGGGCTCGATCCTCACATCTCGCCGGAAGCGGCTGAATTTCAGGTTCCGCGCATTGCCAAAGAACGCGGGCTGAGCGAGGACGTAGTTCGCGAAGCGGTGCGCCAGCATACCGAGTCGCGCCAGTTCGGATTCCTAGGTGAGCCGCGCGTGAATGTTCTGGAGTTGAATCTGGCCTTGGATGAGATCTCGCAGAAGCCCGTAGCCCACTAACCCTACCAAAATAGTTAAGTCAAATAATCCCGCCTTATCTCGGCCAGCCTGGCTGAAAACCACCAATAACGACTGGAGATAACCAACGGTAACCTTGGAAACTAAAGGTTATCTATCGGGTTTATTCAGGTGTGGATAAGATGGCGAGAAAATGTCAGGTCTGCATTCATTAAGAAAGACACTATGAAAACGCACAGGCAATGCTGGAGCTTTATAGCGATCGGGGCGATTTTGGGGTTCCTGCTGCAGGTTTCGGGTGGAGCGAGGGCGCAGGACGTGCAGGCAGCGCCCGCCGTACAAAATTCGCAAGGGCCGCAAGATTCACAGGACGCGAGTGCGCAAGATCCTCCGGGCCGCGTGGCGAGGCTGAATTTCATGGATGGCTCGGTGTCATTTCAACCGGGTGGTGAAAACGATTGGGTTGATGCTGTGCTCAACCGTCCTCTGGTTACGGGCGACAATCTCTGGGCGGACGAGAACTCGCGCGCCGAAGTGCACATTGGATCGACCGCGCTGCGGTTGGGCGCGAAGACCGGAATCACATTGCTAGAGGTGAGTGACCGAGCGGCGCAGATTCGTTTAGCACAAGGATCGCTGATTGTGAAAGTCCGGCACGTGGACGATGAAGACTCTTACGAGATCGACACGCCGAACATCGCGTTTACTGTGATGTCGCCGGGGGACTACCGCATCGATGTCGATCCCGATGGCAATCGAACAGAAGTGACCGTGTGGCGAGGACGCGGCGAAGTCACGGGCGGCGGATCATCCTACACGGTTGTGGCGAACCAGTACGCCACATTTACTGGCGGCGATCAGCTGGATTACGAACTTGGCCAGATTCCCGGCGGAGACGGATTCGACAGCTGGGCTTCGGATCGGGATCAAGTTGAGGATCAATCTGATTCTGCAAATTATGTTTCGCGCGAGATGACCGGATATGAAGACCTCGACGAATACGGCGACTGGAGTTATGTAGCCGGCTACGGAATGAGCTGGCGGCCGCGCGCGGTGATGGCAGGATGGGCTCCGTATCGCTTTGGACATTGGGCTTGGGTAGGGCCATGGGGCTGGACTTGGGTGGAAGACGAGCCTTGGGGATTCGCGCCATTTCACTATGGTCGCTGGGCCTTTGCGAGCGGCGGATGGCTGTGGGTTCCGGGGCCGAGCGTGGTGCGGCCGGTTTACGCACCAGGGCTGGTGGCCTGGGTAGGCGGTGGGCCCGGATCGAATTTCGCGTTCTCGTTTGGGGCAGGAGTGGGGTGGTTTCCGCTGGCTCCGGGCGAGGTTTTTATTCCCGGTTACCGCGTCAGCCGCGGTTATGTGAACACCGTGAACTTCACCAACACCCGTGTGGATATCGCGAGAGTGACGAATGTCTACAACACGGTTGTAGTGAATCGGAACGCGAACGTGAACAACGTTATTTATGCGAACCGGAACGTGAATGGCGGCGTGACGGTGGTATCGCGTGCGACGTTTGTGAATGCTCGGCCGGTGGGACGAAATGTTCTATCGCTGCCGGCGAAGGAAATTGCGGCTGCGCCGGTATCGCGCGGGGTTGCGTTTGAGCCGATCAGAAGCAGCGTGCTGGGCTCAGGCCAGCCTGCGGCGAACCGGCCTCCGGCGGCGGTGATCAGTCGCGCGGTAGTAGCGCTCAGGACGCCGGCTCCGATGCCGCGCTCATTCAATACAAGGGAGGTGCAAGCGGGCGGGCGCTTGAACCAGTCTGCGTCAGCGTCGTCATTGGTGCGGCAGGAGCCGGCAGGACGGCCCATGGCCGCTCCGGTGGCTCGGCAACCGCAGGCGCAGGCACAGACCGACGATAGTTTCCGTTCGTTTGGCCAGCCGAGCGGCGCTACGGTTGAAGGAAAGACACAGCCGCGAGTTTGGGAGGCGCAAGGCACACCGGAGCCGGAGGCAAGTGCGCCGACCGGTGCCGGGAACCGTAATACGCAGCCAGCGCAGCAATGGTCGCATCCGCTGGCCAAGCCGGTAACACCGGTGCGGCAAGCAAACGCGCAGCAGCAGCGGGAAGAAGAGCAGAAGTTCAGTGCGTGGCACCAACAGCAAAAGCCAGCGACGGCTTCAGCACATGCACAGCCCAGTTCGGAAGCGCAGAGTCACGTAAGTGCGCCGAAGAAATGACCGCCGAAGAAATGACGTTGACGCGAGCCGGTTAGCTGCGCTCTGATAGATTCGGATGAAATGCAATCCGCGAGCAATCCGAACTGAATGCAGAGAGAGAAATAGCGTCGGGAATGGGTGACCAGCCCGTTCCCGGCGTTGTTTTATTTTGGGCTCCAAGATTGTGCGTTCCAACTATGAGCGAAGCGAAACGTCCGCCAATCAACTGGATGGATATTCTCTGGCTGCTGTTTCTCGCCGGACTCGCGGTCCTGCCGCCGGTGCGAGAAGTTCACAAGCAGCTGGTATTGCTGGCATTCGGGGTTGTGCAGTTAAGTGAAGGTTGGGTTCTGCGAAAGGCGCCGCATCGGGGCCCCGCGTACATCGTCCTGTTCAAGATTGCGTTGGCCATGCTGCTCATTGATCACACGGGTGAACTGAGCATCAACAGCAGCTACTGGCCGATCTATTTTCTGCCGGCGGTCACGGCAGCGGAATATTTCAGTCCGCTGGCAACGTTGTTGTGGACGGCTTTGGCCTCGGCCACTTACTGCTCATATCTTTATCCGGCGCTCCAGGAATACGAAATCAGCGAGGAGAGCTACGGTCTGCTCGCGATCCGCATTCTGTTTTTCTTTTTGGCGGCGATGGTGGTGAACCGGTTCGTAGTGGAAAATCGACGGCAGACGAAGTTGTATCAAGAGCTGGCGGAAACTCTGGCGGAAACCAATCGCAGGCTGGAACAGGCGCAGGAAGAAGCGCGGCGATCGGAGCGTCTGGCTGCGCTGGGGCAAATGTCGGCGGGATTGGCCCACGAGATTCGCAACCCGCTGGGTGTGATTAAAGGATCGGCGGAGATGCTGCATCAGAAGTTAGGAGAATCGAATCCGCTGGCCAGCGAGTTGGCGGGTTACATCTCGAGCGAGACCAACCGCTTGAGCGCCCTGGTGACTCGGTTTCTGGATTTCGCGCGGCCGCTGCACGCTGAGTTGGCTCCGCAAGAAATTACCGCGGTGCTGGATCGGGCGTTGCATTCGGTGGCACTGACGCACGAAGAAAAAAATGGGGTGGTTCGCGTCGAGCGGCAGTATCAGCCGAACTTGCCAATGGTTCCGTTGGACGAGAGTCTCAGCGAGCAGGCGTTCGTGAACTTGATGCAGAACGCCTACGACGCCATGGGCAGTGGTGGGGGGACATTGCGGGTATCCGCGGACCGGGCAAACATCGGAAATCGAGGTGGAGTGGAGGTACGGATCGAAGATACGGGACCAGGAATTCCCGCCGAACTGCGGGAGCAGATTTTCAATCCGTTTGTGACCACCAAGAAGACCGGTGTTGGATTGGGATTATCGATTGTGTCTCGAATTATCGACGGGCATCACGGAGCGATTCGCGTCGAGAGCAGCGGCGAGGAGAGCGAGGCGCACGGAGCTTGCTTTGTGATCTTTTTTCCCGCTAGCGACGGGACTGAGGAGAATTCTGCATCTTAGATGTTGAAGGAGTAAGCGATTTAGTTGTGCGAAATTTGAGAGCGACAAGCAACGTTACATGCCAACAATTTTAATTGTCGAAGATGAAGCGAAGATGCGCCGCCTGCTCGAATTGAATCTCGGCGAGGATGGCTTCACCACACTCTCCGCGGGCGACGCAGAGAGCGGTCTGAACCATTTGCGCGAGAGCGCGGTTGACTTGGTAGTGACCGATCTGAAGTTGCCGGGGATGAACGGCCTCGAGTTCTTGCAGGCGATCAAGCGGCAGAACGCTGCACTTCCAGTGGTGGTGATGACGGCTTTCGGTACGGTGGAAACTGCCGTGGAAGCGATGAAGGCTGGAGCCAGCGATTATGTTTTGAAACCATTCTCGCTGAGCGAGATGAGGATGGTGATCCATAAAGAGCTGGACGTCCACAAACTGCGCGAAGAGAACCGGTCTCTGCGGGAGGCGCTAGGTAAGCGGTATGCACACCCCAACGTGGTGGCGCGCAGTGCCAGGATGCAGGAGGTGCTGGCGACGGTGGAACGCGTGGCGCCGACGAATTCGACGGTGCTGCTGGGCGGGGAGAGCGGAGTGGGCAAGGATTTGATTGCGCGCGCGATCCATGAGAAGTCGCGGCGCGTTGCTGGCCCTTTTATCAAGATCAATAGTTCAGCGATTCCGGAGAATCTCCTGGAGAGCGAACTTTTTGGGTATGAAAAGGGAGCGTTTACCGGCGCCAGTGCGAGCAAGCCAGGAAAGTTTGAGCTGGCGGATAAAGGAACGTTGTTTCTTGATGAGATTGGTGACGTCCCTCTCGCGATTCAGGTGAAGTTGTTGCGTGTGCTCCAGGAGCGTGAATTCGAGCGCTTGGGCGGTACGAAAACTCTGAAAGTGGATGTGCGGTTGATCGCGGCCACCAATCGGGATCTGCGGGAAGCGCTGGAGCAGGGAACATTTCGCGAGGATCTTTATTATCGCCTAAACGTTGTGCCCATCGACATTGCGCCGTTGCGCCAGCGCAAGGAAGATATTCCAGATCTCGCGAATCTTTTTATCTCGCGTTTTGCGGGAGACTCCGGGAAGCCTGTGGAGAGTATTACGCCTGAGGCCATGCAGGTTCTGGTGAATTATCACTGGCCGGGGAATGTGCGCGAGTTGCAGAACATCATCGAGCGGGCATGCGCGCTGGCAAAAGGCCCTGTGCTCAAAGTGGAGGACATTCACCTGGATGTGCGTCCGCCTAGAGCGATGAATGGAAGCGGCGATTTTCTTCCTGAAGGCATGACTTTGGAACACTGGGAAGATGAGATGATTCGGGAATCGCTGCGGCGGGCGAATGGAAATAAAAGTCAGGCGGCGCGGTTGTTGGGGCTCTCACGCAATGCGCTGCGCTATCGGCTGTCGAAGATTGGGATTGCGGATGAAGGGGAGAAGGAAGCGTAGAGAAATGTCCACCCGATTTACGTTTTCCAATCCGTGGCCCAAAACCACCAGCTTGGCTCAACCCGGCCACCGGCTGGGACTTTCGTCCTTGCCTTCTGTTGAAAAATTCGATTCTATGTCCTGAAAGCAAAGGAGTTTGCCGTGTTGGTCGCGCATTAAACTTGGCATGGCAGTTGCTTCGCACATAGTGCGGCACCATCGCAATTTAGGTTGGAGTCGATAAAGCTGGGCTCCGTACAGAGGTACACGTCATGAAAAACAAGCTGATTGCAAGTTTGCCAATCTTGACCTTGGCATTATTGGCTGGCGCGTTTTCGTTTACCGCTCAGGCGCAGACGACTGATGAAGGCAGCGGTCCTTCGGAGCAGCCGAGTGCGCCAATGGAAATTGGGCAACCGCAATCTACGCCGCCTCCTCCGCCCGGGCAGCCGGGGCAAGCCGGACCGCCGCCGCAACCTGGACAAGTTCAACCGGGGCAACCCCCGCAAATCGGGGAAGAAGCTCAACCCGGAGGGCCGTCTGGAGAAGGCCCGGCCAAGATTGATCAAGGCGTGGGCCGAATCAGTATGATTCATGGCGATGTGTCGACACAGCGTGGAGATTCTGGCGCTTGGTCGGCAGCTCTGTTGAACCAGCCTGTGATGAATGGCGACAAAGTTTCTACCGCGGCGGGCGGACGAGCCGAAGTGCAACTCGACTACGCGAACATTCTGCGCCTGGGATCGAACGCGCAGGCCAACATCGCCAACTTCACCCACAAATACATCCAGATCCAGCTTGGCCAGGGTCTGGCCAATTACTCCGTATTCGGGGAGAGCGAAGTCGAGCCGGAGATCGACACGCCCAACGTCGCGTTGCATCCTGCGCACACGGATGGCGTCTTCCGCATCGAAGTGCTGCCGAGTGGCGACAGCATCATCATCGTGCGCAAGGGCGAGGCGCAAATCTCGACGCCGCAGGGCATCGCAGAAATCAAGTTGGGTGACATGGCGACGGTGCGGGGGGCCGGCGCAGATGCAAAGTATAAGATCACCGCGGCTCCCGAACGCGACGACTGGGATCGCTGGAACAGCGAACGCGACCACATGATTCATAGCGCGAAGTCCTGGCAGCATACCGACAAGTACTACGTGGGAGCCGAAGACCTGGATGCCAATGGCCGATGGGAGAATGCGGACGACTACGGTCAGGTCTGGGTGCCGAATGAGCCAGATGGCTGGGCGCCGTATCGCGATGGCAACTGGACTTACGAGCCGTACTACGGTTGGACGTGGGTGGGCTATGAGCCCTGGGGCTGGGCGCCGTATCACTACGGGCGCTGGATGTGGTATGGAAATTCCTGGGCGTGGTGGCCAGGACCGGTGTGGGGAGCGGGACTCTATCGTCCATTCTGGGCGCCGGCCTATGTGTCGTTCTTTGGGTTCGGAGGCGGATGGGGGTTTGGTTTTGGGTGGGGCGGATGGGGTGGATTCGGCTGGCTGCCGATTGGGCCTTGTGACCGCTTCTTCCCGTGGTGGGGTGGATATGGCGGCCGCTTCGGAGTGGTTGGCTTCGATAGATTTGGCACGCTCAACCGCTTCGGTGGATTTGCGCCGCTGCATGGCGGAACACGATTTTCGAATCTGGCACACATCAACGATGCCCACATTGGTGGCGGGGTGTCGACCGTGAGTGCGGGAAGATTTGGAGCGGGACGAACAACGGCGGTCGCGGCAACTCACGAGCAGTTGGGTGGCGCTCACATGATGACTGGCAATCTGCCGGTTGTGCCGTCGCGAGCCAGTTTGTCGGCGAGCGGAAGGTCTGCGGCCCCATCGACGATCCACAGTGGAGCGTCTCAGCATTTCTTCGGGACACCAAGAACTCCGCGATCGGAATCATTCCAGCAGCAGACGGCAGGTCTGCGACAGTCCATGCAGCAAAATCATTTCAGCCCGGTCACGGCTGGGCGGTCCATGGGTACGATGGAATCTCGCAGCGCATCAACGACAGCGGCAGGGAGGTCGAGCGCGGGCGCGACTGCATCCGGCAGGGATATGAGCAATGCTGCGAGCAGAGGGTCGGAGACAGCCTCGTCCAACCGAAGTGAGCCAAATCGCAGCGAGTGGAAGACGTTCACGCCGCCGTCGCACAGCGGCGAATCGACGGAGCATAGCGGAAGCAGCGGCGGATCCGCCAGCCGGGGCGAGAGCGGCAGCTATTGGAATCGCACGACACCGAGCTCCAGTTACTCGCGCGAATCGGGTGCCAGCAGCTATGGCCGAAGCAGCTATTCGCGTCCGCAGCTGAACATGAGGCAGCCGATCGTGCAACAGCGGTCTTCAGGAAGTTACGGCGGTTACCACGGTGGCTCGCCGAGTTATGGCGGCGGATCCCATAGCGCGCCAAGTTCGGCTGGTGGTCACGCCAGCGGAGGCGGCGGTCATTCTGGAGGCGGAGGTCACCGGTAAGCTGAAGAGACTTTTCGGCGACGTTCGTTGAGGGAGAATAGTCCGGCGTTGAACAAGTGATGTAAAAACGAAGTGAAGGTCAGAGGCGAAGAG
>JBAUVJ010000461.1:0-5559 GCA_049583165.1 Candidatus Sulfotelmatobacter sp. | reverse complement strand
CTTTCGATTTCCCAAATCTGTTACACCCAGCAATGACGGTCGGCACGAGGCAAGCTATCACCGCACCGGCGAGAATAATGGCAAGCACTCTCATTGCGTCCTCTGCGAATCCCGATACGCCTTTTCTGTCATGGGTTACGTGGTTTTGAGCGCTAGGGATTTTTCATCAGTCAGATATGAATTCGCGGACATTGAACTCTCGGAATATAGGGTTTGATCCACCGATGATCAGCTACCGAGCCGGCGGTAGATGAGCCGCGAATAGCGAAAGGCAGGGAGAGTGAACACAAGGAAAAGAATCGCGGCTGTCCCGTCGAAGCGGTGCACGCGAAAACCCTCGTAAATCATCATGAAGGTAACCATCCCGAGCATGAACAAATCCACCATCAGCACGACGAACACCCACCGCAGCGACTGGTCTTCGAGTACGCGAATGTCCCAGCCTCGATTTAGAAACTCAAATGATGCAAACGGTCGGCTCATTTTCACGTCGAATTATACTCGCAAGGGTCAGTCGCGCGATGGTGGGACGAGAGGACCAGAAATCTGCTCCTTAAGTGCCCGATTTAATTCGTCGGCTAGTTGCGTGATTCTGTTACGTTCGGTTTCATGTGCCAAGTCGCGGGC
Source organism: Candidatus Sulfotelmatobacter sp. (assembly GCA_049583165.1). Classification (GTDB taxonomy): domain Bacteria; phylum Acidobacteriota; class Terriglobia; order Terriglobales; family Acidobacteriaceae; genus Sulfotelmatobacter. The sequence goes on along the minus strand of JBAUVJ010000461.1, from coordinate 4,932 downwards.
GATCTGCCGCCAGGGTCGGGATATGAACTGCTTTTTCTGTTCCATGTGGGAGACGCAGAAAATCTAGCAGTGGGCATGAGCGTTTGTCTGCCCGCAACCGCACACTGTCAATTTGATACCAAACTTTCAGAAGCGCCCACCGCTCAACGCAATGTAAGCCACACCCAAGACTGAAACAGCAATGAAAATGTAAGGCCACAATTGAAGGGCGCGACCAATGGGTGGACTTCTTCGTGTTAGAAACGAAAGGCGCATATATCAGTGCGGTCAGCGGTCGTGAGAACAGGAGACCAGGGAGAGTGACTTTCCCATTTCACGACCGCTGAGGCGCACGGTGAATGGACACCGTTAGTGTGAGCGGAACTTTGCGTCGAACTCCATACCGTGAATCTCGTACACACAATCGACAAACAATTGTGCGGTAGCGGGCAGACAACCACATCAGGCGTGAGTACATTGTCGGCGTGCAGTCGGGACCCTAGATGGCTTTCGAGATTCGAATACACCCTAAATGTGCAATCTGCGGGAAGCCTTGTCCGCTGGAAGAATGCAAAATCGACGAACGAGGACATGCGGTGCATCCACAATGTCACTCCGCCCTGAAGAGGAAGCAGCCTCTTGAGAGCACGTAGCGTTTAATTGCGGTCCCATAATGGCGCTTCTTGTCCCACGTACTGCGCGTGCCTGTTCCTCTAGGAGTCATAGCGTATTGTCATTTACACCGGCAATCTGGAAATGGAACCGGCACAACGGGCACTCAATCTCTTCGTGATTTATCCGCTTGATATCCGTTGGCTCGATGATGTGAAAACACATCGGGCAGACCGTTCCTAAAGATCGTTTCAATTCCTCAAAGTTGGCTGTGGGTTCCATCGGAAAGGGCCTTGCCTTTTTATTTGTGGCCGCGTTCACCGCGACGTACACACGGCCACAATTCGAGGTTGGGAAGATTGATGGATGTACGAACGGCGGTCGTGAGATAGAAAATCAGTTTCCCGCCCGACCTCCTGGACCCAGACCGCCCTGAGTAGGAGAAAATCCTAACGCGTTTATGCTCAACCCGCCATTTGGAGCTCCATGAGTGAAATCGCGATGTTTCACCAACCGGCCCAGGTCATTTTCTATAACTGCGACGCAGACGCGTGGATGAAGTGTAATCTGATCTCCGATTCGTATGGAGGTGCGCGATGAAGCGTCGTTGGATGATCCTGGCTATCACCAGCATCGCGCTGATCGGCGCAGGCATCTTCGTCCGCACTGAGCGTAAGAATCGTCAGGTCGCGAAGTGGGCAGCTGCGTGCCGTATCCGGGCGGAACAGGGAGACGCGAAGTCCCAATTCGCGCTAGGTGCGATGTATTACTACGGCAATGGACTTCCCAAGGACTATGTCGAGGCTGCGCGCTGGTATCTAAAATCTGCCGAGCAAGGAAACGTGAACGCCCAGTGCTCGATCGCTTACATGTATTACGAGGGGAAGGGGCTGCTGCAGGACAATTCGGAAGGGGCGCGTTGGTGCCGAAGGGCTGCCGAACAGGGCGACGCTCCGGCTCAGTACGCCCTCGGCATCATCTATAGCCGGGGGCAAGGAGTGCCGCAGGACTATGCGGAAGCTTTCCGCTGGTATCGCAAATCTGCTGAACAAGGCTATGTGCAGGCTCAATATCATTTGGGCTACATGTATTACTACGGTTACGGTGTTCAGCGGGACCGAGTCCAAGCCTTCGCCTTATTTCAGGAAGCAGCCGCTCACGGGAGCGAGGATGCAAAGCGGGCGATCGAGTGTTCCAGAAAGGGCGCTTCAATCGATCCCGGTGCGGGCCTCGCGGGCCTTCAATAAAGATTGACGAGTGAACTGGCGATGTTACCTTAACAATCCGCCCGGCTATTACCGTTCATCGGAGATTACCCAGGGCAATCTTGCCGAGAATTCAAGTGCCAGGACAGCGTCTCCGAAATCTGCAAGAGCGATTGGCCTGTGGCTGCGGCGAAAGAAGTACTGAAAATCTGCTCCGGCTTCGGTCATCCGTTCTCCAGTTTCGACTAGTTCTCCTGCCAAGTAGAACCAACCACCGTACTCCACCAGCGAGGCTTCCAGACCGCCGCCTTCGAATACGTCACCTTCCTTCTCCGGGTCGATACCAAGCTCATTGAGAAGTCGACGAAAGTTTTCGGGATAAAGGGTGCTCCGCTGTGCTGCGAAGTTTCGGCAGTAGACGCAACCGCATCTTTCAGGGGACCCGGATTTCATTGCAACGTATGCTGCTCTCGTTCGGCTGTCGTCGTGGCGGATTATCTGGTCGCCTAAATGAATCTGTTCCATGCGCTCTCGATTATTGCCTAGAACTTCGCTCAGGCAAAGACGTGTGAGGGATTACCGACGTTAACTGGCGATTACACTCAAAACCCGGTCAATGAGTGGAATCGCGATTTGCCAATTGTTGACAGCCGGTTGCTGATCGGGTGGACACGCACGCTGGGGAAGTCGCTATTTCACTCGCGTTCCCGTCAAGTGAAAGTATGCCGTCCAGACCTTTCCATCTTCAGAGTATTCCTGCACCTAGCCGGGATTCTGGTATTTGCATAAGCACGCCAAATTTCCACGTTGAAATCTTCGGCATGGGCACGGTTCTATCAGCCCCATCATGGGGCTGAAGCGAAGGACGCACACCTCCGTCATCTTGCTCCGGTTCTTCAACTCGGCCACACTTAGAACTATGCACGTAGACGCGCCAACGTTCGGTGATGGCCTCACCCAGGGCTTTTTGTTGGGCTTTCTGGTGTCGCTTCTGATGTCCAGTCTTGCTTTCGGTTATTGGCTTATGCTGCGTCCTAATTCCGTGTCCCAGCGAGAGGTGAAGTCTAGGGCCGCGTCAGCATCAAATTAAGACAGTCTTCGGCATGGCTGAAACCAAGCTGTCAACCGGTCTTGCCGGAAAAGCACAATTCGTGACTGTTGTTAGCAGGCGATAGCACCTCAACACCCGGCCAATGAGTGTAATGGGGATATTTACACCAACGAAGCGGGCTGTCTCTCGGCCTGACCTACATCGGACTGTAGACCCCGACGCCGCACACGTCGGTGCCGACTCTGGCGAACAACGTCACCTTTAGTTCCATGGTGCGGGTAGTCGGATTGAGCCATCGGTAGCGCACCATACCTTCGCCGGTGTCAGAAGTAACCTCCCACGCTGCCTCCGCCACACCCTTACCATTTATATCCTTCATCAAGTCACCCCGCGAGCCTACATGGTCTGCAAATCCGCCGTTCGCGACGACGATATGCTCGGGACTGATGCAAACCACATACAGATCGCGGTCGCTAAATGGCGGCTTTTTCGCCGTGAAGTCCGCCAATGCTTGTCTTCGCCCCACGGCCTTATAGTGCGCGATCGCGTGCTGCAGCATGACCTTAGCCTCCGCGGAACTCCCGCGGTCTGCAGCGAACAAGGCGACATCAGACGCCCGCAACGCCACGAAAGCCGTAAGGGTTGCCAGGAGCGCAATTCGCTTCATCTTATTAATTAGTAAGCGTCACAGCTCACGATTCCCCTTGCTATGCCTGCGGCGCCATTTGTGTTTCCGGATTATCCGGCATCGCGCTCCTATTTATCAAGTCAAACGGCGTTAACGCACGTGACTGAAGTGCTCGTAGCCCCGTCTCAGGCTCGAGCAAGCAACGCGCGAACACATTCCAGGAGGATACTATTTATCTGTTCAGGTGGGTTCCGACAACCTAACTCGATGCGGGTGACGGGGTCGAGTGTTGGTACGGCTTTGCCTAATAAACCTCCCGCAGGTCTTCAATCTGCTCAACGTTGAAAACGGTGTATCCCTTAAGAAACGGAAATTCCCGGTTGATTTCGTCGCCAGTCTTTTCGTCCGTTTCCTTTCGCGTAATTCTGTCCGCGTAAACCACGAGCGAGCCTTTCTCGCCCTTGCATCGCCGCTGCTTTTTGTATGTTCAATCGCTACGCAAACGGTCTGCGAACCTCGCAGCCCACTGACCCGAAAGCCGACCGCGAGATGGGATAAACCATGCCCCAGGTGGGCTATGTCCGACCGAAGCGAAATCAAGCCGCAACGGCACTGGGTGCCTGATCTGAGTGGCAGGCACAATTGCATTTTGCGCGCTGGGCTTCCCCCACAGGCGGGAATATGTGGTAATACATTGCCACGACCATCGGAATGAACACAATTGTGTTATAGAACAGGTGCAGCTCGACACGCGGAATCCATATCTGCAGGAAGCTTGTCGGCACCGGTGCGTGAAACCAGTAATGGCGCGTAATCGCCTGGTAGAGCAGCACCGCATGCTCAATGTGGTGCCAGAATTGGATCCAGAACGAGACCATCCACCAGGTGTAAGAAACTCCGGTAAAGCCTTTGCGGAGCACCCAGAGCCCGACCAGCATGATCAGAGCATAGCCGTAGTGCATCGTTTCCGACGTGACCAGCCATGGATACAGCAAGCCAAGCATCCCCAATGCCTTTGGCCTCGGCCAATGCATCACATAAACCTGGTAAGCCTGAAACAGATGCTCGCCCCAATGCGCGATTACGATGGCCATAAAGATCATGAGCGCGGGCTTGTGCCACTGCGCATTAAGCTTTTCGTAGAGGTCGGCGCTCTCCGATGAGGCGATAGCAGTCGTATGGCCGCTTGCACTTGAAACCGCCATGAATCCCTCCTTCGTTCCGCGACCAGATCTAAAAGTGCGACCAAGATCACATTGTGACCTTTTCGGGTCAATAGTAGTTTTCGATTAACTGCAGGTTTTCTGTCGCCCGGTTTGAATGCCTGAAGATGGGATTCGGCTGCCAGTCGGTGGTTGTGCAACAATCCAACTACATCACAATTTTGGTTTCTCCCTTTAGCCAAAATTTTTGCCGATCAGATGATCGCCTACAGAATTGATGCGGCATCCATGAAC